>DATBBL010000291.1:0-9940 GCA_036271015.1 Acidimicrobiia bacterium
GTCGTGATGACCCTGTTGCTCGCCGCCGCCGCCGGACTCGTCGCCGCCCTATTCGGCGCTCCGCTTCCGTGACGCCGGACGATCCCGGAGCGGGCGCGCCAGACGACCGGGACCACACCCGGCGCGCGACTCCCTCCCTCATGCGCCGACTCGTGCTATCCGAACGTGAACGCGTAGGCCTCGGCACCAGGCTCGGGGAACGTGATCTCGATGGTCCGCTCACGGACTGCGTCGTGCTCGCGCACGAGCTGGTACAGGCGCCCGTCCCGGAGCACGCCGTTGCCCTCGTCGTCGACGTCCACGCCGTGCGACGCGCCCGGAGCCTCGCCATCCAGCAGCACGCGGAACGGAATCGCCGCTCCCGTGCCAGGCGACAGCACCAGATGCGCGTCGCGTGCATGGAACCGGAACGCGATGCTCCCACCGGCCTCGTCGAGCACGACCTTCTCGCTCTCGATCGTCCACTCCCCGGCCAGCGCCCACTGGTTGGAGCGCAGAGGTTCCGGGAGCTCGTAGGTCGTGCGTTCGTCGAGGGCGGCACGGCCGGGTGATGCGAAGCGCTCACTCCGCCCGTACCCGAGATAGCTCTCGGGCGTGCGCAGGTGCTCCCAGTCCGCCTCGGCTTCGACACCGACCCCCTCGACCGAGACGAGGTCGCGCTCCACGCCGAGCAGCCGCTGGATGACCAGCTCGGACTGCTCGTAGCGACCCTCGCCGAAGTGGTCGTCGCGGACGATGCCGTCCGCATCGACGAAGTACAGCGCCGGCCAGTAGTGGTTGTCGAACGCGTTCCAGATCGCATAGTCGTTGTCGACCGCGACCGGGTAGTCGATCGCTCGCTCCGTGACCGCGTGCCGCACCTGCTCGATCTCGTGCTCGAAGGAGAACTCCGGCGTGTGCACCCCGATCACGACGAGACCGTCGTCCCGGTAGGCCTGCGACCAAGCGCGGACGTAGGGCTCGGTGCGCAGCCAGTTGATGCACGTGAGGGTCCAGAAGTCGACGACGACGACGTGGCCGTGCAGCTCGGCCGGACCGAGCGGCTCCGAGTTGAGCCAGGTGGTCGCCCCGTCGAACGGCGGGAGATGCACACGCCCGAACCGCGTCATCGCCGGAGTGTCGTGTCGACGTCAGCATTCATGGTCTGCCTCCAAAGCGTTCGGCGCTCCTCGTGCGCAGCGGGCGTCGTGCTGTGGCCGACGAGTCGTTGGTGTTTTCGGCACCTCGTCGTCACCTCCGATCAAGCGAAACCGCGTTCGTCCACTCGCTCAATGGTTCGCAGCCGCATCCGATCGCTCGTCGGACACGGACGCGAGGCCGCGGCCGAACTCGGCGACCCGGTCCGGCAGGTTCTTCACCTCGAACGAGATCACGATCTGCACGACGCCGTAGATCAGGCACCAGAGCCCGATCGCGAGGATGGCGACGACGAGCGTCATGCCGGGGCGGGCCAGGAGCCAGAGCGCGAAGATGCCCTCGAGAATGCCGAGCGCCAATATCAGCCCCCAGTACGGCAGCACGCCACGACCACTGATCGCGCCGGCGACGGTCATGATGCCGCTGAAGAGCACCCACCAACCGATCGCGAACGCGATGACCAGCAGCGTCGGGCCGGGCCAGGCCCAGACGGCGATCCCGAAGAGGGTTTCCAGCGCCCCGAGCCCGATCGACCACCCGCGCACAGCTCCGTCGAGGGGAACGCTGAACATCACGAAGATGCCGCGGACCACGAGCAGCGCGCCGATGAACACGGCGAGATCGGAGACGGTCCAGTCGGTGCTCAGGATGATCCCGCCGGCGATGACGCTGAGCACGCCCGTGAGGAGCAGCACCCACCACCCTCGACTCACGGCGTCGACCTGACGCTTCGTCCACGAGCTCAGACGGAACGGATTCGTGACGATCATGATTCCTCCTTCACCATTCCACGCTGCCGTAATCGTCGAACGACGACAGCTCTCCTGACGATCACGGGGAGCTGGTCGCCGTCGCCAGCCGGTCTGGGGCCACCGTCGCGCTCGACGCCGGCCACCGAACCCGTGGACACCCCTGGTCTCGGCGTGGGTGAACCCTGGCCGGGGTCACCTCGCGCCAGTGGCAGCCGCCACGGCTCGGTGACATGCCGGCGCAGACCCGGGGTGCGACCAGGAGTCCCACCGACGCCGCGCCGCGCGTGGACCGATGTCTAGGTCGTCTTGATCAAGCCGCCGTCGATCACGTAGTTCGCACCGGTGACGTTGGCGGTGCGGTCCGAGGCCAGGAGGACGACCAGCGTGGCCACCTCCTCCGGGGTCGTGAACCGACCGGTCGCGAAACCGCCGATCCCGGCGACGACTGCGTCGCGCGCGGCATCGGCGTCGACACCCATCTTGGCGCCGACGGTCTCCGCCACACCGTGTTCACCCAGCCAGAGGTCGGTGGCGACCGGTCCCGGTGAAACGCAGTTCACATGGATCCCCTGCGGCCCGAATTCCTGCGCCAACGACTTCGACAGGTTCAGCAGCGCGGCCTTGGCCGCGCCGTAGTCGATCGTGCCGCCGTCGGGTTGAAAGAACGCGTTGACAGAGCAGACATTGACGATCGCGCCGCCACCTTGCGCGAGCATCGGAACGAGCGCGGCGCGTGTCGCACGCAACGCGATGAAGAAGTTCATCTGCATCGCCCAGGCGAAATCATCGTCCGTGGTGGCGAGGAAACCGTCGAGTCGGAGCTTCACGCCACCGACGTTGTTCACCAGGATGTCGACGCGCCCGTACTCGTCGATCGCGCGCCGCACGAGACCTGCCGGTGCGTCCGGGTCGGAGAGGTCGGCCGCCACCGCGGTCACCCCCTCGAGTCCCGACAGCGTGGACACGGACTGCGCGGCCGCGACGACCCGGGCACCTTCGCCGGTCAGCCCATGCGTCACCGCCAATCCGATGCCCTTGCTCGCGCCCGTGACGATCGCGACCTTGTCCGTCAGCATCAGATCCATGTGTGCTCCCTGATTCGGCCCCGGAGATGGACGGTTCGGCCGTCGTGCTGTACGTCACCCGGCGAACAAGTCTCTTCGCTGCGCGATGAACTCCTCGACGGACTGCGCAGGACGACCGGTGATCTCCTCGACTGTGGTGGTCATTCGGTCATACCGATTCTCGCGGTGCAGCCGGGCCATGGTGGCGAGGTGCTCATCGACGTACGGTCCGAGGTTGGCGTAGGCGAGCACCTGCTCGGCCCACGTCTCCCACGGGACGTCGACGTAGGCGACCGGCCTGCTCAGCGCGCGGGCGTACTCTTCGGCGACGCCGTTCATGTCCTGTGACCGGGGCCCGGTCAGCTCGAAGACCCGGCCGATGTACGGCCCCGGGTCCGTCAGGATGGTGGCGACGACCCGGGCCACGTCGTCGGCCGCGATCGGCGATGTCCGACCGGCCCCGAATGGAAGCCGGATGGTGCCACTGTCGGCGATGGAGCGCGCGGCCAAGGTCGTGAACAACGGACTGTCCAAGAAGACGGTCGGGCGAACGTGTACGACCGGAAGCCCGGACCAGTTCAACACCTGCTCCGACAGCCAGTGCAGCCGCTGATGGTGTGACTCGCTCATGCTGAGCGCGTCCATCTGGGACACCGTCATCTGGGAGATGGCGACGAGTGCCTCCAGGTGACCGACGGCACGGGCCACCGTCGCCACGGTGGCGGTGGCCTCGAGGTAGGACGGAGACAAGCTCATGCTGAAGAACATTCGCGGCACCGAGTCGAGGGCCGTCGCGACATCGACGGGGCGCAGGAGGTCGCCGACGACGACCTCGGCCCCGAGCGCGCGCAGGGCGGCGGCGCCGTCGTCGTCGTGGTGCGCCATCGCCCGCACGGCGCGTCCCTGCTGACGCAGCAACGCCACGACCTTGCCGCCCACGTCGGCGACTCCCCCGCCGCCGGCGCCGGTCACCAGGATGTGACCCGGCTCAGCCATCGTCCGCCTCCCGTCGTCCTCGCCCGGCGCAGGTCATGCTCGCACCTGGACGGAGCCGTCGACTTCTCTCACCTCGTGCACGGTCAACGCCTGGATCGCGGGGCCGGCGATCACCGCCCGGGTCGGAAGGTCGAATCGGGAACCGCGGCACTGGCACGTGATCGTGGTCCCGGTGAGCAGACCTCCGGAGAGCGGGCAGGCCGATGATCACGACGTCGTAGTCGAAGGCCGCCATGTCGGTGCTCCTCGTGGTGCGCTCGACGTCGAGCTTCGCCCTCCGTCTCGGCGGTCGCGCCCGTGGACGTCCCTGGTGTGCCGCGGGTTCGGTGGCGTGGACCCGTACCACCGCCTCGGTCGGGAGTCCCGCTCGGCTCTCACGCGGGGTGGTCGACCGCGCGCGGAGTGCGTGAACCCGGGTCGGGACCAGGGTGTACCGCGGGCGCGACCCGCGGGGCCGCGATGCCACCGTGGGCTGCGCCTCCGCCGCCGCGCCGAGCAGATGGGCACACTGCTACCCGAACGAGCCGTCACCAACGAGCAAAGGGGTCACCATGTCCACGCTCAAGATGCACGAGACCACGATCGCGACGCCGGAGCAGTACACCGCCGCCCTCACGGACTTCGGGCCCGGCCGGTCGGAGATCTTCGGCAACAGCGCCGACAGCTACCTGAAGGTGCACGAGCAGCGGCCCGGGCACGCCGATGTCACCGAAGGCTCCGGTGGCGTCTGGGAACGCCTGTCGTACGACTGGAGCGATCCGAACCACGTCGTCGCCCGGACCACCGACTCCAACACCTGGGGCGGCAGCTCCGGCCACGACTACCGGTTCACGCGCAATGCCGACGGCACCACCGAGATCGACTACGTCGTCGTGCGCGAGGGAAAGAACGCGAAGGGAAAGTTCCTCGGGATCGTGCTCGGGAGCGTCGGCAAGAGTCGCTTGGTGAAGGCGTTTCACAACAGCGTGAAGGCCGTTGAAGCGCGCGACTACCCGGCGAAGTCGTCGCAGCCGTGAAGCTCGTGCGCAACGTCGCCAGCGGCGCACTGGCCGGCGCCATCGGAACGGCGGCGATGGACCTCGTGGTGTACGCGCGCTACCGACGCGACGACGGCAAGGAACGCCTCTGGCGCTGGGCGGCGCCGCGGTGAGCGCGAGCTTCGCGGCACTGGAGCGTGCGATCGCGGCTTCCGCGCCGTGAGCGACCCGGCGGAGCAGGATGCCTGGACGTTCGAGACGATCACCGTGGTGCTCGATGGGCCGGTGCTCTTCGCGGAGATCCTCGCTCCACCGATGAACCTCCTCGGCCCGGAGCTGGTTCGCGATCTCGTCTCTGTGATCCAGCGAACCGAGGCCGACGAGACCTGCAAGGTCCTCGTGTTCAAGAGCGGCGACCCCGACTACTTCATCTCGCACGTCGACCTCACGCGCATCCCGGAGTACCGACAAGAAGCGGCCAAGCTGACCGGCGTACCCTCGATCGCGCTTCTGTTCCGCCACCTGAGCGCGAGCCGCGTCGTCACCATCGCGCAGATCGAGGGTCGTGTGCGGTCCGCCGGCAGCGAGTTCGCGCTGGCGTGCGACATGCGGTTCGCCGCGCTCGAGTCCGCGGTCTTCGCGCAGTTCGAGGCGGCGTTCGGTCAGATCCCGGGAGGCGGCGCGACCCAGTACCTCGCCCGGCTCGTGGGCCGCGCCCGCGCCCTCGAGGTCCTGTTGAGCGCGGGAGACTACGACGCCGAGCTCGCCGAACGGTACGGATGGATCAATCGAGCGCTGCCCGCGACCTCGCTCGGTGCGTTCGTGAGCGAGCTCGCCCACCGCATCGCCGGCTTCCCGGCTGACGGCCTGCTCGCGATCAAGGATCGCGTCAACGCGCTCACCCTCGCACCGACCGAAGACTTCCGGCGCGATTCCGATCTCTTCGCCGAGGAAGTGCACAACGCCGAGACGCAACGCCGCATCCAAGCCGCCATGCGGAGTGGGCTCCAAACCCGACAGGCAGAGATGGAGTTCGCCGACATCCTCGATGAGCTGGCGACGTAGGCAACAGGGAGGATCCCCATGTCGACGACGAGCAACGCGCTCGGGAGCGAAGGCACACCGACGTACGTGGACACCAGCGATCCTGCTCGTGTCCCGGCTGCTCGCCGAGCACTTCGCCGACACTCCCCTCGCGGCGTACTTCGCGTCCAACGGTGACTGATCCTCACGGACGCGACTGATGACGACCGCAGTGATCGGTGCCACCGGGCGCGTCGGCGGCGAGGTCGTCCGCGGGTTGCTCGCAGACAGCAATGCAGTGGTTGCGCTCGTTCGCGACACCGCCAAGGCACGCCGCGCCTTCGGCGAACCCCCCGGGCTTTCCATCCGTCCCACGCGCCTGGACGACCCACGCGACCTTGCTGAAGCGTTCGAGGGAGTCCGCTCGGTGTTCATCGCGATGGGATCCATCGGGATCGAGGGCGTGCTCCAGCGCATCGCGATCAGCGCCGCGGCCCGAGTCTCCTCGATCGAACAGGTCACCCGCCTCGCGGTGCTCAACACCTCAGCGAACTCACTCGGGATCAACCAGCGAGCCCACTACAGCATCGACGAGTTCGCCTCCTCGACCACCGTGCCGTACTCGACCATCCGACCGGCAATCTTCTCGGCCTCGTTGCTCGCCGCCGCGAGCGAGGTGCGCACCACACGCACCTGGACCGGCCTCGCCGCCAGCGGCCGCACGGCCTTGATCGACCATCGCGACGCAGCCGCGGCCGGGCTGCGCGTGCTCACCGACCCCGCGCTTTGGAACGGGCACCACGACCTCACCGGACCGGTCCCGATGTCGTGGCCGGAGGCGCTCGAACTGCTTTCGGCTGAACTCGGGGAGCTCGTGACCTTCCGGGTCGCGGCCGAGCCTCAGTTCCTCCGGCACCTCATCGACGCCGGGATACCGGCCGGGACGGCTGAGCTGCTCATCACGCGGGAGTGGTCGATCCTCGCCGGCGAGAACGACTACACGACCGACACCTTCCAGCAGATCACCGGCCGGTACCCGCGCCCGGCGGCCGAGTTCATCCGCGACTACCGCGCGGAGTTTCTGTGATGGCCGGTCGTCTCCCTCATGGCTCCCACGAAAAGTCCGATGCTCGAAGGCTTCACAGGACCGCGCCGGATTCCTTGAGCTCCACGATGCGGTCCCACGAGCACCCGAGCTCGAGCAGCACCTCTTCGGTGTGCTGACCGTGGTCGGGCGCGGGAGCGAGGGCGGGCGCCTCGTCGTCGAACTGCGCCGGGCTCGCCACCAACGGATACTCGATCGCGCCGGACACGTTCGGCACCAGGTGGTTGGCGACGACCTGCGGGTCGACGGCCGCTTCGGCCGCGGTCTGGACGACGGTCCACGGCGTCGACAGGTCGCGGAGCCGCCGGATCCAGTCGGCGAGGTCACGCGAGGCGAACAGCTCGTCGAGGAGCGCGATCAGCTCGGCCCGGTGGCGTAGCCGATCGGCGCCGGTGGCGAACCGCTCGTCCTCGAGGAGATCAGGACGGTCCACGACCTCGCAGAAGTTCTCGAAGTGGTGCTCGGTCTGGATGCCGGCGAGGTACACGAGGCGGTGGTCGCGGGTCGCGTAGGCGGCGACCAGCGGGTTCGGCAGATCGGCGTGGCGCATGCGCGGGATGGTGTCGACCTCGTACAGGACGCTGGCGAGCACCGCCGGCGCACCGACCCACATCGCGGTGGACAGGAGCGACACGTCGACCACCGCACCGCGGCCGGTGCGCTCCCGCCGGTAGAGCGCGGCCGCGATCGCGCCCGCGAGCGAGGCGCCGGCAGTGAGGTCACCCATAGCCGGGCCGGGCTGCGGTACGAACTCGTCGGCGACCTGGCTGGCGCTGTGGCCGATGCCGCCGCGCGCCCAGAAGTCGGTGTGGTCGTAGCCACCGGCGTCGCGCTCCGGACCGAGCGCGCCGTGTGCGGTCGCGCGCGCATACACGAGCCGGGGGTTGATCGCGTGCAGATCGTCGGGTTCGACACCGAACCGCTCGCGCGCACCCGGGAGGAGGTTGGTGATGAAGACGTCGGCGCGCCGCACCAGGTCGTGCAGCACGGCACGGCCGTCCGCATTGGAGACGTCGATGCCGATGCAGCGCTTGCCCCGGTTGAGCTGCTCCCACATGAACGCGACGCCGACGTCGCGCTTGGGCAGCCCGGCGATCGGCGTGCCCATCATCGGATCGGCCTGCTGCGGCGGGACCACCTTGACCACGTCGGCCCCCCAGTCGGCGAGCACCGCCGCCGCCGACGGCGCGAACGCGTACAACGACAGCTCGACGACACGCACGCCGTCGAGCAGGTCGTAGCTCATACGTGCAGCACCTTCCGGAGGTTGGTCTCCGCGATCTTGCGAGCGTCCGCGTCAGGGACGTCGGCCAGCGCCTTCTCCAGGTACTCGTGGTTGTGAGGCCACAACCCGTCACCGTGCGGGTAATCGCCTTCGAAGACGAGGTTGTCGACGGGCACGTCGCCGAGTGAGCGGAGCGCGAACTGCTCGTCGACCAGACACACGTACATGTGGTCGCGGAAGAGCTGGCTGGGCGGGACCTCGCCACCCTTCGACGTCTGGCCGATCTCGCGGTTCGGCTGGATGCGCGGATCGTGGAAGGCCTTGTCCGCCCGCTCGAGCACGTACGGAATCCAACCTGCGCCGCCCTCCGAGAGGATCACCTTGATGCGCGGGTGCCGCTCGAGGATCCCGCTCATCAACCAGTCGATGCACGCCATCATCGAGTTGAGCCCGTTGCACGACACGAGCACGGTCGGAGGTGCGTCCGGCGAGGTCGTCACCAGTCGCGACGACGACCCGATGTGCATGCACACCGGCAGCTCGAGCTCGTCGACCACGGACCACAGCGGTTCCCAGTGATCGGTGTGGACGGAGGGAAGGCCGAGCACGGTGGGATTCTCCGAGAACGCGATCGCCTTGGCGCCCTTGGCCGCCACTCGGCGGAGCTCGTCGATCGCGAGGTCGAGGTCGTAGAGCGGCAGGATCACGGCCCCGTAGAGCCGCGCCGGATCGGTCGCACACCACTCGTCGAGCAGGTAGTCGTTGTAGACCTTCAGGCACTCGAGCCCGAGCTCTCGGTCGTCGACGTCGAGGAAGAAGCGGTGGCCGGCGAACCGCGAGTAGTTCGGGAAGCACAGCTGGCCCCACACCCCGTCGACGTCCATGTCGTCGAGCCGCGCCACCGGGTCGTAACAACCGGGCCGGATCTCGTCGAAGCGTGCCGTTCCCGGCGCCGGCGGATAGCCCTCCTCCCGGAAGCCGGGAAGGGGCCGGCACGAACCCATCGGGATATACGTGAGCTCGCCCTGGTAGCTCCACGCCTGGCGGCCGTCGACCTCGACGATGCGCGGGCACGCGTCGCGGTGCTTGGCCGAGACGCGGTCCACCCACAGGTGCGGGGGCTCGATCATGTGGTCGTCGGCCGACATCAGCTTCACGTCGGTGGGCAGCATCGGGGCCTCCGGGGAGCAGCGGATGGGCGTCGGTCCGGGCGGGAGCCGTCGCGAGGCGCTGTTAGTCGCGTGACTAAAAAGCCTACCATCGGTCGATGGCTGCTGCTCGCCCCCGGGGACGCGAGGAGGTCGTCGAGGCCCTCCTGCAGTCGGCCCGGCGCCTGATCGCCGAGCGCGGACCGGGGGTCTCCCTGCGGGAGATCGCCGAGGACGCGGGGGTGAACTTCGGTCTGCTGTACCACTACTTCGGTGCCAAGGCGCAGCTCGTCGACGTCGTGTACGCCGCCGCCGCCACCGCCGGGGCCGAACGCCTGTCCGACGCCGAGCACCTCGAGGACGCGGTGCAACGCCTGATGGTCAGCGGAGACGGCACGACCGCTCGCCTGCTGGGGTGGGCGGTGCTCGAGGGCCGCGGGGCGGATCCCGTGTTCCGCGACTCCCCCGCACTCGAGCTCCTGGCCACGCTCGCCCGGAAGGACGCGGCCGCCG
>DATBBL010000292.1:0-8110 GCA_036271015.1 Acidimicrobiia bacterium
TCACTTACGCCGCGCCGTTGCGGCGGGGCGACCACGTGCAGTTCGGGCAGACCGTCGCCGAGGCCGTGCGGTGACGCTCGGCTCATGAAACGGATGCAATGAGACTGATCACGGGGGCCGCCACCGACGTCGGCCGGGTGCGTGAGGGAAACGAGGACGCCTACCTCGTCGACGACGCGATGGGTCTCGTCGCGGTGGCCGACGGCATGGGCGGGCACCGTGCGGGCGAGGTCGCGAGTGCGACGGCGCTCGAGGCGCTGCGCTCCGCCATCACCCACGGACGCCCGTTGCGCGAGTCGATGGAGGACGCCAACGAGGCGGTCTTCACCAAGTCGCTCACCGACGAGGAGCTCCGCGGCATGGGCACCACGCTCACCGCGGCGACGCTCGTGACCGGTGGCACCGTCCTGGTGGGCCACGTCGGCGATTCGCGCGCCTATCTCCTGCACGACGGCGAGCTCCGCCAGGTGACCGTCGACCACAGCCTGGTCGAGGAGCTCGTGCGCGAGGGTCGCCTCACCGCCGACGAGGCCGCGGTCCACCCGCAGCGTTCGATCATCACGCGCGCCCTCGGCGTCGACGCGTCGGTCGAGGTCGATGTGTACCCGGTCGAGCTCGCACCCGGCGACCGCCTGCTCCTGTGCTCCGACGGCCTCACCGGCATGGTCCAGGCCGAGACCATCGCCGCCACCCTGCGCCGGGAGGAGGACCCGGCACGCGCCGCGGCCGCGCTCATCGACGCCGCCAACGTCGCCGGGGGCGAGGACAACATCACCGCGGTCGTCGTCGCGGTCACGGACGACCCGCCGCTGCGCGCGGTCTCCGAACCGGTCGCGCCGATCGAGGCGACGGTCGTGGAGGAAGAACCGGCACCGGACGCGGGAGAGCGGCGCCGGCGCGGCGCGCGCGGCGTGGGCCGGGTGCTGTTGTGGGCGCTCCCGATCGTCGTCGTGCTCGGTGTGGCCGTGGGCGCGGTCGGCTGGTATGCGCGGCGGAGCTACTTCGTCGACCTGCACCAGGGCCGCGTCACCGTGTTCAAGGGGGTGCCCGGCGGTCTCGCCGGGTGGGACCCGACCATCGAGCGGCGCACCGCCATCGCCGCCGACCAGCTGCGGCCCGCCGACCTCGCGGCGGTGAAGGACCGGGAGAAGTTCTCGTCGCTCGACGACGCCAACGCCTTCGTCGCCCGCATCCGCGCCAACACCACCACCACGACGACCACGACGCCCCCGACGACGACGGTGCCGGGTGCCACCACCAGTGCCCCGCCGACCACGCCGACGACCCTGGCGCCGGCGCCGTGAAGTCACCCACCGCCAGTCGCCGGCGCAGCCGCGAGCTGGGGCTCGGCCTGCTCGCGGTCGTCGTGACCGCCGCCGGCTACGTGCTGCTCCTGCTCGCGGATCGCCCCGACATCCCGGCCGACCTGTGGGTGTTCCTCCTCGCCGTGCTCGGCCTGTACGTGGTCGCGCACTTCGCGGTCCGCCGGTTCGCGCCCCGCGCCGACCCGACGCTGCTGCCCATCGCGTTCCTCCTCAACGGGATCGGCTACGTCACCATCTCGCGGCTCGACCGCGACCTCGCCCGGGTGCAGGCGATCTGGACCGCGGTCGGCATCGCCGCGTTCGTGGTCACGCTCGTCGTCGTGCGCAACATCCGCACGCTCGAGCGGTACAAGTACACGTTCCTGCTGCTCGGCATCGCCGCGTTGCTGCTGCCCTCGCTGCCGGGGATCGGCACCGAGATCAACGGCGCCCGGCTGTGGGTGCGGTTCGGGCCGATCAACTTCCAGCCCAGTGAGGCGGCCAAGGTGCTGCTGGTGGTGTTCTTCGCCGCGTACCTCGTCGACAAGCGCGAGCTCCTCGCCGCCGGCACCCGGCACTTCGGGCGGATCAGCCTCCCCGATCCGAAGCACCTCGGCCCCCTGGTGCTCGCCTGGGCATTCTCGATCCTGGTCATGGTGCGGGAGAAGGACCTCGGGTCGTCGCTCCTCTTCTTCGCGGTCTTCGCGGCGATGCTCTACATCGCCACCGAGCGCTGGTCGTACCTCGTCGTCGCCCTCGGCATGTTCCTCGCCGGCGCCTTCGTCGCGTACCAGCTCTTCGGCCACGTGCAGGAGCGCGTGAGCTCCTGGATCGACCCGTGGTCGGTGTCGCAGACGACCGGCTTCCAGCTCGTGCAGTCGCTGTTCGCGCTGGGCTCCGGAGGGTTCGCGGGGACCGGGCTCGGCCTGGGCAGCCCGCAGAAGATCCCGAACGCGTCGACCGACTTCGTGCTGTCGGCCATCGGCGAGGAGCTCGGCCTGCTCGGGACGGTGGCGGTGTGCCTCCTCTTCCTGCTGCTCGTCGGCAGTGGGTTCCGCATTGCTATCCAGGCCGACCGCCCGTTCTCGAAGCTGTTCGCCGCCGGGCTCACCACGATCATCGGGGTGCAGACGTTCGTGATCATGGGCGGCGTCATCCGCGTGATCCCACTGACCGGCGTGACGCTGCCGTTCATCTCCTACGGCGGATCGTCGTTGATCGCCAACTTCGTGCTCATCGCCCTGCTGTTGCGCATCTCCGACGAGACGGTCGCGCGCGCCGAGATGCCGGGCGCCGTCGCCACCGCCCGCACCGCGTTGGGAGGTGAAGCCGCGGCCGCGCCGCCGGCGCGCCGGTGAACCGGCCGATCCGCCGCGTGGGCTACGCGGTGACCGTGCTCATCCTGCTGCTCGTCGCCCAGCTCACCTATCTGCAGGTCGTCGACGCCAACAACCTCGCCAACAATCCGAAGAACGTGCGCAAGCAGCTCAAGGACTACAACCGGGCCCGGGGCGAGATCCTCACCGCCGACGGACAGATCGTGGCCCGGTCGGTGCCCACCCAGGGCGATTTCAAGTACATGCGCCAGTACCCGCAGGTGGGGCTGTTCGCGCACACCGCCGGCTACCAGTCGTTCGTCAACCTGGTGGGGTCGACAGGCGTCGAGGAGTCGTACAACGACGTCCTGACCGGTCAGGACACGAGCCTGCAGCTGAAGGACCTCGGTGGCCTGCTGAACGGGAAATCGGCCACCAACAACGTGGTGCTGTCACTCACCGAGACCGCGCAGAAGACGGCCGCCGACGCGCTGGGCGCCGATCGCGGCTCCGTGGTCGCGCTCGACGTGAGGACGGGTGCGGTGCTCGCCATGTACTCCAACCCCACGTTCAACCCGAACGGGCTGTCGGTGCACAACAGCCAGTTCGTGCAGAACGCGTTCAACGCCATCAACAGCGGCGACAAGCCCGCCCTGCAGCGCGCGTACCGCGAGCGGTACTCGCCGGGCTCGACGTTCAAGGTGGTCACGAGCAAGGCCGCGATCGAGGCCGGCATCGCGACCCCGAACGACCCGGTCTTCCCCGAGTCGGACGGCTTCCAGATCCCGGGGACCAGCACGACACTGGGCAACTTCGGCGGCGAGACGTGCGGCGGCACCCTCGAGGAGAGCCTCATCATCTCGTGCAACGCGACCTTCGCCAACCTCGGCTACCAGCTGGGCGACCGGTTCGCGCCCGCGATGGACGAGTGCGGCATCGACAGCGTGCCGCCCATCGACCTGGCGCCGAACGCGGTCGAGAGCGTCGGGCCGCGCGTCGGCGACGACCGCGCCCGCTTCGCGCTCGCGGGGATCGGTCAGGGCGACGTGTTCACCTCTCCGTTGCAGATGGCGCTCATCGCCTCCGGCATCGCCAACGGTGGGGTCATCAAGCAGCCGCACGTCGTGAAGCAGATCCAGAACTCGGACGGCAAGGTCGTGCGCACGATCGATCCCGGTGACTGGAAGACGTGCATGTCGCCGACCACGGCCCAGACGCTCACCAACATGATGGTGCAGGTCGTGAACCAGGGCACCGGCACCGCGGCGCAGATCGACGGGGTCGAGGTCGCGGGCAAGACCGGGACCGCGCAGACCGGCGTCGAGGGCGAGGCGCCGCATGCGTGGTTCATCTCGTTCGCGCCGGCCAATGCGCCCCGGTACGCGGTGGCGGTCATCGTCGAGCACGGTGGGAGCTTCGGGAACGAAGCGACCGGTGGCGCGGTGGCGGCACCGATCGCCAAGCAGGTGCTCCAGAATCTCCTGGCGACGAACCCGTGAGTAGCCTCCCGTGACCATGCCGTCGGACACCCGCGTCTTCGCGAACCGCTACGAGCTGGGTGACGCGATCGGCCACGGTGGCATGGCCGACGTGTACCTCGCACACGACCGGTTGCTCGACCGCGGCGTCGCGGTGAAGGTGCTGGCGGCCGCGTTCGCCACCGACCCCACCAACGTCGAGCGGTTCCGTCGCGAGGCGCAGTCCGCCGCGGCGTTGAACCACCCACACATCGTGGCGGTCTACGACTGGGGCGAGGAGGACGGCACTTCGTACATCGTGATGGAGTACGTCCCCGGCCAGACGTTGCGCGACATCATCGAGGCGTACGCGCCGCTGGCGCCGATGGAAGCTGCCCGCCTGACCGCGGAGATCGCCGACGCGCTCTCGTTCGCGCACGCGCACGGCGTCGTGCACCGCGACGTGAAGCCGGGCAATGTGCTGGTGACACCACAGGGCGAGGTGAAGGTCACCGACTTCGGCATCGCGCGCGCCGACTCGGGCGAACCCCTCACGAAGACCGGCGCGGTGCTCGGCACCGCCACCTACTTCTCGCCCGAGCAGGCACAGGGCTTCGCGCTCGACGGCCGGTCTGACGTCTACGCGCTCGGGGTCGTGCTCTACGAGATGCTCACCGGCACCGCACCGTTCGTCGCCGCCAGCCCGGTGTCGGTCGCGTACAAGCACGTGCGCGAGACGCCGGCGGCGCCGTCGTCGCTGGTACCCGACGTGCCCGGCGCCATGGACCGGATCGTGCTCACCGCGATGGCGAAGGACGTCGACGAGCGGTACCAGTCGGCCCAGGACCTGCGCGCCGACCTCCTCCGCTTCGAGCGCGGCCGGCCGCTGGTCGGCGCGCCCATGACCGCGATCGCCGCGCCGGTCACGGCCACCCTCGTGGCCGCGCCGGTGGTCGCCCCGGTCCCGGTCCCGGCCCCGGCCCGGCCCGCGCCGCCGACGGGCCCCCGGCCGCGGAAGGGTCGTTGGGGGCCGATCGTCGCGGTGGGCATCGCCATGGCGCTGCTCATCGCGCTCATCGTGGTGTTGCTGGTCCAGTCCGACATCGGCGGCGGCGACAGCCCCCCGCCGTCGCTCGACGTCCCGCGGGTCACCGGGCTCCCGTTCGGCCAGGCCGAGGCGGGGCTCAAGGCGACGGGGTTCAAGGTCGCGCGCACCGACGTCGAGGCGCCCCAGACCGCACCCGACCTCGTGATCGGCCAGAACCCGGAGGAGGGCCGCAAGCTGGAGAAGGGCGGACTCGTCACGCTGCGGGTGAGCAGTGAGACCATCAAGGTGCCGGCGGTGGCGGGCCAGACCCGGGACAACGCCACTCGGATCCTGGCCCAGTCGAACCTGGTCCCGAAGTTCGTCGAGCAGGACAGCGACCAACCTCCCGGCACCGCGCTCGGCACGTACCCGGTCGCCGGGGCAACGGTGGCGAAGCTGCCCGGCGGCGGGAGCCCCGCGGTGGCGGTCGCGATCGCCCGCGAACCCGCGATCCCGGTGCCCGACGTGTCCAACCAGGACGAGGCCACCGCTCGGGCGACGCTCGTCGGTGCGGGCTTCCAGGTGGCGTCGACCCCCACCGCGAGCGACAGCGTGCCCGTCGGCAAGGTGATCGGCACCGACCCGGCGGCCGGCACGCCGCTCCCGCGCAACTCGGCGGTGACGCTCCTGGTGTCGACCGGGCCCGACCTGGTGACGGTGCCGAGCACGGTCGGACAGACGCGCGCCGCCGCCGAAGCGCTGCTGCACGACAACCTCGGGTTCGGGTTGCAGGAGACGCTCGTCAACGCGGGCCCGACGCAGTCGGGCAAGGTCATCTCGCAGTCCCCCAGCGGTGGGCAGCAGCCGAAGGGCTCCACCATCGCCCTCTCGATCGGTCAGTGACGCTCGCGCGCTGGTACGAGGCGCACGGCCGCCACGACCTGCCCTGGCGGTCGACCCGCGACCGTTGGGCCATCCTCGTGTCCGAGGTGATGCTCCACCAGACGCAGGTCCCGCGGGTGGCAGCCGTGTTCGACGGGTTCCTGGCGCGGTTCCCGACGCCCGACTCCATGGCCGCCGCCGGTCCCGGCGCAGTGATCGAGGCCTGGGGGCGCCTCGGGTACCCGCGACGGGCCCGCCGCCTGTACGACGCCGCGGTGGTGATCGCCGGGCAGGGCTGGCCGGACGACCTCCGTGAGCTTCCCGGAGTGGGTCGCTACACCGCGGCCGCCGTGTTCGCGCAAGCCGACGACGCCGACCTCCCGGCGGTGGAGGTGAACGTGAGGCGGGTGGTCGAGCGCGTGACCGGCGAGCGGCTGAGCGAGGGCGCGGCCGAGGCGGCATCGGTGCGGATCGGCCGGCCCTTGCGCGGCCGCGACCGGCTCCTCGCGCTCATGGACGTCGGCGCGATGCTCTGCCGGCCGCGCGCACCGCGGTGCGACGACTGCCCCGTCCGCCGACGGTGCGCGACGCGGGGCCCGCTCCCCGGCGAGGCGCGGCCGAGGCAGGGTGCGTTCGCGGGCAGCTTCCGGCAACGGCGAGGGCTGGTGATGGCCCGGCTGCGCGCCGGTCCCGCGCCCGCGGTCGAGCTCGACGCCGACGCGCTCGCGTCCCTGGTCGAGGACGGCCTCGCGGTCGTCGCCCGCGGGCGGGCGAGCCTGCCGACGACCTGACCCGAGCGCGGGAGGGCGGGCCGTGGTCGAATCGACCGTCTACGGGGTGCGCACCGGTCCGAGGAAATTCTCGAGCAACGAGTGCCCGGCTTCGGTGAGGATCGACTCGGGGTGGAACTGCACGCCCTCGATCGGCAGGTCGCGATGGCGCAGGCCCATGACCAGGCCGTCCTCCGACTCGGCGGTGATCTCGAGCACGTCGGGGACCGACGCCCGTTCGACCACCAGCGAGTGGTAGCGGGTCGCGGTGAACGGGTTCGGCACGCCGCGGAACACGCCGGAACCGTCGTGGGTGATCTGCGAGGTCTTGCCGTGCATCACGTACGGCGCCCGCACGACCCGGCCGCCGTAGGTCTGGCCGATGCACTGGTGCCCGAAGCAGACGCCGAGCACCGGGACGCCGGCCTCGCCGAAGGCGCGGATGGCATCGATCGACACACCGACGTCGCCGGGATCGTCGGGGCTGCCGGGACCGGGCGAGACGAGGACCGCGTCGGGCTCGAGCGCCCGCAGATCGGCCAGCGCGACCGCGTCGTTGCGGTGCACGACCGGTTCGGCACCGAGCTCCCCCAGGTACTGCACGAGGTTGTAGACGAACGAGTCGTAGTTGTCGATCACGAGCACCCGCACCTCGGGAACGCTACCGGTCCCGGGCCCGGGGACCGCAGGGGATTGGCTAAGGTCCCCGCCGTGGCGCCCACCAGGAAGTCGGCCAAGCCGGCCCCGCCGACGCGACGCCCGACCAAGGGCTCGCGCTATACCCCGCCGGCGCCCAAGACGCTGAAGTCGAGCCACCTCTGGGTCCCGGTGACCATGTTCACCTGTCTGGTGCTGGGTGTGGTCGTGATCGCCGGCAACTACCTCGAGCTGCTGCCCGGCGGCGAGGTCAGCAACAACTTCCTGCTCATCGGCCTCGTGCTGCTGGTCATCGGGTTCGTGCTCTCCACCTTCTTCCGGTGACCGTCCGGTGGACGTTCGCCCCTTTCAGGGGAAATGTCCGAACCCCAGCCCTGTAACTTCACACAGCTTTCTCCACAGGTTGGGGAGAACATCACGGGATGAGGAGCATGTCCTCCCGACAGTGGCGCGGTGGCTCCGGGTCCTCGTCCTGAGCCGCGGTCATCGTGACCTCGGCGCCGCAGACGATGCACCGGTAGTGCAGGTCGACCGGCTTGATGTCGTCGGGATCGGGCTCCTCCGGCGGCGCGACGTGGAACTTCCGCAACATCGACGCGCCGATCACGTAGATGGTGAGCGCGACGACGACCCCGAGCACGATGCGGAGGATCGTCGCGGCCATGCTCGCATGGTCGCGCTCGGCGGTGGCCGAACG
>DATBBL010000293.1:0-11729 GCA_036271015.1 Acidimicrobiia bacterium
CACGTTCGCCTACGACGATGGCATCAAGATTCTGCACGAAGGGATCCAGTACCTGGTCGAGCGGTCGAAGGACGAGCAGACGTGGCTCACGGCGCTGGCCAAGGCCCCGTTCCCGGTGGCAATGATCTGGGGCATGTACGACACGGTGTCGCCGCCCCGGGTGGCGAGCTACGTCTGGAACCAGTACCTGATGTTCAAGCCTGGCGACAACCGCCTGTACTTCATCCCGGACGCGAACCACTACCTGCAGAACGACCAGCCCGAGGCGCTCGTCGAGACGTTCCTGCATGCGCTGGCCGCGCCGGACGACACGCCACCGGGGGCGATCGCACCGAGGCCGGCGTCGCCGTTGCTGGTCGACCGCTCCCGGTCGGAGCTGCCGCGAGCCGCCGACCTCCTGCAGCACCCGGCGTGAGTCGGTGACTCGCACATCACGCGGTCGGTTCGGTCATGCGTGCTCCACCGGCGCCGCCAATTTCGGCGTGCCGCGACCGTCCTGACCGTCGGGGCCCACCAGCGCGAGGAGGTCGGAGCCGTCGATGGTCTCGTGTTCGAGGAGCGCGGCGACGACCCGGTCGAACTGCTCGCGGTGCGTCCGCAACAACTCGGTGGCGCGCTGCTCGGCTGCGCGCAGCAGTCGCGCGACCTCCTCGTCGATCACCTGCTGGGTCGCCTCGGCATACGGTGCGCGCGCGAAGCCGTCAGGGCCGAACGAGCCCGGCGTGGTGTCGGCGAAGCCGATGGGACCCAGTCTCGACGACAGTCCCCAGTCGCGGACCATCTTGGTCGCGAGGTCGGTGGCCCCCGCCAGGTCGCTCGCGGCACCGGTCGACGCCTCGCCGAGGACGAGCACTTCCGCCGCCCGCCCGCCGAGTCGCACCGCCAGGGAGTCCTGGAGGTAGCTCTCGGGGTAGAGATGCCGTTCGTCCTCGGGGAGCTGCTGCGTCACCCCGAGCGCCTGGCCGGCGGGGAGGATCGTCACCTTCGCCACCGGGTCGGCATGGTCGGAGAGCGCCGCCACGACTGCGTGGCCCGATTCGTGGACCGCCACGCTGTGCTTCTCGTCGGGCAGCAGCGCGTTCATCGCGTCGCGACGACCGAGCAGGAGCCGATCCCGGGCGCGGTCGAAGTCGTCGGCCGTGATGATCTCGCGGTTGGCGCGCACCGCGTTGATCGCGGCCTCGTTCACCAGATTGGCGAGGTCGGCACCCGAGAATCCGGGCGTCCCCCGCGCGACCACGTCGAGGTCCAGGTCGGGCTCGATCTTCAGGTCCCGGGTGTGCACCACCAGGATCGCCCGGCGTTCGGTCTGATTGGGCAACGGGATCTCGACGGTGCGATCGAACCGTCCCGGGCGCAGCAACGCCGGGTCGAGCGTCTGCACGCGGTTCGTCGCCGCGATCACGACGACGCCGGTTGCCGGATCGAAGCCGTCCATCTCCGAGAGCAGCTGGTTGAGCGTCTGCTCGCGTTCGTCATTGGTGAATCCGCCGACACCCCGGCGTCCGCCGATCGCGTCGATCTCGTCGATGAAGATGATCGACGGCGCCCGTTTCCTCGCATCGGCAAACAGGTCGCGGACCCGCGACGCGCCCACCCCGACGAACAGCTCCACGAAGCTCGAGCCCGTCAGCGCCAGGAAGGGCGCTTCCGCCTCTCCTGCGACCGCCCGGGCCAGAAGGGTCTTGCCGGTGCCGGGCGGCCCGACCAACAACACGCCTTTCGGGCCCACCGCGCCCGCCTTCTCGTAGCGTTCCGGGCGCTTCAGGAAGTCGACGACCTCCTGCACCTCCTGCTTGGCACCCTCGTACCCCGCGACGTCGGCGAAGCGGGTCGCCGGCCGGTCCTCGTCGTAGAGCTTCGCTCTCGAACCGCCGAAGCCCATGATCCCGCCGGTGATCTGCTTGCGAGCGCGGTACCCCAACCAGATGAACACGCCGACGAAGAAGAGCAGGGGCAGGAAGCTGAGCAGGATCGAGAGCAACGACGCGCCCGGTGGACCCTTGCCCGTGATCTGCACGTGGTGGTCCGAGAGCAGCGGCGCCAACCGGAGGTCGCGCAGCGCGGTCGGTATCTGCGACGTGTAGTCGTCGCCGTTCTTGAGGCTGCCCGTCACCTTGCCGTTCGAATCGATCGTGGCGCTGCGAACCTTGTCGGTCGTGACCGCGCGCACGAACTTCGAATAGTTGTAGTCGTGGTTCGGCGTGCCGCTGCCCATGCTCGGTCGCACCAGCAGCACCACGGTGAGCAGGACGCCGAGCACCAGGAGCCACATTCGCCAGCGCGGCGGAGGAGGTGGCGCGGGAGCCGGGGGCCGGTCGTTCGGCGGTGGGGTCTTCGCCGAAGTCGAATGATGCTCACCGAACGCCACCATCGGCCTCCCGCCCGCGTCACCACGTCCCGAAACGGTCGGCCTCAGCGTAGGGATGCCGGTCGCCCCCGGACAATTGGCCGGGTGGCCGTACCCTCCGACGTCGAAGTGGCGATCGCCTGCCTGACCGCCCGGGCCACCACCGGCGCCACCCGGTCGGCACCGGCGCCGTCGAAGTGTGCGCCGTCGGGCCTCACCGCGGCGTCGGCGATGCCGCGTGGGCACAGCACGGAATCGAGGTCCAGCATGCGGGCGCCATGCCGGCGCGCGGCCTCGGTCCACGCAGTGTCGATCGCCGCGAGCCGGACCGCGTCGCGTCGTTCGGGGATCTGAGGATCGGTACCCACGAGGTGGCTCTCGCCGAAGCACGGCGGCTTGATGACGACGATCGGCGCGCCCGTCGCGCTCAACGTGTCGAGGAGATCGCCGATGTCGTGCACGTAGGTCGCGTCGAACTCCGTGTTGCCGGCGTGCGCGACCGAGCCGTCGGGCATGACCGCGTCGAAGACGTCCCAGGCGCCCGCCATGACGACGACCGCATCCGGGCGGAATGCCGACACGTCGCCGGTCCACTGCCGCTGCCAGAATCCGGTGCCGCCACACTTGTTCTCGACCTGGTTGCCGTCGGAGACGAAGACGGGATAGCTCACGATCGGACACCCCAGGATCGCCCGGTTCCAGACCGTGATGCCGGGCTGGGCGGAGAGCCCGTAGACCCCCGGGTCGGCCCGGACGCCCTGGGCGAGGGTGGCCGCCTGCGAGTCGCCCACGACCAGCACCTTGAGCACCGAAGGCGTTCGGGTGGTCGGCGGCGCGCCGCGCTCGGCAACCTGTCCGACCTGCCCGCTCAGCGCGGGCTGCGCGCCGATCGTCGCCGCGAACACCCCGACGCCGATGGCGATGACCGAAGCGGCGACCATGACCCGTGCGATGCGCGGCGAACGCGCGCGAGCGCCGCGGCGGATGGGGTCGTCGACCAGGCGGGCGGTGGCCCACGCGAGCCCGACGACGACGGAGAGGCGGACGGCGAGCAGCGGCAGCCCGTCGAGGCCCGTCCGATCCCGGGTCACCACGAGGTAGGTCGGCCAGTGCCAGAGGTACATCTCGTACGAGATCGCACCCACCCAGCGGACGGGTGCCCATGACAGGGCGACGCCGAGCGTTCCGGGGCGCGGTTGGGTGAGACGCCAGAGCACGATCGCGGTGGCGACGCAGTACACGAAGAGGCCGTACCGGCCGTAGAAGAAGTCGTGCACCGCGGTGGCGTCCGACGCGAACCACGGCGCGACGACGACCACCAGACACAGCGGCGCGGCGACGGTCAGGACCGCGCGACCAGCTCGTGATCGCAGCGGTCCGTGCAGCGTGCTGACGACCGCGAGCACCGCGCCGATGAGCATGGCCTGCGCGCGCGTGTCGGTGCCGTAGTAGACGCGCGAAGGATCACTGCCCGGTTGGTACAGCGCGACCATCCAGAGCGAGGACGCGATCGCACCGCAGAGCGCGAGCACGCCGACCATCGCGATCGCGACGCGTGGCTGGGCTCGACGTCGAACCAGCCACAACGTCGCGAGGACCACGGGCGGCCAGATCAGATAGAACTGCTCCTCGACCGCCAGCGACCAGAGGTGCAGCAGCGGCGACGGTGTGGTGAAGGCGCCGAAGTACGACTGGCCCGAGACGATGAAGTGCCAGTTGACGACGTACCCGAGCGACGCGAGGACGTCGGCCCGGAGCTGGTCGAGACCGAGCGACGGCGCCAGCACCGCGGCGTACACCAACACCGCGCCGAGCACCACGAACAACGCAGGCAGGAGCCGCCGCGCCCGGCGGGCCCAGAACCCCGGGAGGTCGATCCCGGCCGACCGCTCCCACTCGCGGAGCAGCAGCCCGGTGATGAGGAAGCCCGACAGCACGAAGAACGTGTCGAGCGAGAGGACACCGCCGGCGGTGAAGTACCCGGCGTGCACCGAGATCGCGAACCAGATGGTGAAGCCCCGCCAGCCGTCGAGTGCGGGCCAGTGCGCGCGCTTGGTGGTCGGAGGAGGGCTCGGGCTCACCTCGTCGCTCCTTGCCGGTTTCGTCGGACGCGCACGTCAGCGTTCGTAGATCGGTCGTGAGTGGTTCATCGCAACCTCCGGTCGCGCAGGTGTCCCCCGAAGCATGAGCCGTCAGCCGCGGCGCGTCTGTGTCAGATGAAGCACTCGGGACCACCGATCGTCGTCGTTCGTCTCGCTCGTCACAGTCGCGGCAGCTCTGCGTCAGCTGACGCAGACGCGTTGCATCCACCGCCGCATGCTCCGGGCGGGAGCCCCGAACCGACCGGGGAGGAGCACGACATGCACGAGCACCGCGCACACGGGAGGACGACGAGACGAAGGGTGACGATCTCGGCCGCGTTCGGCGCGATGGTTGCGCTCCTCGCCACCGGCGTCGCGATCTTCGTGTCCCCGGTCGCCGGGGCAGGAGCGAAGGGCTCCACCGTCGCGGTGCACAATGTCACCGCGGTGTCGCCGCCGGTCGCGGGCGTCGCGTACGGGCCGCGCCCCGAACAACTCCTCGACGTGCACCTGCCGACGAGCCGACCCGGCCCGTTCCCGGTGATCATCTACATGCACAGCGGCGGCTGGAAGGCCGGGTCGCGCGCCTTCATCCCCGACTTCGTCCTCCGGCAGGTCGACCGCGCCGGTCTTGCCGTGGTCTCGATCGACTACCGCCTGGTGACGACGGCGCCGGACGGGTCGTTCGTCAACTCGTTCCCGGTGCCGGACCAGGACGTCGACCGCGCCATCCGGTTCGTCAAGGCCCACGCCTCGACGTGGAACCTCGATCCGACCCGTGTCCTGATCGCCGGCGCATCCGCGGGTGGCCACCTCGCCGCCCTCGCCGCCGCCGCGCCCGGCGTGTTCGTCGACCCGACGCTCCCGGCCGATCTCGCCCGGATCTCGCCGCGGGTCGACGGCGTGCTCGACTTCGTCGGGGTCAGTGACTTCACGACCTTCGGGCAGGCCGGCGGCTGGGCCCCCGACCTCATGAGCGGCTTCCTCGACTGCCCCGCAGCCCGCTACGAGCTGTGCGACCCCGCGAAGGTCGCGGCCGCGAGTGTGGCACCACACGTGGGGGACGATGCGCCTCCCGCGTTCCTCGCCTACGGCGTCCAGGACTCCCTGGTCGCACCCGCCACCCAGGGCGTGCCGCTCGCGCTCGCCTGGGCCAATGCCCGCGAGGTCAGCGGCCGGACCCCGATCACCACCCAGGACGTCGAGCTCGAACAGGCTGATTGCGGCCACAACGTGGAAGCCGCCAACCTCGACATGACCGCGATGGAAGCGTGGATCGACATCGTCCTCGCGCATCCGTCCTCGACGACCACCCTCGCCCGGGCCGCGCGTGGGCGCCCGGTGACCGCGCCGCCGCTGCAGTGAGCCGATGACGAGGAAGACGCGCTCCGTATCACTCCGGTGGAAGTGGCAGTCGTGCCCGCGGGGCGCCCCAGGGACCGCACTCGATCAGCGGACCGTGCGCCGCCCAATGCGCTTCCCAGACCTCACCGGAGGAGAAGCCCGGCGTCCCCCAGCCGTCGCTCCCGTCTGCATCGATGCGGCGCTGGAGCACTTCGCCGTGCTGGTCGCGCACCCACGTACCGAGCGGCGGCTCGGGCGGCGGAGTCGGTGCAAAGCCGCAGTTCGGGCAGGCGTTCATTCCGGTTTCCTCGGGTGCAGGTGTAGCACGGGCCGGGAGTCGATTCCTGCCTCCGGCGCTCCCGCCCCCTGGGCCGCCAACCGACTCCTGACCCGCACATCTCAGGTCGTCCCCGCGCCCGAGCGCTCGTGCGCCGGCGGCGCCTGCACGAAGTGCACCTGCACCTCGGTGAACCCGACCTTGCCGAGCAGGCCTCGGAGCATCTCCGCGGTGTTGGCCTCGGCGCGCTGGACGAGCTCGCCGCGCTTCGCGGCCGCGCCCAGCTTCTTCTGCGCCAGCTCGTAGAAGCGCTGTTCGCCGTTCGGGTTGTCGCTGAACACCGCTCCGACCCGGTTCAACAGGCCACGGTCCTGGCTGGCGACGCGGCTCGCGTGCATGTCGATCACCGCTTTGGCGAGCGTCGGCTCGGGCAGGGTGACGCTGACCGTCTTGTCGCCGCGGATCTGCACCGCGTCCGTGGCCAAGCCCGAGAAGTCGACGCGCGCATCGACCGAGCCTTGCGCGAGGAACACCGTGTGCTCACCGGCCAGGAACGAGGGAAGGATCGACACGTCGTCCTCGACGTCGATCGTCTGCTGGTACCGACCCTGCGCGGCCGAGTAGGTCGACAGGTTCGTGAGCTGCTTGAGCACCGCAGGAGGCGAACGGTCGATCGTGGTCGTGGCGAACGGGTTCGCGATGCTCAAGATGCCGGTCATGACCCCGACGACCAGGAACAGCGCCACCGCGAGGGCGAGCGCGACGAGCGTCGAGAGCACGTTGCCGGGACGGGGCAACCGCCGCCGGCGGATCCCGGCCGACTCCTGGGTGACGACGCGGACGGTCACTTCAGGCGCCGCCGGGCGCGCGGCTTCGAGACTCACGCCGCCGTCTGCGCGCGGCGCGTCGTCGACCAACACGGGCATTTGGGACCGTCCCTCCTCGGTGACCCTGCGGGAGCGCGGGTCGGTGGATCAGGGAGAACAACGACGTCGGCTGCCACCCGGTTCCCAGGATCAGGAGCGGATCAACTGCCGGGCACGAATCCCGGCGGCAGGTTGTCGAAGTAGACGTGTAGATGGCGTGCGACGGTTTCGGCACCTGGAAGGTGGCCGAACCGCGCTTTACGCGACCGCACCACAAGCAGTTGGTCCGCCGGACACGGCATGATGCGCGGTGGTCCATCCGCAGCTCGGGAGCAACCTGCCATGACGAAGGTCGATGTTCCGGGAACGTTGTTGCTCGATTCGGCCGTGATCGAGGATCCCTATCCCTTCTACCGGCGGCTTCGCGAAGACGCTCCGGTCTGGCAAGCCTCAAACACGGGGCTGTTCACCGTGAGTACGTTCGAATTGGTTGCCGAAGTGACGGCCCGAATCGAGGATTTCTCGTCGAACATCACGCGGCTGTTCTACCGAGATGATGCAGGCCTACCCTGCCGGGTCTCGTTCGGTGAGGATGTCGGTCAGGTGTTGGCCACGGCTGATCCGCCCGCGCACGCGTTGCATCGTGGGACGGTATTTCCCGAGCTTGTCGCCAAGCGCATGGAGACGCTTGAACCGGACGTCGTCCAGATCGCGAATGCGTGCATCGACCGGGCGTTGGCTGAGGCGACGGTTGACTACATGGAGGTGGTCGGCAACATCGTGCCGATCACGATGATCAGTCGCCTCATCGGCTTCCAGGACAGTGATCTCGACCAGCTGCTCCAAGCCGCGTTCGACTCCACCGAGATGCTGGGTGGAACGTTGTCGCTCGATGAGCTGGGTGCGCTCATGGCTCGCAGCCTGGAAGTCCAGAGCTACATCGCCGGTCAGCTCGCAACGGCGCTGAGCGCTCCGGGGGATGATCTCCTCGGTGCGGTCGCACGCGGCCTCACCAACGGCGTCTTCGAGGAACCGGGAGCACGCGTGATGCTCCAAACGCTACTAAGCGCCGGTGGCGAGTCGACCACGAGCCTTCTCGGTAACTCGGTGCGCATCCTCGCCGAAGACCAGAACCTCCAAGACCAGCTTCGGGCCAACCCCGAACAGATCCCAGCCTTCGTGGAGGAAGCCCTGCGGCTCGAATCACCGTTCCGCTTCCACATGCGATCCACTCCCAGGGACACGACTCTGGGCGGCGTCGACATCGCGGCAGAGTCGACACTGCTGCTGTTGTGGGGCGCCGCGAACCGTGATCCGGCCGAGTTCGACCATCCGGATCAGATCGATCTCGGACGACCGACACCTCGCCACCACGTCGGCTTTGGTCGCGGCATGCACCACTGCGTAGGCGCGCCTCTCGCCCGCATGGAAGCACGCGTCGTCTTGACCGCGCTGCTCGAACGAACGGGACGCATCGCGCTCGATCCAGGTCGCGCCCCAACGTGGGTTGACAGTCTCATGGTCCGACGCCATGCCCGCCTACCCGTACAGCTCGTTCCGCGCTAGGCCGGAGGTCGCAGGCACGCCCAACTGCCTGTTCGGCCCTCAGGGCGTCCCACCAGGCTCCTGAAGGTTCTCAGCCGAGGTTCTCGCGAGGCTCCAGCGCCGAGGCACGAAGAACGGGCATCACGTGCACCTCCGATTGAGCGATGTGGATGGAGCGGCCTCCTCCGCGCCCGCAACGCCGCACCGAGCGCGGGCACTGCGCTTGGAGTTAGCGTCACGTGCCATCGGGCCAGACTGGCTCGCCCCAAGAAGTTCGATCCGGGGGGGACGTTTGGAAGAGCATGTTCGGATCGCGATCTACTCGCTGAAGCAAGGCACCGTCGATGAGGCGGCGGAGCTCGGGAGGAGCGGGATGCTTCCGATCTTCCAGGCGCAGCCCGGCTTCGTGCGCTACGGGCTGATCTTGCTCGATGACGGGAGTGTTGCGTCGGTGAGCGTCTGGGAGACCCGGGCCGAAGCAGAAGCGGCGAACGCTTCGGCCGCGAGTTGGGTGGCCGAGAATCTGCGCGATCGGGTCGACCTCCAAACCACGCACGTTGGGGACTTCTTCTTCGACGAAGGCATCTGAGGCGAGAACGAGACCTCTGCCGTTCATCCGGGGTGCTCGACCGGACGGCGCGTGAGCCGCAGCCCGGTGACTGTCCCCGCGCGATGGTGTCGACCCGACGCCGCCTACCCGGATTCGCGCTGCCGAACTGCTGACACGGAACCGGGATACGCAGAGAGCCGGCCTCGAGGGACCGGCTCTGATCTGCGGTTTCGATGGTGGCGGGGGGAGGATTTGAACCTCCGACCTTCGGGTTATGAGCCCGACGAGCTACCAGACTGCTCCACCCCGCGGCGGACCCAAGAGGCTAGCAAACGGCGCGCCCGACTGCCCGGGCCGCTCGACGTTTGCCGCGCCGGGCCCCCGGGAACGCCGACCGTCGACGATCCGGGTGGGGCGATGCCACGGAGCGCCGCCCGCACCTGACCGTCGAGGCAGGCGATGGAACCACGATTGTCAGCGCGAGGAATCACCCAGCACTTCGGCGAGCGCGCCGTCCTCGAAGCCGTCGATCTCGAGGTTCCCGCCGGGCGGGTCGTCGGGCTCCTCGGACCGAACGGCGCGGGCAAGACCACGCTGATGCGCATCCTCTTCGGCGTGCTGGCACCGGAGGCGGGCACGCTCACGTGGAAGGACCGTCCGGTGACGGACGACGACCGTCGTGGATGGGGATACATGCCCCAGGAGCGCGGCCTCTACCGCGACATGCGGGTGCTCGACCTGCTGGTGTGGATCGCACGCCTGCACGGCCTCGATCGCGCCGAGGGGCAACGACGCGCCCGCGAGCTCCTCGGGCAGCTCGACCTCGCCGAACGCGAGCGCGACAAGATCTCAGCGCTCTCCGGCGGCATGGCCCAACGCGTGCAGCTCGCGGCCGCGATGGTCCACGGCCCCGACCTGCTCGTGCTCGACGAGCCGTTCGCGGGCCTCGATCCCGTCGCGGTGCGCTTCCTCTCGGACGTGATCACCGCGCACACGCGTGAGGGTCGCAACCTCCTGTTCTCGAGCCATCAGCTCGACCTGGTCGAGGATCTCTGCGAGACGATCACCCTCCTGCACCATGGCCGGGTCGTGCTCGAGGGTGACCTGCGCGAGCTGAAGGCGGCGAGCCCGAACCGCTGGCTGCGCGTCGACGTGGCGGTCGACCCCGCGTGGGTCGACCGCGCGACCGCCGAGACGGCCTCGATCGACGCTCGCGGCACCCGCCTCCGCCTCGAACGCCATGCCGATCCCGGCGCGGTCCTCGACGACATTCGCCGGCACGCTCACGTCGACGACTTCGGCGTCGAAGCACCGAGCCTGTCGGAGCTCTTCCTCGAGGCCGCCGGCGCGGAGGCCGCGTGACCTGGTTCGAGGCCACCCGCCTGGTCGCGGCTCGGGAGCTGCGCGAGTCATTCCGCCGCAAGTCGCTCTGGATCGTGCTCGCGGTCCTGTTCATCGGGTCGAGCGTGGCGATGATCCTCCCCGAGGTCCTCGACAGCGGCAGCACCCGCTACGACGTCGCGGTCGTCCCGGGCGCCGACACCGCGGCGTCGACCGGGTTCCGTTCGGACCTGAGCGCGGGGGCCGCGACGCTCGACGCGCACGTCCGCTTCCGCACGGTCAGCGACCGGTCACTCGCGCGCACGCTCGTCGACCAGGGCAAGGTGGACATCGCGGTGGTCGACGGGGGTCAGCCGACCGTGATCGTGCGCGCGGGCGAGAACGACACGCTCCTGGCGCTGGTGCGGCAGTCCCTCGCGACGCAGGAGCTGGCGCGCCAGCTCGCGTCGGCGGGGCTCGACCAGGCGACGATCGACCGGGTGCTGACGACGCCGAACGCGCGCGTCGAGGAGGTCGCGGCCGACGAGTCCGACCGCAAGGCGTCGGCCGCGATCCTGTCGCTCGTCCTTTACCTCGTGCTCCTGCTCTTGATGATCCAGGCCGCCAACGGTGTCGCCATCGAGAAGGCGAACCGCATCAGCGAGGTGCTGCTCGCGGTCGTGAAACCGACCGCGCTGTTCTTCGGCAAGGTCGTCGGCGTCGGCCTCGTCGGGCTGGCCGGACTGGCGGCGGGCGCGATACCCGTCGTGGTGAAGGCAGTGGCCGGCGGTGACCTGCCCGCCGGTCTGGGCGCGGCCATCCTCGGCGGCTTCCCCTGGATGCTCCTCGGGCTCGTGCTCTACCTGACCACCGCGGGCGCCCTCGGCGCGCTCATCGAGCGGCAGGAGGAGGCGGGCGCGGTGCTGACGCCCCTCAGCCTCCTCCTCATCGGGACGTACGTCCTGGCGCAGAGCTCCGCCGGCAAAGACTTCGGGGCGGTGCTCGCGATCTTCCCGTTCACCTCGCCGATCGTGATGCCGGCCCGCATCGCGCTCGGTGACGCGTCGACGGCCGAGATCGTCGCCTCACTGCTCGTGGGCATCGCCACCGTGCTGTTCGTAGTGCGGCTCGGGTCCGCGATCTACCGCCGGGGCATCGTGCACACCGGGCGACGCCTGCGCCTCGACGAGGTGCTGCGGACCTCGTGAGCCTTGCCGGCTTGTGCTTCACGATTCCGTGAACTATTGTCGACTTCGGCAAGTACTGGCACCCGAGACAGGAGCTCCTCGTGGACGACATCACCTTCGTACCGGCACTCTCCTACCGCGACCCGAAGGGCGCGCTCGACTGGCTCGCCCGCGCCTTCGACTTCGAGCTCACCATGGCCATCGACGGT
>DATBBL010000294.1:0-7098 GCA_036271015.1 Acidimicrobiia bacterium
CGACCGCCGGGTAGGGAACTCGACCCGCACCGTCGGGCCACCATCGCTCATTCCGGTCGGGCGGACACGTCCAGTCGCTTGATGCCGTTGATCTGGCGCATCGCCGCCCGTTCGGGTTCACCGACCACCGAGAGATCCGGGAAGCGGGCATAGAGCTCCTCGAGCGCGACGCGGATCTCGAGCCGGGCGAGGTGCGCGCCCAGACAGAAGTGCGGTCCACCGGCGCCGTAGCCGAGATGGTCGTTGGGGCTCCGGGTCACGTCGAAGCGCTCGGGATCGTCGAACACCGCGTCGTCGTGGTTGGCCGACCGGTACCAGATCACGACGCGGTCGCCCGCGGCGAGTGGCCGACCGGCGAGCGCGGTGTCGCGCGCGACGTTGCGCCGCATGTGCATCACCGGGCTCGCGTAGCGCACGATCTCCTCCACCGCGGTGGGGAAGACGCGCTCGGGATCACCGAGCAACCTCGCGCGCTGGTCGGGATGACGGTCGAGCAGCCACACGCCGTGGGCGATGCCGTTGCGCGAGGTCTCGCTTCCCGCGGCCGCGAGGGTGGAGAAGAAGCGTGCGTAGTCGCCGGGACGGAGCCGGTGCCGGGCCCCGTCGTCGTCCTCCACCTCGGCGTGCACGAGGACGGTGGTGAGGTCGTCGCGCGGGTCGTCGAGGCGGGCGGCGCCCAACTCGTGCGCGTAGGCGCCGAGCTCCTCCATCACCCGGATGCGCTCACTGATCGGCAGGTCGTTCGCCGGGTCGCTCACGCCGAACACGCGCACGAGGCAGTCGAGCAACCACGGCTCGTCCGCTTCGGGCACTCCGAGGAGCGCGCAGATCACCCGCAACGGCAGCTCGGCGGCAAACGCGCTCACTAGGTCCCACCGTTCGTCGGCGACCACCGCATCGAGCAGCGCGGCGGCCCGCGTGCGCACGTCGTCGCCCATGCGCTCGACCATGCGCGGCGTGAAGCCCTTGTTCACGACGAGGCGGAGCTGCGTGTGCTCCGGCGGGTCGAGATGCAGAATGCTGTTCCCCGACCGCTGGTAGTCCTCGATGGTCATGTTCGGCGCGTTGTGGAAGGTGTGGAAGTCGCGCGACACCGTGCGAACGTCCTCGTAGCGCGTCACCGACCAGAAGTCGGGGCCCGCCGGCTCACCGAGATCGCGCGTGCGATGCACCGGCGAATCGGCCCGCAGGCGCGCGAACGCGGCGTCGACGTCGGTCCGGGCGAAGAACCGCGGGTCCCCCAGCTCGATCTCGTCGAGGGCGGGCGCGTGGGCGAGCAACGAGTCCGTCACGCCGTCAGTCTGACCCAATCCGGGTCGCGAGGCCGGTGGTGCGGTTCGGAGCGGTGCGAATATCCTGCGACCCGGCCACCGCCGCGTCTGCTCCCTGGGGGTTCCGATGGCAACGGACGATCGGGTCGTTGTCGAATTCGACCAGCACGCACCCGAGTACCGGGAGACCTATCCGGCCCCGGCCCACGAGCTCCGCGAGCAGTGCCCGGTGGCGTGGAGCACCCGGCACGAGGGCTTCTGGGTCGTCACCGGACACGAGGAGCTCAGTGCGCTCTCCAAGCGCGCCGACCTGTTGTCGAACGACCACGACCCCGAGGGCGTGCGCAACGGGTACCAGGGGATCTCGATCCCGGAGCGGGGAACGACCCGCGGCGGGTTCATCGAGATGGACCCACCGGAGCAGTCGGAGTACCGCCGGGTGTTGAACCCGTTCCTCTCCCCCGCCGCGGTCGTGCAGTGGCAGCCGCTCATCGACGACTTCACCCGGGCCTGCATCGACGAGGTGATCGAAACCGGTCACCTCGACTTCGTCGACGACTTCGCCAACGTCGTCCCCGCGGTGCTCACCATGGCGATGCTCGGACTGCCCCTCGCCGACTGGGAGATCTACTGCGAGCCCGCCCACATGCAGGTGTACACCGCGCCCGACAGCCCCAACTTCGACCACATGCTCGAGACGACGTCGCGCATGGTCGAGCGACTGGCCGAGTACGTGGAGATCCGCAAGACCGAACCTCGGCCCGGCATGATCACCGCGCTCCTCAACGCCAAGGTGATGGGCGAGTTCCTGCCCGACGACGGGATCATCGGCACCGTCACGCTGCTGATCGGGGGCGGCTTCGACACGACGACGTCACTGCTCGCCGGCGCGCTCGACTGGCTCGACACGCGGACCGAGGAGCGAGCGCGGCTGGTCGACGACGCCGACTACCTGGTCTCCGCCACCGAGGAGTTCCTCCGCTACTTCACCCCCGCGCAGGGCGGTGGGCGCACGGTCACGGAGGACTGCGAGGTCGCCGGCTTCACGTTCTCCGCCGGTGACCGCATGTTCCTCTCCTACGCGATGTGCAACCACGACCCGGCGTCGTTCCCGGACCCCGACGAGATCGTGCTCGACCGGTTCCCGAACCCGCACGCCGCGTTCGGGCTGGGCGTGCACCGCTGCATCGGGTCCAACCTCGCCCGCCTCGACTTCAAGATCATGCTGCGCGAGGCCCTGCGGCGGATCCCCGACTACCGCATCGACCCGGCGGGCACCGAGCGGTACGAATCGATCGGCACGATCAACGGCTACAAGCACCTCCCGGCGACGTTCACCCCGGGGCGGCGCGAGGGGCCGCCGCTGGCCGAGGTGATGGAGACGTGGCAGGCGAGGCTCGACGCCGAGCCCGCGCCCGAGAACCTGCGGGCGGGTGCCGTCTGATGGCACGCGTCGTGGTCGACCCGGAGCTCTGCCAGGGCCACACGCTCTGCAACATCGCCGCGCCGGAGATCTTCCAGCTGCGCGAGGAGGACGGCCACGCCTACGTCGTCGTCGAGCAGCTCACGCCCGAGCAGGTCCCGCTCGCCCGCAAAGCCGAGCTCGGCTGTCCCGAACGCGCCATCACCGTCGAAGAGTAGCCCCGCGCGGCGCGCTACTCCTCGAGCTTGCGTCATTTCGCGTCGCTCTACGCGGTCAAGTGACGCAAGTTCGGGGATGGGGCGTGGTCAGGCCGCGATCAGAGCGGGTCGCCCATGCGGGCGAAGCACTCCTCCGCGTTGGCGCCCATGAACGACGTGCGCAGGTCGGGGTCGAGGTCGTCGAGCGCGGGCCGGTAGAGCTCGATCGGGTCGGCGTTGCCCTCCTGGTGGGGGTAGTCCGACGACCAGACCACGACCTCGGGGAGCGCGCGGAGCACGTCGAGCGCGTCGCGGTCGCCGAAGCCCGGCAGCGGCGTCGACCGCACGCCCCGGCGCAGCATCTCGCCCCCGGACACGTCCCACGGCCAGTCCCCCAGCGCGGGCGACGCCACCGACTGGCGCTCCAGCATCTGCAGGAACGGCGGCACCCAGTTGACGCGCAGCTCCTCGAGCATCACGGTCAGCGTGGGGTGACGGGCGAACACACCGCCGAAGAGCAGCGCCGCGAGCAGGTTCTGTGCGGCGTGGGTGCGTTGGGTGTTGGCGAGCCGGGTCAGCCCGGCCACGCCCGCGCCGCCCGGCAGGTCCCAACCGATGTCGGCCCAGCCGGTGAAGTCGGACTCGGTGTTGCCCACGTGGATAACCGCCACCATGCCGAGGCGGGTGGCGGCCGACCACACCGGATCCCACGACGGGTGGCCCGGTGACACCCTGCCCGACGGGCGACCGTCGTCGGTGGTGAGGAAGAACGCACGGGCGCCGCGCGCCCGGGCGCGCTCGAGCTCCTCCACCGCGACGTCGAGGTCGGTGTAGTCGACCACCGCGACCGGGTGGAGCCGGTCGGACTCGGCCAGCTGCTCACCGAGGAAGTCGTTGCACCGGCGGACCCCGGCGGCCCGGTCGGCGCCGAGGAACTCCAGCTGCTGCCAGTAGCCCCCCGGGTTCACGAGGCAATGGTCGATGCCGATGTCGTCCATCCACCGGGTGCGCTCCGCCGGCGACGAGTCGTGCAACGGGTGGAGGATGATCGGACCACCACGCTCCTCGGCCATGCGCACCAGGTTGGGCAGCAGCTCCATCGCCGTCGGGCGATGGTCGGCCGGAAGCGCGCGGAGGAGGTCACCGGCGATCCCGAACGCCAGCATGTCGAGGCTGCCCGGCAGCTGGTCGCGCCAGGGCGCGAGCGGGAACTCCTCGCTCGCGTAGCTCGTCGCCTCCCAATGGGTGTCGACGTCGACGATCATGGTGCTCCCCCAATCACCCGGGTCAGGAACTCCTCCACCTGCCGGATCACGAACTCGAGCGTATCGTCGTCGATGGCGTGACTCAGCGGGAGCAGCACGCCACGTTCCATGACCGCGTCGGACTCGGGGAGCCCGCCGGGCGGGAGCCGCACCTCGACGCCTCCGAGCATGGGCTGGCGGGTCACGTTGCCCGTCCAGATGGTGCGGGTCTCGATGCCGCGCCCGTCGAGGAACTCCTGGAGGTCGGCCCGCTCGAAGCCGGCGTCCGGTGCGAGCATCAACGGGTAGCCCAGCCAGGCGGTCTCGAGGTCGGGGAGCTGGCGCGGGAGCGCGAGCCGGTCGTCATACGGCGCCAGCGCCTCCGAGTAGCGCGCGAAGTGCCGGCGACGCCGCGCGAGGTTCTCCGGCAGCTTCTGCAGCTGCTCCAGCCCGAACGCCGCGCCCAGCTCCGACGGCTCGAAGTTCCAGGCCAGCTCGTCGAAGATGAACTGGTTGTCGTAGTGGATGCCGTCCAGCGGCTCCCAGAAGTCGCGATCGCGTCGCTTGGATCCGAAGAAGTGCAGCTCGGACCGCCTCCCCCACCGGCGCAGCATCACCGCGCGGTCGCGGAGCCGGTCGTCGTCGGTCATCACCATGCCGCCGTTCCCTGCGCACGTGATGATGTGCGAGTTGGCGAAGCTCGTGACGCTAATCGTCGACCGCGTGCCGGTGGGCGTACCCCGCAACGTCGCGCCGAGCGTGTCGCACGAGTCCTCGATCACCGGCAGCCGGTGGCGCGAGGCGATGGCGGCGACGCGGTCCCAGTCGGGCGCGTTCCCGATGAGGTTGGGGAAGAGCAGCGCGCCGGTGCGGTCGGTGATCATCTCCTCGATCCGGTCGACGTCCACGCAATACGTCAGGGGCGCGCAGTCGACGAACGCCGGGATCCAGCCGCCGCGGACGATCGGCGCGACGTCGGTCGAGAACGTCAGCGCGCACGTCACCACTTCCGCGGCCGGTGGGAGATCGAGCAGCTCGAGCGCGAGGTAGAGCGCCGACGAGCCCGAGTTGCACATGACACCATGCGCCTTCCCGAAGCGCCCCGCGACCTCGCGCTCCATGCGCACCACCCGGTGTCCCGGCCACAAACCCTGCGGCCCGGCGCGGAGCACCTCGACCACGGCTTCGATCTCGCGCTCGTCGTGCACGCTGCTCGAGTAGAAGACGCGTTCGCGGTCGCTCACCAGGCCATCCACTGCCCGCCGTTGACATCCAGCGTCTGGCCCGTGATCGAGTGGGCCCGGTCGGACGCGAGGAACACGATCGCGTCGGCGACGTCGTCCGGGGTGGGCAACCGTCGCAACGCGGTATCGCCGGCGATCCGCTCCTGCACCGCTTCCGGCGTCGTTCCCGCCCGTTCCGCCATACGCGCGAACATCGGCTCGGTGTTCGGTCCGGGTACGAAGCCCGGGACCACCACGTTCACCCGGATCCCGTCGACCCCGACCTCGCGCGCCAACGTCTGCGCGGCGATGGTGAGCGCGCCCTTCGTCGACGCGTAGGCAGCCTGACCGGCGTTTACCGCCCGCACCGCGAGTGCCGACACGATGACGACCGCACCGCCCCCGGCGCGGCGCATCTCCGGGACCGCGGCGCGGCACAGCTCGAGCGGGCCGAGCACGTTGACCTGCCACGCCTGCTGCCAGTCGGCGAGGTCGGCGTTCATGATCGTGTGGTTGGGCGCACCCTTCGCCGCGCTGCTGACGACGACGTCGACCCGGCCGAAGGCGTCGACCGCGCGCGCCACGAGCCGTCGGCACTGGGCGACGTCGCCGGTGTCGGTCGGCACCCCCAGCCCCTGCACGCCGATCGCCTGCAGCTCGACGACGACCTCGTCGAGGTAGTCGGGCCGCCGGGCTGCGACCACGACGTCACAGCCGTCGCGGGCGAGGGCGAGCGCGGTGGAACGGCCGATCCCCGGGCCGACCCCGGTGACCACCGCCAACCGCCGGTCGCCGCTCACGGGCGGGCCGCCCCGAAGTCGTCGGCCATGCGGCCCAGCAGGCGGGCCAGCTCGGTGAGCTCGTCGGCGCGCCAACCGGCCAGCGCCTCGCCCGCCGCCTCCACCGACGCGGCCCGCAATCGCCGGTAGGCGTCGCGGCCCTTCCCGGTGATCGACACCACGACGGCGCGGCCGTCGGCGCCGTCGCGGCCGCGGGCCACGTACCCGGCGTGTTCGAGCGCCCGGAGCTCACGACTCGCCAGCGTCCCGACCATCCCGGCCCGGCGGGCGACCGCGGAGACACGCTGAGGTCCGCCGCGCTCCAGCACGCCGAGGATCCCCATGCCCGGCGCCGACACCTCGACCCCGGCGCGGGCCGCGCGCCGGCGCGCTGCCATCACGCTGGAGCCGGCGCGACCGATGCGGCCCATCGACCGCTCGATCTGCTCGAGTGCTTCGGCACGCCGCACCGCCGGAGCGTACCGCAGGGCTTGCGGTCGCGCCCCGGTGATCCCTAACATTGTTTGCTATTCGACCGAGCGAGGGGGATGGCATGGGACGCCTGGACGAGCGCGTCGCAGTGATCACGGGCGCGGGCGACGGCATCGGCGCCGGGATCGCGCGCCGCTTCGCCGAGGAGGGCGCGCGCGTCCTCGTCGCGGAGATGAACGAGGCGAAGGGCCGCGCCACCGCCGACGAGCTGGCGTCGACCATCGGTGCGGAGACGCGCTTCGTCCACACGGACGTGCGCCGCAAGCAGGACAACGCGGCGATGATCGCGGCCGCGGTCGACGCGTGGGGCACCGTCGACATCCTCGTCAACAACGCGTGGGGTGGTGGGAAGATCAGCCGCGTCGAGCTCAAGACCGACGAGCTGATCGAGCACGGTCTCGCGGTCGGGTTCCGCGGGCCGCTGTGGGCGATGCAGAGTGCCTTTCCGCACATGAAGGCGCAGGGCTAC
>DATBBL010000295.1:0-8664 GCA_036271015.1 Acidimicrobiia bacterium
AACAGCACGTCGTTGGCGCCGTGGACCGTCGTCTCCACGAAGAGGATCGCCAGGAGCGCCACTACGAGGCCGGCAGCCGGGATGAGCAGCCATGGCTGCCGCGGGACGATCTTGGCTCCGGCCACGCCCAGCCGCTTGATCACGAACGTGAGCAACGCGCCGGCGAACCCGAGCGCGATGGTCCAGCCGATCTGCTCCCACGTCGGGTGCGCGAAGTGCGGGAGCTGGAGCGGCTGGAGCGCGTACGCGCTCGTGCTCAACCCGGTCCAGTTGGCCATGCCGATGAACACCAGCGACCCGACGCCCGCCGCGATCAGCCCCGGGATCAGGATGAGCGGGAGCATCGCGCCGCCGAGCCCACTCGCCTCGATCACGAGCACTGCGGCCACGATCGGGGAGCCGAAGATCACCGAGATGGCGGCGAAGCTCCCCGCGGCCGCGAGCACCGTGAGCAGCTGCGGGGGCGCGTCGCGCTTCGCGAGCTTCACCGCGAAGACGGCCAGGCCACCGCCGAGCGCGATCAACGGTGCCTCGGGACCGAGCACCAAACCGAGGCCGAGGGTCGCCAGCGCGGCGAGGGCGATGCCCGGGACCTCCACCGGCTGGGTGCTGGCCATCTGCAACCCGCCCGCCGGCACGTGCCCGCCGTGGCCGGGGAGCTTCACGATCGCGAACGCGACCGGGAGCCCCGCGAGCACGAGCACCGGGATCGGCCACCACGTGGGCACGGTGTCGAACCCGAGCGCGTGGGGCAGGTCGCTGAACACCGCCAGCTGGATCTGGTGGACCAGCTCGAGGAACCCCCACGAGGCGAACGACACGAAGAGACCGATCGCGGCCGCGAACACGAGCAACACGACGAAGCCGCGGCTGCGCAGCAGCGCCTCGGGATCGAGGGGAGGGGGCGCGGGCGCGTCGGGGGGAGTCGTCGTGTCGGCCATCTGGTGCGATCGCGTTCCCCCCGGGCCCGGTGCCCGCCGCGAAAAGTATCAGGGACTCGGAGGAACCGGACGCTCCCGGCACGCGGCCGGTACGACGAGCGCGAAGAACTCGTCGAGCAGGGTGGTGTCACCCTCGTCGATGGCGCACGACTCGGCGATGCCCCAGGTCGCGGCGTCGAGCAGGCCGGCGAAGGTGGTCGCGGGAATGGTGAGGTCGAAGCCGGCCGCGTCGGTCTGCTCGGTGATGAAGGCCGCGAGCATCGTGCGCGTCGCGCGCTGGTGCTCCGCCAGACGCGCCTTCACCGACGGGTTCCGCAATGCGTAGAGCCGGACCTCCATGTGCAACGCGAGTTCGTCGGTGCCACCGATGACGGTCTCGCGCCACAGCGCGGCCAGGTCGGCGGGTTCGAGCTCGTGCTTCCGGGCCAGCCGTTCCGAGAGCGTCCGCAGCCGCTCGGCGAAGTCGCGGTCGGCGACCGCGAAGAACAGGTCCTCCTTGCCGCCGAAGTTCTTGTAGATCGCACCCCGGGTGAAGCCGGCGGCGTCGGCGATCTCCTCGAGGGAGGCGCCCTCGTACCCCCGGCGGGCGAACACCGCGGCCGCCGAGCTCACGAGGGTGTCGCGGGTGAGGGCCCGGCGCCGCTCCGGGGTCCAGCGCTCGACCGGTGGCGTCGGCATGACACCGTTGTACCATGGATACGCTAGCGTTCTGCAGATACATTGCTGTATCTCGATCGGGAGGAACCCACATGCGGACGTGCTGGATCGATCGGCGGCGCACCCACTCGGCCGGGCCCGCGGCGCACCGGCCGACCGCCGGCGGTGTCGCCACCCCGCTCGGGCCCGACGCCGCGGCCGAGGTGTTCGCCTGGCTGAACCGTCAGCTGACCTGGCAGTCCCGGCTGGCCGACCTCGAGGGCGCGCTCAGGACTCGCCGGCCAGCTCGAACGAGTTGACGTACATGATCCGCAGGGCCGGGTGGACCGCCCACTCCTTGCACTCGGGCGTCTCCCAGGCGCCGAGCCGGGCCTCGAGCATCGGCCGCATCCGCTTGAACGTCACCTCGGCGTCGGGATCGTCGAACTCGTAGAAGTGCAGGTAGCGCGGGTCGCCGCCGGTGGCGTTCTCGTACGGCGTGATCATCGTGAAGCCCGGGACGCCGGCCTCGACGATGTGGTTCAGGTGCACGAAGTCGCCCCAGTCGCGCAGCGCCTGCGCCTCGGCCGGCGCGGTCGGGCTGATGAGCACCAGCGACAGCGACACCGTCGGCTTGCCGGTGAGGCGCCCCTGGCCCGGGCGCGGCGTCCGTACGAAGTGGTGCCCGGCGATCCCGTCCGGCGTGGGCGGCGCGACGAAGGTGGAGTCGCACTCGTAGACGCCGAGCGTGTCGAACTCGGGGAGCTCAGGCGGCAGGTCGGGGCGGTCGCGGTACACGTTGCGCCACCAGGTGGCGCGCTCGACGCCCGGGAGCGCCAACACGTCGCCGACCCGTTCCTCGGCGTAGTCGTCGGGCGCGGCCTCGGTCATCTCCAGGTACAGGACGGGAGTCTGGCGGTCTTCCATGTCCCCCTCCTCGGGCCGTGGGTGACCGGGCGGTCAGATCATGATGCACCGAGGAGCGCGGCGCACACTCTCACCAGGTTCCCTAAGGTGCGGGCGCACACCGGGCGAGCAGGGGGATGGGTCGTGAGCGAGGTCGTCGTCGTCACTGGCATCGGGGGCATGGGCGTGGCGTGTGCCCGCCGCGTCGGCAACGGCCGACGGCTCGTCATCGCCGACTTCAACGAGGAGAAGCTCGGCGCCGAGGCCGAGCACCTTGTCGCCGACGGCTTCGACGTCACCCCGCACGCGGTCGACGTCTCCGACCGCGCCTCCGTCGCCGCGCTGGCGGCCCGGGCCGGCTCGATGGGCACCCTCCGCACCGTCGTGCACACCGCGGGACTGTCGCCGACGCAGGCCAGCGCTGCGCGCGTGCTCGAGGTCGACATGCTGGGCACCGACTACGTGCTCGCCGAGTTCCTCCCCCTCGTCACCGACGGCACGGTGGCGGTGTGCATCGCCAGCATGGCCGGATACATGGCGGGGCTCATCCCCGAGCGCGAGCGCGCCCTCGCAGTCGCCCCGACCGACGCGCTGCTCGACACGCTCGGGCCCGTCGACCTCGACGACTTCGGCGGCACCTACGGCATCGCCAAACGCATCAACCAGTTGCGGGTCGAGCAGGCCGCCGGGCCCTGGGGCACGCGCGGGGGACGGGTGGTCAGCATCAGCCCGGGCATCATCTCCACGCCGATGACGCACCAGGAGCTCGCCGGAGGCGGGCGCGAGCAGATGCGGGGGATGCTCGACCTCTCCCCCGTCGCACGCATCGGCACCGCCGAGGACATCGCGGCAGCGGTCGCGTGGCTCGCCAGCCCGGAGGCGTCGTTCGTCAGTGGGTGTGACCTGCGCGTCGACGGCGGCGTGACCGGCATCATCCGCGGCCTGATCGGCTGACGCGCTCGCTCATTCCCACTCGATGGTCGCGGGCGGCTTGCTCGAGATGTCCAGCACCACCCGGTTCACGTCCTCGACCTCGTTGGTGATGCGGGTGGAGATCCGCTCGAGCACCTCGGTGGGGAGGCGCGCCCAGTCGGCGGTCATGGCGTCCTCGCTCGTGATCGGCCGGAGCACGATCGGGTGCGCGTACGTGCGCCCGTCGCCCTGCACGCCCACCGAACGGACGTCGGCGAGCAGCACCACCGGGAACTGCCACACGTCGCGCTCGAGCCCGGCCGCCTCCAGCTCCTCGCGCGCGATGGCGTCGGCCTCGCGCACGGTGGCGAGGCGCGCCGCGTCGACCGCGCCCACGATGCGGATGGCGAGCCCGGGACCGGGGAAGGGCTGGCGCCACACCATCGACTCGGGCAGGCCGAGCTCGAGCCCCACGGCGCGGACTTCGTCCTTGAACAGCGCCTTCAACGGCTCGATGAGCTCGAACCGGAGGTCGTCGGGCAGGCCCCCGACGTTGTGGTGGCTCTTGATGCTGGCCGTGCCACTGCCCCCGCCGGACTCCACGACGTCGGGATAGAGCGTGCCCTGCACCAGGAACTCGACGTCGCCGTGGCCCTCCGCGGCGATGATCTCCGCCGCGACCTCCTCGAACGTCCGGATGAATTCGGTGCCGATGATCTTGCGCTTCTGCTCGGGATCGGTGACGCCGCGCAGCGCGGTGAGGAACTTCTCGGAGGCGTCGACGACCTCGAGCCGGATGCCGGTGGCGGCCACGTAGTCGCGCTCCACCTGGTCGCGCTCGCCCTTGCGCAAGAGGCCGTGGTCGACGAACACGCACGTGAGCTGGTCGCCGACCGCGCGGTGCACCAGCGCCGCCGCGACCGCGGAGTCGACGCCACCCGAGAGCCCACACAGCACGTGACGATCGCAGACGCGGGCACGGATCTCGGCCACCGCGTCGTCGATGATGTTCTCCGTGGTCCACGACGGCTCGATCCCGGCACCGTCGTAGAGGAAGCGCTCGAGCATCGTCTGGCCGTGCGCGGTGTGCATCACCTCGGGGTGCCACTGGAGCCCGAACAGGCGGCGGTCGGGGCGCTCGAAGGCGGCGATCTCAACACCGGACGTCGCGCCGGTCACCGCGAAACCGGGTGGTGCGACCACGACCGCGTCCCGGTGCGACATCCACACCGGCTGCCTCGCCGGCTGCCCGGCGAAGAGCACCGCACGTGGCTCCACGGTGGCGGTGGTGCGCCCGTACTCGGCGCCCTCGGTGCGCTTCACCGTGCCGCCGAGGGCCTCGGCCATGGCCTGGAACCCGTAGCAGATGCCGAGCGTCGGCACGCCGGCGTCGAACAGCGCGCGGTCGACGTTGGGCGCACCGTCGGCATAGACGCTGGCGGGGCCACCGGAGAGGATCACCGCCGCCGGGCGCTTGGCGAGCATCTCGGCCACGGGCATCGCGTGGGGGACGATCTCGCTGTACACGTTCGCCTCGCGCACGCGGCGGGCGATGAGCTGGGCGTACTGGGCCCCGAAGTCCACGACGAGGACGGGTCGCGGGTGCGCCGGGTCACCGACACGCTCACTCATCCATCGAGAGTACACGGCTCCTCGCGTGCAGCATCGAGCACGTCGACGGCCGAGCGTCCCGTACGCTGGATCCACGCAGCCACCGAGCGGGGAAAGCGACATCATGGCCAATCCGACGCTGAACGAGAAGCGCTTCGAGGCGATCAAGAAGGACGACGAAGCGGGCTGGGCCGCACCGGTGGAGCTGGCGCACGCCGAGGCGACCGGTGCCCCGCCGCCCACGCGCGTCGCCCACATGACCGCCAACGGCGCCTTCGCCCGCACCTTCGCGCTCTTCCTGCTCGTCATCGCCGGTGGCGTGGTCGGCTGGTCGCAGACCCAGATCTCCCACACCACCAACCAGGTCGACATCCCGGGCTGGTCCTGGGTCGCCCTGTTCGGCGCCTTCGCGCTGGCCATCGTCTGCGTCTTCCGGCCGAAGGCGGCGCCCATCCTGGCTCCGCTGTACGCGCTGACCGAGGGCGTCTTCCTCGGCGTGATCTCGAAGGCGTTCGAGGTCCGGTGGGACGGCATCGTCTTCCAGGCCGTCCTCGCGACGATCGGCGTGTTCTTCGCCACCCTCGCCCTGTACGTGTTCGGCGTGGTGAAGGTGACCCGGCGCTTCCAGATGGTGGTGCTCGGTGCCACCTTCGGGATCTTCTTCCTCTACCTGTTCGGCGCGCTGATGTCCCTCTTCGGGGTCGACGTCGTCTTCTGGAACCAGCCGACCGCGCTCGGGATCATCATCAGCATCGTGATCTGCGTGGTGGCATCGCTGAACCTGTTCCTCGACTACGAGTTCATCCGCCAGGCGTCGAAAAACGGCGCGCCGAAGTACATGGAGTGGTACGGCGCGTTCGGCATCATGGTGACGCTGGTGTGGATCTACCTCGAGATGCTGCGCCTGCTCTCGCTCCTGCGGCGCTGAGCCCGCCCTACCCGATCAGGACCGGCAGCTTCTCCCAGCCGCGCACGGTGCTGGTGTGCGCCTGCTCGGCGCGCTCCCAGTCGACGTCCCACTCCGGGAAGCGCTCGAGCACCTCGTCGAGCGCGACGCGGCCTTCGAGCCGGGCCAGCGCGGCACCCAGGCAGAAGTGGATGCCGTAGCCGAACGAGAGGTGGTGGTCGATCTCCCGTTCGATGTCGAAGCGGTCCGGGTCGGGGAAGTGCCGCTCGTCGTGGTTGCCCGCCGCGGTGAGCAGCACCATCACGTTGCCGGCCTCGATCTTCTGCCCGTAGTGCTCGACGTCCCGCGAGATGTACCGGGACTGCACCGGTGACGGAGCCTCGATCCGCAGCAGCTCCTCGATCGTGTTCGGAACCAGGCTCCGGTCCTCGACGACCTTCCGGCGCTCGCCGGGGTTCTCGGCGAGCAGCTTGCCCATCCAACCGATGAGGCGCGTCGTCGTCTCGTTGCCGGCACCCGCGAGCAGCCCGACGTACCCGAGGATCTCCTCGCGACTCAGCGTGCGCGTGACGCCGGTGTGGTCCTCGAACTCCGCGTTGAGCAGCTCGGTCATGAGGTCGTCGGACGGGTGCTCGGCCCTCCAGTCGATGTACTCGGCGAAGGCCTCGTCGGCCAGGGACACCAACGTGTCGTTCGGGTCGGGCGGCGCGCCCTCCTTCAGGCGCATGCCGGAGTCGAGGCGGTCGCGCAGCGCCTCCTGATCCTGCTCGGGGATGCCGAGCAGCATGCCGATGGTGCGCATCGGCATCTGCGCGCCGAGGTCGCCGATGAAGTCGAAGCCGCCCGCTCCGACCAGCGGTTCGAGGCTCGCGGCGCAGAACGCCCGCACCTTGGGCTCGATCTCGGCGATCCGCCGCGGCGTGAACACGCGTGAGAGCAACGACCGGTGGATGTCGTGGGCGGGGGGATCCTCGAAGAGGATGCTGCCGGGCGGGATGTCGACGCCCATCTTGATCATCTCGAGCACCGAGCCCCGGCCCGAGAGGTAGGTGCGCCAGTCGACCGAGCACCGCTCGACGTCGTCGAACCGGCTCACCGCGTAGAAGTCGTACTTCTCGTTGTAGTAGAGCGGCGCCTCGTCGCGCATCCGCTTCCACACCGGATAGGGGTCGACGTCGATCTCGAAGTCGTACGGGTCGTAGTAGATGTCGTCGGGCATCGCGGCCTACTTCCAGGTGAGCATGAGATCCTTGACGTGCCGGAGGCCGGGCGGATACTCGAGTGCCTCGTGGCCCGGCTTGAGCGTGTAGTCCGGGATGCGGCGGTGCCACTCCCGGAGGGTCACCCGCAGCTCCCGTCGCGCGAGGTGCGACCCGAGGCACCGGTGCACGCCACCACCGAACGCGATGTGCGGGTTGTCGGTACGGTTGAAGCGCACCTCCATCGGATCACCGAACGTGGCCGGGTCCATGTTGGCGGCACCGTAGTTCGGGACCACCGCAGTGCCCTCGTCGACGCGCGTGCCGCTGGGGAGCTCGACCGGGCACGTGGCGAGTCGCGGCACGCCGCCCGCGACCGGTGATTCCCACCGGAGCAGCTCCTCCACCGCCATCGGTATCACCGACGGGTCGTCGACGATCATCCGCCGGTGCCCGGGGTGCTGCGCGAGGAAGGCGTAGGAGCACGTGAGCGTGTCGCTCACGGTGTCGAGGCCGGCGATGAGGAAGAGGAAGCAGATGTCGAGGATGTCGTCGCGCGTGAGCTGGTCGCCGTCGATCTCGGCCTGGACGAAGCCGGTGATGATGTCACCCGACGGGTGCGCGGTGCGGTCGTCGACGAGCGCGCCGAAATACTCGTAGATCCGCTCGCCCGTCTCCTTCGAGATCCGGCGGCGCACCTCGATGTCGAACATCGCGTTCGGGTCGATCTTCTCGGGGTGGAGGATCCCGTCGCGCAGGTCGAGGAACATGCGCAGCTCGTCCTCGGGGAGCCCCATCAGCCCGAGGAACACCGACGACGGATAGAGCTCGGCCAGCTCCTCGGTGAAGTTGCACTCGCCCCGGTCGACGAACGCGTCGATGAACTCGTTCACCCGGCGCGAGATGTCGGCCTCCTGTTCGTCCATGCGCTTCGGGGCGAAGATCGGGTCGAGCAGCTTCCGGTACTTGGAGTGCATCGGCGGATCGACGTTGAGCGGGATGAGCGGCCGCACGTTCCCGAGCCCGAGGGCGACGTCCGACGTGAACTCGTCGGCGTGCCGGAGCACGTACTCGGTGTTCTCCCGAGCGAAGCTGTACCCCGCGCCGGGCATCGGCGAGAAGTAGCCGCCCTGTTCGATGAGATCGACGAAGTCGTGCTGCGGAGCGGTGAAGTCGAAGAGCTCCATGGCCTCCCCCTGGCGAACCGAGCGAACCGGCGACCGGCAGATCTGGACGCACGTCTAGCACCGCCATCGTCGCGCCGTCATGTGGCACGGCCGGTCATCCCGAGCGGGTGACGTGTGGCCCGGGCCGTGATGCCAAGATGCTCGGCACGGTCACAGGCGCCGAGGAGAGCGAGGGGATCCATGGCTGAGGCTGCCGTTGCCACCGACGTCGCGAAGGCGATGCACCATCCCGAGCTCGACGAGCGGGTGCGCGTGGGCCGGGCAGCCCGGGCGGCGGTCCCCCGCTCCGCGCACGCCGCGTGCCCCCAGGACCCCGACCGTCCCGACCCGATCGGGATCCTGCATGCCCAGGAAGCCGATCGGGT
>DATBBL010000296.1:0-24471 GCA_036271015.1 Acidimicrobiia bacterium
GTCTGGGCGGCGGCCACGCCGGCGGTGCCCAGGATCCCGACCAGCCCGATCGTCCCTGCCGCCAGTACGTGACGCAGCTTCATCTCGGATGTCCTTCGCCTCGTCGGATGCTGCTCCTGTTCTCGGCGAAGGTTGCCGGCCGCCGATGATCGGAATGTGAGGATCCAGTCAAGGACGCCGCCGCGCGCGGTCAGCATCGGGGCGCCTTCGCTCGCAACGCGCGCGCGGGAGCATCACCGTCCGGGCCGCCGGTGGCTTGTCGCTGAGCAGCGCCGCCGCCACGCAGAGGTGGTAGCCGCAGGGCTGGTCCGAACCCTCGCCGCCCATCCGGTGCTCACGTGCCGTCGCTCGCAGCTTGTCGGGGTCCCAGTCGGCGAAGCACGCCAGCGTGGTCGTGGCGATCCCGGCCCGGCGCGCCCACCCGAGCATCCGCTCGCGGTCCCGGACGAGCTCCTTGCCCTCGTGGTAGATCGGTTGCTCGAGCCGTTGGGCTTCGGCCCAGATGTCGTCCCGGGTCGGCTCGTCGATGCTGAACATGTCTCGCCTCCTGACTGGAGCGTCGCCCGGCCGACGGACCGGGCGGGCCCCGTCGCCGCCACCCGGGACGCCGGGTCGAGGAGCGACGGGGTGGGGGCCGGTCCCGGGCAAGCCTGTGGCCCGCGGTCCACCGGCCGCCGAGACCGACCTGCCCTGCCCCACTGCTCCCGCCAACGTCGCGGGCGAGCATTTGGATACGGCCCGGCCTCGAAGATCGTCGGCCCGGCAGCGGGAATCCGCCCGTGCGGGAGCGTCAGCGCGACGCCGCGAACTCCTCGTACCAGTCGAGCGCCGTCGGGTCGGTGAGCGAGCTGCGGCTGGCGACGGCATCGGCGTCGGCGCCGGTGAGGATCCGCTTGACCGGCACCTCGAGCTTCTTTCCCGAGAGCGTGCGCGGCACGGCCGGCACCTGGAGGATCGCGTCGGGCACGTGTCGCGGCGACAACTCGGTGCGCAGCGCGTGCACGATCGCACCGCGCAGGGTGTCGTCGAGCCGGGCACCCGGGGTCAGGGCCACGAACAGCAGCAACTCCCCCAGCGGCTGGTCCGGGTCGTCGCCCTCCAGGTGCACGACCAGGCTGTCGGCCACCTCGGGCCGGGCTTCGACGACCGCGTAGAAGTCGCTGGTCCCGAGGCGCACGCCGCCGCGGTTCAGCGTGGCGTCGCTCCGCCCGGAGATCACGCACGCGCCGTCGTCGGTGAAGGTGATCCAGTCGCCGTGGCGCCAGACCCCCGGGTAGTCGCTGAAGTACGCCCGGCGCAGCTTCTCCTGATCCGGCGAGTCGCCCCAGAACCCGACCGGCATCGACGGCATCGGCTCGGTGACGACCAGCTCGCCCTGCACCCCGGGCGGGCACACCTTGCCGTCGGGATCGAAGGCCTCCACCGCGACCCCGAGCAGCCGGCAGCTGATCTCGCCCGCCCGCACGGGTAGCAGCGGCGCCGGGCCCACGAACGCCGCGCACACGTCGGTCCCGCCGCTCACCGACTGCACCTGCACGCCGGCGCCCACGACGTCGTGCACCCACCGGAAGCCGTCGGGCGGCAGCGGCGCACCCGTCGACCCGACGCTCCGGAGGTGGTGCGCGGGTGGCACCACCCCGGCTTTGCGGCAGGCCATGAGGAGCGGGGCGCTGACACCGAACACGTCGACGCCGGTGTCGGCCGCCAGTCGCCAGAGCTCGCCCGAATCGGGTACGTGCGGGTCGCCGTCGAACAGCACGATCGTCGCGCCCACCAGCAGCCCGGACATGAGGTAGTTCCACATCATCCAGCCGGTGGTGGTGAACCAGAAGAAGCGGTCGCCGGCGCCGAGGTCGTGGTGCAACGCGGTGGTCTTGAGGTGCTCGACGGTGATGCCGCCGTGCCCGTGCACGATCGCCTTCGGGAGTCCCGTCGTCCCCGAGCTGTACAGCACGTAGAGCGGGTGGTCGAACGGGACGGGATCGAACGCCAGCGGTCCCGGTTCGGCGAGCAACCCCGTCCAGTCGTCGTCACCGTCACCGAGGTACCGCACGCGGACGGTGTGCCGCCGGGTGGGCAGCGCAGCCTCGACCGCCTCGACCTCGGCGCGCTTGTCGACGGTCTTGGCGCCGTACCGGTAGCCGTCGACGGCGAAGAGCACGACCGGTTCGATCTGCGCGAAGCGGTCGACGACGGAGCGGACGCCGAACTCGGGCGCGCACGACGACCAGATCCCGCCCAGGCTCGCGGTGGCCAGGAACGCGATCGCGGTCTCGGGGATGTTGGGCAGGTACGCGGCCACCCGGTCTCCGGGCCCGACGCCGAGGCGGACCAGCCCGGCCCGGCACCGCGCCACCGCATCGGAGAGCTCCGACCACGTGAGCTCCTCCGGCGCCCGGGTCTGGCTCCGCGCCACCACCGCGACCTCGTCGGGACGGGTCGCCGCCGCCGCCAAGGCCTGCTCGGCGTAGTTCAGGGTGGCGCCGGGGAACCACCGCGCGCCCGGCATCACCCGCTCGGCGAGCGCGACCGGGGACGCATCGTGCCAGCGCACCCCGGACCATTCGGTGACCGCGAGCCAGAACGCGTCGAGCTCGTCGACCGACCACTGCCACAGGTCCCGGTACCCCTCGAAGCGCAGGCCGCGCGTCTCTTCGAGCCAGCCGAGGAACGCGCCCATGCGCGTGGTCTCCCGGGCGTCCGCCGGTGGCGACCAGAGCACTTCGCCTCTCATGCCCGGCGCCCTGGTGCCATGATCACAGCCCGCGAGACTAGGAGGCCCGGTAGGTGGAGATGGAGTGGAGGCGTGGCCGGACGGCCGGGACGCGGCAACGGAATCGACCATCGTGATGGAGACGCCGCATCACGGCCGGTGGTTCGAGGACCTGCCCGTCGGGCTCGTCGTCCCGCATGCGCTCACCCGCACGATCACCGAGACCGACAACGTGCTCTTCACGACGCTGACGCTCAACCCGGCGCGCCTCCACCTCGACGCGGAGTACGCGGCGGGCACCGAGTTCGGCCGCCCCCTGGTGAACAGCCTGTTCACGCTCGGGTTGCTCGTCGGCATCTCGGTGCTCGAGACCACGCACGGCACCACCGTCGCCAACCTCGGCTTCGAGGAGGTCGTGTTTCCTGCGCCGATGTTCGCGGGCGACACGTTGCACGGCGAGTCGGAGGTCGTCGCCGCCCGCACCTCGAACTCCCGCCCCGGTCAGGGCATCGTCACGTTCGAGCACCGGGGCTTCAACCAGCGCGACGAGCTCGTGTGCCGGGCCCGCCGGAACGCGCTCATGCACCGGGCGCCGGCGTGAAACCGGCCCCGGCGTGCGCGAGCGAGCGACCGCGGCTCGAGTATCCCGAGCCGCAGCGAGCGAGCCGTCGCGGAAGTGCCGAGAGCGGGAAAACGTGAACCCGGCCCCGGTGCGCCTGCGCAGCCTCTTGTTCGCGCCCGCGAGCAAACCCGACGTGCTCCGAAAGATGCCGCGCGCCGAACCCGACGGAGTCGCGCTCGACCTGGAAGACGCGGTGCCCGCCGACGGCAAGGCCGATGCGCGCGCGCACTCCCGGGCGGTCGGCGCCGAGCTCGCGGTCGCGCACCCGAACCTCGCGGTCTACGTGCGGGTGAACGCGGTGGCGAGCGAGTGGTTCGCGGCGGACGTCGCCGAAGGGGTCGCACCCGAGATCGCCGGCGTCATCGTGCCCAAGCTCGAGTCGCCGGAACAGCTCGACGCCGCAGCCGCCGCACTCGACCGTGCCGGGCTCGGCCACCTGCACGTGCTCGCCGGTCTGGAGAGCGCCATGGGGGTCGAGCGGGCGCCGGAGCTGCTGCACCCACCGGTGGCGGTCGCGTACTTCGGCGCCGAGGACTTCATCGCCGACATGGGAGGCGTCCGCACCGCGGCCGGGTCCGAGGTCCTGTACGCGCGGTCGCGGGTCGCGCTGGCGGCCAGGCTCGCCGGCGTCCTCGCCGTCGACCAGGTCGTCACCCAGCTCGACGCCGAGGAGCACTTCCTCGCCGACGCCGCCCTCGGGCGCGCCATCGGCTACCGGGGCAAGCTCTGCATCCACCCGGCCCAGGTCGCGCTGGCCAACCGATCCTTCTCCTCCTCGCCCGAGGAGCTGGAGCGGGCCCGGCGCCTGCTCGCCGCCTACGACGACGCGGTGGCCCGGGGCGAGGCCGCGATCGCCTTCGAGGGGCAGATGGTCGACGAGCCCCTGGCCCGCCACGCCCGAGCCGTCCTCGCCGCCGCCGGACCTTCCTGAGCCCTCTCTCTAGAATCCCGCCGTGCCCTCGCCTCCCGCTGACCTCGTCGCCCGCATCGAAGCCGAGCTCCGACCACTCGAGGTCGAGCTGGCCGAGGCGTGGTGGGAGTCGAACACCCGGTCGTCGGAGGCGGCCGACGTCCGCCGCACCGCGGCGGAGCTCGCCCGCCGCTCCTACCTGGCCGATGCCGAGACCTTCGCGGCGGTGCGGGCCGCCCGCGAGGACGCCGCCGGCGACGCCGACGCCGACCCGCTGCTGCGACGCCAGCTCGACGTGCTCTACGACGCGTTCGTGCCCCACCAGGTGTCGGCCGACCTCCGTCGCGCCATCGTGGAGCTCGAGACCACGGTGGAGTCGACGTTCAACAACTTCCGCGGCAGCATCGGCGGCCGGCGCGTCGACGACAACGCCATCGCCGAGATCCTCCGCACGAGCGACGACGCCGACGAACGGCGGGCGGCGTGGGAGGCGTCGAAGCAGATCGGTCCGGAGGTCGCCGACCGGATCCGCGAGCTGGCCCGTCTGCGCAACCAGGCGGCGCGCGACCTCGGCGCCCGCGACCACTTCGCCCTCGCCCTGGCCACGGGCGAGCTCGACGAGGCCCGCCTGTTCGCCACCCTCGACGACGTCGACCGGGCCACCGGCGAGCCGTTCGCGGCCTGGAAGCGTGAGGTCGACGCGTCGCTCGCCCGCCGCTTCGGGTGCGCCACCGGCGACCTACGCCCGTGGCACTACGACGACCCGTTCTTCCAGAGCCCGCCCGCGGAGGGGGCGATCGCGATCGACCACCTCTTCGCCGACGCCGATCTCGAAGCCCTGACGCTTCGCACGTACGACGGCCTCGGGCTCGACGTGCGCCCGGTGCTCGGGCACAGCGACTTGTACGCGCGCGAAGGCAAGAGCCAGCACGCGTTCTGTATCGACATCGACCGTGCCGGCGACGTCCGCGTGCTCTGCAACGTGGAGCCGAGCGAGCGGTGGATGGACACCATGCTCCACGAGTTCGGCCACGCCATCTACGACCGCGAGTGCGACGACACCCTGCCCTGGCTGGTGCGGGGCGCCGCCCATGCGTTGACCACCGAGGGCATCGCCATGCTCATGGGCCGCCTGCCGCGGGATCCGCGCTGGCTCCGCAACGTGGCCGAGGTCGACGACGACGCGGTGGCGGCGATCGCGCCGGCACTGGAGGAAGCCCGCCGGGCCGCGCTGCTGGTGTTCGCCCGGTGGGTGCTGGTGATGACGAACTTCGAGCGACGCCTGTACGCCGACCCCGACGCCGACCTCGACACGCTCTGGTGGGACCTCGTCGAGCGCCACCAGCTCCTTCACCGGCCCGACGGCCGTCACGCGCCGGACTGGGCCGCCAAGATCCACCTCGCCGCCGCGCCCGTCTACTACCAGAACTACCTCTACGGGGAGCTGTTCGCGTCGCAGCTCGACGCCACGCTCGCGGCGCGCACCGACGGGCTCGTCGACCAACGCGCCGCGGGCGAGCTGCTCCGCACCGACGTCTTCGCGCCGGGCGCGTCGCTGCGGTGGGACGACCTGGTGACCCGGGCCACCGGCGAGCCGCTCTCGGCCTCGCACCTGGCGCGCCAGCTGAATCGACGCGCCTGATGACGATGCAGTGGAGGCGTGGCCGGACGACCGGGACGCCCGAACGAAATCGACCAGTGTGATGGATCTCGGTCTGAACGGTCGGGCGACCGTCGTCGCGGGCGGGACGCGCGGCGTGGGACGCGCGACCGCCGAGCTGCTCGCGGCCGAAGGCGCGCGCGTGGCCGTGCTCGCCCGCACCCCCAGCCACCTGCGCGAGGCCGAGGAGGAGCTCCTCGCCGCCGGCGCCGAGGACGCCATCGGTCTCGAGTGCGACCTCCTCGACACCGGTGAGGTGGAAGCCGCGTTCACCTTCCTCGACGAGCGGTGGGGCGAGTGCCATGCGCTCGTCAACACCGTCGGTCCCGCGCACGTCGGCGGTCTCGACGATCTGACCGACGCCGCGTGGCTCGACGAGTTCGACCTCGGTGTCCTCACGATGATCCGGACGACCCGCGCCGCGCTGCCGCTGCTGCGGAAGGCGACGTTCGCGCGCGTGGTCAACGTCGCCGCGTCCTCCATCCGGCACCAGAGCCCGGGACTCATCGGCTTCACCGCGTCGAAGGCGGCGATGGCCAGCGCGTCGAAGAACCTGTCGCGGGCTCTTGCCCCCGAGGGGATCATCGTGAACACGGTGGCGCCGGGCACGGTCATGTCGCCGACGCTCGCCGGCTACCTGGTCGGCACCGATCTCGAAGGCCTTCCCGAGGGGCCGCTCGAGGCCGCGTACGAAGCCATCGCCCGCGACTACGGCGCGTCGAACGACATCGGCCGGGTGGGGTTGCCGGAGGAGGTCGCGACCATGGTCGTGTTCCTCTGCTCGGAGCTCTGCAGCTTCGTCGTCGGTGCCACCGTGCCCGTCGACGGCGGCACCGACTTCTTCTGAGCGCCCGGGATCGACGGCCCATGGAGTTCAACCTCGCCGATCTCTGGGAGCGCGTCGCCGACGCGGTGCCCGATCACGAGGCCATGGTCTGCGGCGATCGCCGGCTCAGCTACGCCGCGGCCGACGAGCGCGCCACCCGGTTCGCCCATCACCTCGCCGGGCTCGGCATCGGCGCCGGTGATCACGTCGCGCTCTACCTGTACAACGGCACCGAGTACCTCGAGGCGATGGTGGCCGCGTTCAAGCTGCGGGCGGTGCCGATCAACGTCAACTACCGGTACGGCCAGGAGGAGCTGCGTTACCTCCTCGACGACGCCGACGTCAAGGCGGTCGTGTTCCACCGCGAGTTCGCGCCCTCCCTCGACAGGGTGCGCGCCATGCTGCCCGCGCTGACCGGATTCGTCATGGTCGACGACGAGTCGGGCGCTGCACCCTTCGCCGGCGCTACCGAGTACGAGGCCGCGCTCACCGCCGCGTCGCCGGCGCGCGACTTCGGGCCGCGCTCCGCAGACGACCTGTACATCCTCTACACGGGCGGCACCACCGGCATGCCGAAGGGCGTGATGTGGCGGGCCGAGGACATCTTCTTCGGCGCGTTCGGCGGCGGGAACCTGGGTGACGCACCGATCACCCGCCCGGAGGAGATCGTCGACGCGCTCGACCTCCACCGGCGCGGCCTGCCCGCGTGCCCCTTCATGCACGGCACCGCCCACTGGATGGCGTTCGGCACGCTGTACTCCGGCGGCACGGTCGTGATCTCCCCCGACCGCCATCTCGAGCCGGCGCGGCTCTGGCGCCTGATCGAGCGCGAACGGGTGACGTTCCTGGTGATCGTGGGCGATGCCTTCGCCCGCCCGCTGGTGGAGGCGTTCGACCGGCTCGACCCCACGCCCGACGTCACGCCGCTCACCGTGGTGCTCTCGGGCGGGGCGGTGCTGTCGCCGTCGGTGAAGGAGGCGTGGGTCGATCGGTTCCCGGCGATGTTGGTGATCGACGGCTTCGGCGCGTCCGAGACCGGGGGCCAAGGCCAGAGCGTGTCCGCCGCCGGCGCGCCCATCGAGTCGGCGCCGCGCTTCCGCGTGAACGACGAGACGACCGTCCTCGACGACGACCTCCGTCCCGTCGCGCCCGGTGTGGTCGGCAAGCTAGCCCGGCGCGGGCACGTGCCCCTCGGGTACTACCGCGACGCGGAGAAGACGGCCGCGACGTTCCCGGTCATCGACGGCGTGCGGTGGTCGGTGCCCGGCGACCATGCCCGCATCGAGGACGACGGCACCATCACCGTCCTCGGCCGCGGCTCGGTGTCGATCAACACCGGCGGCGAGAAGGTGTACCCGGAGGAGGTCGAGGCGGCGCTGAAGTCGAACGACGCGGTGTTCGACGCCGTCGTCGTCGGTGTGCCCGACGAGCGGTGGGGCGAGCGCGTCACCGCGGTCGTGCAGGCGCGGCCGGGCGCCGCGCCCACCCTCGACTCCCTCGCCGAGCACACCCGGGCCCAGTTGGCGTCGTACAAGGTGCCCCGCAGCCTGGTGCTGGTCGACGAGATCGTGCGGTCGCCTTCGGGCAAGCCCGACTACCGGTGGGCGCGGGCCACCGCTGTCGCCGCCGCGGGCACGCCGTAGCCTGCACCTGTGAACCGACTCGCCGACGAGACCAGCCCCTACCTGCGGCAGCACGCCGACAACCCGGTCGACTGGTACCCGTGGGGCGAGGAGGCGTTCGGCCGGGCCCGGGCCGAGGACAAGCCCGTCCTCCTCTCGGTCGGCTACTCGTCGTGTCACTGGTGCCACGTGATGGCCCACGAGTCGTTCGAGGACGCCGACGTCGCCGCGGTGATGAACGAGCGCTTCGTCAACGTGAAGGTCGACCGCGAAGAGCGCCCTGACGTCGACGCCATCTACATGCAAGCGGTCCAGGCGATGACGGGGAGCGGCGGTTGGCCGATGACCGTCTTCCTCGACCCGGAGGGCCGGCCGTTCTTCGGCGGTACCTACTTCCCGCCCGACGACCGCCAGGGGATGCCCGGCTTCCTCCGCCTCCTGGACGCCATCGACGACGCGTGGCGCAACCGGCGTGACGAGCTCGATCAACAGGCCGAGCAGCTGCGCCAGGCCATCGAGGAGAGCACCGCGGTCGGCGGCCGCGGTCCGGGTGCGCCGCTGTCCGACGGGTTGCTTGAGCAGGCGGTCGTCGGCCTCCGGGGCCAGTTCGACCCCCGCTTCGGCGGCTTCGGGCGCGCGCCGAAGTTCCCGCAGGCGATGGCCCTCACCTTCCTCCTCGACCAGGCGGCGGTCGCACCGGAGGACGAGGTCCTGGAGATGGTGACGGTGTCGCTCGACGCCATGGCCGCGGGCGGCATCTACGACCAGGTCGGCGGCGGCTTCCACCGCTACTCGGTCGACGCGCACTGGCTCGTGCCGCACTTCGAGAAGATGCTGTACGACCAGGCGCTGCTCGTGCGCGCGTACCTGCACGGATGGATGGTCACCGGCACCGACCGCTATCGCCGGGTCGTGGAGGAGACGATCACCTACGTGCTGCGCGATCTGCGCCACGCCGGGGGCGGCTTCTACTCGGCCGAGGACGCCGACTCGGAGGGCGTCGAAGGGCGCTTCTACGTGTGGTCGCTCGAGGAGCTCGAGGCACTCAGCGGCGACGACCTGCCGGAGCTCGTCCGGCACTTCGGCGTCACCGCCCGCGGCAACTTCGAGGATCCGCACACCGGCTTTCGGGGCAACATCCTCCACGCCGTCGGCCCGACCGACGAGATTCCCGACGCGGTGGCACGCGTCCTCCCGAAGCTGTTCGCCGCCCGCGAGCAGCGCGTCCGTCCCGGGCTCGACGACAAGGTGCTGCTGGGGTGGAACGCGCTCTTCCTGCGCTCGCTGACCGAGGCGGCCGACGCGCTCGGGCGCGACGACTGGACGGACGCCGCACGCGCCAACGCGCAGTTCCTGCTCCGCGAGCTGCGGCGCGACGACGGACGCCTGCTGCGGTCGTGGCAGGACGGGCGAGCCAACCTGCTCGCCTACGCCGAGGACTACGCCGCGCTGCTCGAGGCGCTGCTCACGTTGGCCGAGCTCGACGACGTCGGTTGGCTGGCGGAGGCGCGCGCCGTCGCCGACGGCTTGGTCGCGCTGTTCGCCGACGAAGAGCGCGGCGGGTTCTACACGACCGGCGCCGACGCCGAGGCGTTGATCGTCCGGCCCAAGGACGCCCAGGACAACGCCACCCCGTCCGAGAACTCCCTCGCCGCCGACGGGCTGTTGCGGCTGGCTGCGCTCACCGGCGATGCGGACGCGGCCGCACGCGCCGAGCGCTGGGTGGCGACGCTGGCACCGGTGGCCGGTGAGTACCCGACCGCGTTCGCGTTCCTGCTCGAAGCGGTCGGGCGGCTCGTCCGCCCGCCGCTCGAGGTCGCGGTGGTCGGCGAGCCCGACGATCCCGCGCGGGGGGCACTGGTCGACGTGCTCCGGCGGCGGCTGCTGCCGTCGTCGGTGCGGGTCACCGCCGCACCGGGTACCGGCGCCGAGCTCACGCCACTCCTCGCCGGACGGGCCGAGGGCGACGGCCGGGCAACCGCGTACGTGTGCCAGCGGTTCGCCTGTCAGCTACCGGTGACCGACGCCGACGCCCTGCGCGACCAGCTCGACGGCATCACCGCGACCCGGCGCTGACGTTCAGGTCCGCCAGCGAGGAGCGCTCCATGGCCCCGAACCCGATCGCCCACCGCCGACTGGGTGCCGCGGGGCCGTCGGTGTCGGCCCTCGGTCTCGGTTGCATGAGCATGTCGGGGACGTACGGACCCGCCGACGACGACGAGAGCCTCGCCACCATCCGCGCTGCGGTCGACGCCGGAGTCTCGCTCCTCGACACCGGCGACTTCTACGGCTCCGGCCACAACGAGCTGCTGCTCGGCCGCGCCCTGCGCGACCTCGATCGCGAGTCGCTCCTGCTCAGCGTGAAGTTCGGCGCCCTGCGCGGGCCCGACGGCGCGCTGGGTGGGATCGACACCCGGCCCCAGGCGATGCGCAACTTCCTCGCGTACTCGCTGCACCGGCTCGGGACCGACCACGTGGACGTGTACCGCCCGGCACGGCTCGATCCCGCGGTGCCCATCGAGGACACCATCGGCGCGATCGCGGAGCAGGTCGAGGCCGGGTACGTGCGGTGCATCGGGTTGTCCGAGGTGGGCGCGGAGACGATCCGCCGCGCCGCCGCGGTCCACCCCATCTGCGACCTGCAGATCGAGTACTCGATCCTCTCGCGCGGCATCGAGGACACGATCCTGCCGACGTGTCGCGAGCTGGGCATCGCGGTGACCGCGTACGGCGTGCTCTCGCGCGGGCTGATCAGCGCCGACCTGACCGCGGCGCCGAGCAGTGGCGCCGACTTCCGCACCTACAACCCCCGCTTCCAAGGTGCGAACTTCGCCGCCAACCGCCGTCTCGTCGATGCCCTGGCCGCGATCGCGTCGGCCAAGGGAGCGTCGGTACCGCAGCTGGCGTTCGCGTGGGTGCTCGCCCAGGGGGACGACCTCGTGCCGCTGGTCGGCACGAAGCGCCGCGACCGGTTGGCCGATTCGCTCGGCGCGCTCGACGTCGAGCTGACCCCGGCCGACTTCGCCGCCATCGACGATGCCGTTCCACGCGGCGCCGCGGCGGGGGCCCGCTACACCGAGGCGCAGATGGCCGTGCTCGACAGCGAGCGACCGCACGGCGAGCGCTGATCCGCGCGCGAGGACCTCGCGGGCGACTCCGCGATCACGCCGGTGGTGGCGCGACCGCTCACTCCCCGACCACACGCGGATCGGGCTCGAGCTGCTCGACCACCGCCGGTTCGGCAAGGGCACCGGGCACCTCCAAGGCCGAGGCGTCGTCGGCGGCGCGGGGCCGGGTGATCACGATCTGCACCATCGCGATGAGCAGCACGACGATGGTGAGGATGCTGGCGCTCGGCGGGACCTCGACGAAGATGCTGATCAGCTGCACGATGATGGCGAAGGCCTGCGCCGCGAGCGGCAACGCCACCGCCCGCCACCCCGTGACCCGGACCGGTTCCAGCTTGCCCGGGTGCGGCAGCCACGCGGCGTACGCGACCAGCATGGCGCCCGCGAGCCACACCGCGTCGAAGCTCGTCTCCGCGTTGTAGGAATGACCGAGGACGTCGACCGAATAGATGGCGTCGGCGAGGGCGAGGGTGGCGAACCCGACGCAGAGCGCGGTCCACATCGGCCCGGCGCGCCACCCCATGAGCGCGAGCACGCCGAGCGTGGCGCCGACGACGACGGCGTCCCCGAGTGGGTACGCGAAGTCCACCGCATCGGCGAGGGTGTTCGCGCTCGAATGCTCGGCCGCCGGTTGCAGGAACAACGCGACCCAGGGCGTGGCTACCACGAGCATCACCACCACGCCGTCGATCCAGCGGTGGAGCTCGAAGCCCGGCACCCGGTCGCGCACGAGCAGCACCAGCGCGGCGACGATGAGCGGGTACCACGCCAGCCAGAAGACGTCGGAGATGCTGGTGACCGCATCCGGATCGCCGCGCAGGCTCCAGAGCGTGTCGCCGATCGCCCAGAACACCAGTCCGGCGGCGACCAGGAGCCACGCGGCGCGGTTGTGGCGGGCGCGCGCGGCCGCCACCGTGCACATGATCGCGACCGTCCACACCGCGGCGTCGCTCACCCAGTTCTCGAGGACGTCGTGGGCCGCGGCACCGCCTGCGTTGGTCACGCCGTGGATCGCGAGCACGATCGCCACGACGACGAGGCCCACCCAGACGATCACGGTCCGGCGGGTCAGCGCGTCCTTGTGCGGTCGCAGGTCGATTCGGGTCAACGCCTCACGCTACGACGCCGACGGGCGACGACCGTGACGACGACGAGCGCGAGCGCCACGATGGCGACCGCGATCACGACGACCGTGTCCCGGTTGCTGCCCGAGTCGTCGGCCGCGCCGCCGCCGGCGGCCTGCTGCGACGCCGGCCGGTGCGCCGGGGCGGCGGTCGTGGTCGTCGTCGGTGCCGCGGTGGTCGTCGGCGTCAGGGACGTGACGAACCGGTCGAAGCGCTGGCGGACGAGCACCGCCATCGCGGCCTGCCCTGCGGGCGTCAGATGGATGGCGTCCCCGTAGACGTCCTCCGGGTGGGCCGCCACCTCGGCATTCCAGTCGACGACCTCGAGATTGGCGTAGCGCGAGGCGGCCGCGTTCAGCTCCGCGTTCATCCCGGCCCGGTCGGGCCGGAACTCGTGCTGGTTGAGCCAGATCACGTGCTTGACGCCCGCCAGCGCGGCCATCGCACCGTCGATGCGCTCGCGGAAGACCGTGGGATCGCTGGTGTCGTTGTACCCGAGGTCGAGCACCACCACGTCGCCGAGCGCGGGACCGGCCGCCTGGAACATCCCGATGGCGCCGAGCAGCGACCGGTCCTCGATCGCGTCCACCGTCACGGGCACGCCCGCGAACTGCGCGAGCAACTGATCACGCGCGCCCAGCATCACCGAATCGCCGACCATCGACACCCGCAACGGCGGCGTCTGCGCCCCGACCGGAGCCACGCCGCTCGCCACGACGGTCGCCACCGCGGTGGCGAACACCAGGAGGCACCCGCGGAGCCACGCCGACCGGTGCGGAGCTCCCACGGGCCTGAGGATGTCCGGCACCGGAGGCGCGCAAACTCGGGAAGGAAGGCGCCCGCTCACCGGTTGCCAACCCCATGCGCATCCAGGTGATCACCGGCACCACTCGTCAAGGACGCTTCAGCGAGCGGGTGACGGACTGGGTGCTCCGGCATCTGGGCGAGCGGCCCGAGTTCGAGCTCGAGCCCGTGGACATGCGGGACCACCCGCTCCCCTTCTTCGATGGGGTCGCGCCGGCGAGGACCGGTCGCGACTATCCCCGCGACGACGTCGCCCGGCTCGGGCAGACGCTCGACCGGTCCGAGGGCTTCGTCGTGCTCACCGGGGAGTACAACCACGGCTACCCCGCGGTGCTCAAGAACGCCATGGACTGGACGTTCGTCGAGTGGCGTCGCAAGCCCATCACGTTCGTCGGCTGGGGCAACGTCGGCGGTGCCCGGGCCGTCGAGCAGCTGCGGGCGGTGGCGGTGGAGTTCGAGATGGCGCCGTTGCGCCACGCGGTCCACATCCTCCCGGACGTGATGCTCCCGGTGATGCGCGCGGGCGACGACGCCGACGCCTCGCTGTTCGCGCCGTTGGCACCGAAGCTCGAGCTGTTGGCCGAAGACCTCGCCTGGTGGACGCGGGCGTTGAGCGCGGCCCGGGAAGACGTTCATGCCTGAGGACGCGAACACCCAGACGGCCCTCGCCCTCCTCCGTTCCTCGGTCGCCCGCCTCCGACGGATCGTCGAGCCACTCGACGACGCGACCGTCGACCAGCCCGCCTTCCCCTCGGAGTGGTCGATCGCCCAGGTGCTCTCCCACCTCGGCTCCGGTGCCGAGATCATGCAGCGCCGCCTCGACGACACCGTGAACGGTCGAGAGACCCCGGAGTCCGTCGCGCCGTCGGTCTGGGACGCATGGAACGCCAAGTCGAGCCGGGCGCAGGTCGACGACGCGCTCGCCGCCGACGCCGCGCTGCTGGCCCGGCTCGAAGCGGTGGCCACGTCGGGCGCCGCGGACCTGGAGTTCCCCATGGGTCCACTGACCATGGACTTCGCCACCTTCGTGGGCATGCGGGTCAACGAGCACACCATGCACACCTGGGACGTCGAGGTCGCGTTGGCGCCGGAGATGCCGCTCCCGGCCGACGCGGTGCCGTTCGTGGTCGACCACCTCGAGCTCATCGCCCGCTACACGGGTCGCCCGACGGGCGACGAGCGGGTCGTGCGGGTCGAGACCACGGATCCGACCCGGCGCTTCGTGGTCGAGCTGGCCACCGACGCGGTGGCCTTCTCCTCCGGGGGCGACGGGCCCGCCGACCTCACGCTCCCCGCCGAGGCATGGGCCCGGCTCGTCTACGGCCGGCTCGATGCCGACCACACCCCGGCGGCCGTGCGCGACCCCGAGGCCGCGCTCGTCGTGCTGCGGCGCGTGTACCCGGGCCCGTGACCTGACCCGGATGGGCAACGGCGCCTGGGCGGAGCCTCAGCTCTTGGGCGTGGCCAGCCCGTCGGCGAGGGCTTCGGCCATCGCCCAGCCGTAGGTGATCAGCGCCTCGCCGTTGGCGGGATCCGCCTCGCCGACCAGCTCGACGACCACCTTCCCGCCACCCTTGACCGCGGCCGCGTGCAGCACCAGCTCGGGTGCGCCGTGCGCGGTCAGGCGGAAGGTGCGATCGTCGTACCGGGCGTCGCAGCCGAAGCGACGGGCGAGCCGCCGGCCCCAGGCTCGCTCCTCACCGTTGGGCGAGTACTTCGGGCGGGGACAGACGTCGTCGAGGACCGAGAACAGCGCGTAGGCCGACGGGTGCGCGACCCGCCCCGCGACGAGGACGTCCTCGTCGGGAAAGGAGATCGCCGCCCGGCGGTACAGCTCCGCCACCAGGCCGTCGAGGCTCTGGCGCGCGCTCTTGCCCCGCTTGACGCCCCCGAGCCCCCAGAGGATGCACGGGGTGCCGCCGATGCGCTCGAGCGACCCGAACAGGAACCCTTGGATCTCTCCCTCGACCTCGGCGACGGCCACCAGCGGGAACTGCTCGACGTGACCGTCGAGCTGCTCGTCGTGCAACGGCAGACCAACCCCGGAGACCAACTGACCGAGCTCGTCGAGCTCGGCCGGCTTGAGAGAGACGGAATCACGCGACTCGACGTCCATCGAGCACCCATTTTGGCCGATGGAGCGCCGCGCGGACCAGTCGGCTGCGAAAACGGGGCGAACTACTCCACCACCAGGCCCTCCAGGCCCTCCTCCGGGGGCGGGATCTTCGGGTCGAGCTCCCGGAGCACGTGGACCAGCAAGGAGGCCACGGCGACGTCACGCACCCACTTGTGGTCGGCAGGGACGACGTACCAGGGCGACCAGTGCGTGGTGGTCTCCGTGATCGCGAGCTCGTAGCGCGCCTGGTACTCGTCCCAGTGCGCCCGGGTGTCGAGGTCGCCCCGTCGGAACTTCCAGTTCTTCGTCGGGTCGTCGATCCGGGCCTGGAGGCGGACCCGTTGCTCCTCCTCGGAGAGGTGGAGGAAGACCTTCACCATGGTGAAGCCCTCGTCGTGCAGCAGCCGCTCGAACTCGCGGATGTGTCGGAACCGCATGCGGCACTGGTCGTCGTCGATCACGCCGATCACCCGGGCGGTGACGACGTCCTCGTAGTGCGAGCGGTTCCAGACCCCGAGGATCCCGCGCGCCGGCTCGTCGGCGTGGACCCGCCAGAGGTAGTCGTGCGCGAGGTCGATGGCGGACGGCGCCTTGAAGTTCGTCACCGAGCAGCCCTGGGGATTCAACCCCGAGAGCACCTTCCGGATCGCGCCGTCCTTCCCGGACGCGTCCATGCCCTGCAGCACCAGGACGAGGCCGCGGCGGGCTTCGGCCCACAAATGGTCGTGGAGGTCGTCGAGCTCGAGGCGGAGCTCCTCGGTGCGGGCGCGTCCCTCGGCCTTGTCGGCGAAGCCGAGGCGGTCGCCGGGGTCACGCCGTGCGAGGTCCCCCGCGGAACCGGGCTCGACCCGAACGCGCTCGACCACCCGGGCCGGGTCCTTGGCCATCCCGTGACGCTAGTTCGACGGCGCGCGGGGCAGCTCGACCCGCACCGTCGTGCCGGCGCCCGAGCTGCTGGACAGGCGGACGCTCCCGCCGTGTGCGGCGACGATGGCCTGCACGATCGCAAGGCCGAGGCCGGCACCGCCGCGGTTGCGCGACCGCGATACGTCGGCTCGCGAGAAGCGCTCGAACGCCCGCGCCGCCAATTCCTCGGTCATGCCCGGACCGTCGTCGTGCACCTCGACCACCGCGCGCCCGCCGCCGTTGTGGACCCGCACCGACACCGCCGTGCCCGTGGGCGTGTGCTCGAGCGCGTTCCCGACGAGGTTGCCCAGCACCTGGCGGAGCCGGTCCTCGTCGCCGTCGACGGTGACGTCCGCCGTCACCTCGGCCGCCACCACCCGGTCGGGAGCGACCGCGCGTGCGTCGGCGGCGGCGTCGACACCCAACACCCCGAGGTCGACCGGCGCACGCGCCAGCGGCCGTCCCTCGTCGAGCCGGGCGAGCAGCAACAGGTCGTCGACCAACGACGCCATCCGCACCGACTCCTGCTCGGTGCGGCGCATCGCCTGGTCGAGATCGGCGGCGTCGTCGAGGCCGCCGTGCCGGTAGAGCTCGGCGTAGCCGCGGATCGTGGTGACCGGCGTGCGCAGCTCGTGCGAGGCGTCGGCCACGAACCGCCGCAGGCGCGCCTCCGACGCCGACCGCTCGGTGAACGCATCCTCGATCCGGGTCATCATCGAGTTCAGCGCCACGCCGAGCTCGGCCGCCTCGGTCCCCGGCCGCTCCTGCGGTACCCGCTGCGAGAGGTCGCCGCCGGCGATCACCCCCGCGGTCGCGGTCATGCGCTTGATCGGCCGCACGCCGAGGCGCAGCACCCAGAACACGACGAGCCCGAGGATGGCGATGACCATGGCCACCGCCACGAGGAGCACCAGCCGGAGCCGGCTCATGGTCGCGTCGACGTCCCGGAGCGACAGCCCGACCAGGCTGATGCTGCCATCGGGAAGGCGGGTCGCGTACATGCGGAAGCTGCCCGAGCCGCTGGTGCTGCCGACCGTGAATGGCCGGCCCGTCCGAACGCCGTGGACGGCATCGGCCACCGTCACCGCCGGCGCGTCCGCGTTGCTGCCGTTGGGGGTGGGCCGCGGTGCGACCGTGATGCTGCCGCGGTTGATGACGGCGCCGTAGAGGCTGGTCGGGCCGGTCGACACACCCGGACCGAACGCCACCGATGCCGACGCCAACTGCTGGTCGACCCGGTCGACCAGGTTGCTCCGGGTGGTGCGGGCGATGATCACTCCCGCGGCTACGAGCACGAACGACACCACGAGCATGCCCGCGAGGAGGCGGGCCCGCAGTGACATCTCAGACCGGTCGATCTCGTCGCCGCATCACCATCACCTGGGTCGATTCCGTTGCGGTGTCCCGGCCGTCCGGCCACGCCTCCACTGCATCTCCATCACCGCTCCCGGAGCGCGTACCCGAACCCGCGGACGGTCTGGATGAGGCGGGGCTCGATTCGGTCGACCTTCTTGCGCAGGTAGCCGATGTAGGTCTCGACCACGCCGCCGTCACCACCGAAGTCGTACTGCCACACGTGATCGAGGATCTGCGGCTTCGACAGCACCCGACCCTGGTTGGCGAGGAGGAACCGGAGCAGGTTGTACTCGGTGGGCGACAGGGGCACCTCGACGCCGGCGCGGCGCACGACGTGCGCTTCGTCGTCCATCTCGAGGTCGGCGCACTTGAGGACCGCGCCCGCGCGCATCAGGCCCGAACGTCGCAGCACCGCACTGATGCGCGCCACGAGCTCGTCGAGGCTGAACGGCTTCACCAGGTAGTCGTCGCCGCCCAGGGTGAGGCCGCGCACCTTGTCATCGGTCGCGTCGCGCGCGGTGAGGAACAGCACCGGAGTCCGCACGCCGTCGTTGCGCAGCCGGCGGCACACCTCGAACCCGTCGAGGTCGGGCAGCATGACGTCGAGCACGACGAGATCGGGCGCGCACGTGTCGACGGCGTCGAGCGCGTCACGACCCGACGCCGCCGCGTGCACCTCGAAGCCCTCGTAGCGGAGCGCCGCCTCGAGCATCGAGCGCAGGTTGTCCTCGTCGTCGACGAGCAGGAGTCGTTCACCTGCCATGCCCCGCAGCGTCGCAGGTCGAGTTGAGAGCCGCCTGTGAGCCGCCTGGGTACCGCCTCTCGTTCAGCCGTCTTCGGTGGTGGTGACGACCCGCCAGATGCCGGCGCCGACCAGCCCGCCGATCAACGGGAAGACGATGAACACCCAGAGCTGCTCGAACGCCCAGCTCGGGGCGAAGATCGCGGTCGCAAAGCTGCGGGCCGGGTTCACCGAGGTGTTGTCGATGGGGATCGTGATCATGTGGATCAGGGCGAGCATCAGGCCGATCGGGATGCCGGCGAATCCGGCGATCGCCGACGAGCGCGTGGTGCCCGCGATCACCAGGATGAAGAGCGCGGTGAACACGACCTCCATGATGACCACGGCCCAGAACGCGAAGTGCGCCGGGGAACGGTCGGCGAAACCGTTCGACGCGGTTGCGAACAACGCCTGCCGAGTGAGCTTCCTGCCGCCGCCGTTGTCACCGGTCTCCAGGATCGACCAGATGATGAACGCGCCCAGCGCGGCGCCGACGATCTGACCGATGAAGTACGACGGCAGGTCCTTCGTCGGGGTGCGTTTCGCCGCCCACATGCCGATCGTCACCGCCGGATTGATATGGCAGCCCGAGATGTGGCCGAAGAGGTACGCGGCACAGAGCAGGCTCAGACCGAACGCGAAGGACACTCCCAGCACACCGATGTTGAAACCGAGGAACTGGCCGAAGATCACCGTGCCCGGGCCCCCGAGGATCAGGATCATCGTCCCGATCAGCTCGGCCACCAGGATCCGTGCCTGCCTGTTCATAGCTTGCCTCCCACCTCGCCGTCGGCCGCCCGCGAAGATGGTTGCACGCCCGCGTGGCCGTCGGGCGGACCCTCGGTTTCGGGCGGGGCCCCGGCGTCCCGTACGTGAATTTGGCCACGATGCAGGCGTTCCGGCCCGTTCGGTGGCATGCTGCACGCCCTTCGACACCCCCCGGCAGACCAGGAGCAGCCAACCATGAACCGCAGAGACCTCGTCACCGCGCTCGCCGAGCGCACCGACACCGACAAGCGCACGGCCGACGCCAACCTGCAGGCGTTCATCGACACGATCACCGACACCGTCGCCGGTGGCGAGGTCGTGGTGATCAGCGGCTTCGCCAAGTTCGCGCGCGTCGACCGTCCGGCACGCATGGGCCGCAACCCGCAGACCGGTGAGGCGATCCGCATCAAGGCGTCGCGCCGCGCGCGCGTCACGCCCTTGAAGGCGTTCAAGGACGCGGTGCTCACCGGCAAGCGCCCGGCGAAGAAGGCACCGGCCAAGAAGGCCGCGCCCGCGAAGAAGGCGGTGGCGAAGAAGGCACCGGCCAAGAAGACCGCACCCGCCAAGAAGGCAGTGGCCAGGAAGACCACCGCCAAGCGGACGACGGCGAAGAAGACGACCCGCCGGTAGGCGCTCGGGGGCGTCCGCTCGGTTCGCCCCCGAGCCCATCGGTAAGACTGGGGAGGTGCGCTCCCGCGCCCTCCCCCTCCTCCTGGCGCTCGTCGCCGCCCTGACCGTCGGCATCGGCGTCGCGACGGCGGCCGACTCGGGCGACCGACCGGTCCCGCCGTCGGCGACACCGGCGGCGCGCGCCGACGTCGTCGACGCGCCCGGCACCGGCGCGGTGGCGCGGATGCGCGACCCGTTCGCCCATGAGCGTGACGGTCACCGCGGCGACATCGCTACCGTCATGGCCGCGCTGGTGCTCGCGGCCGGTGCCGCGGGCTGGATGGCCCGCTCGCGCAGTGCCCGGACCAGCATGGGCCGCCGCGCACTTCGGGCCCGGCCCCGTGGCCCTCCCCGCCTCCCGGCCCTCGTCTCGATCTGACGAGTGCGCGACCTCCGTCGTCGCGCCAACCGGAGAGGTCTCTCATGACGCAAGCGACCATGGCGCGTCCCCATGCGCCCCGTCGGTCCGTTCCCCCCCTGTCGGTCATCATCCTGGTCGTCGTCGGCGCGCTGCTGTGCGTCGGGATGGCGTTCGCGCTGCGCGATCCCGACGTCGTCCCGCGGGTGACGGTCACCAACACGAGCACGCTGCCGGTCAACGTCGACGTCCGCGGTACGCCGTCCGGGAGCCGGCTGATCCTCGACACGGTGCCCCCCGGCGGTCGCATCGACAACGTCGACGTCCTCGACCAGGGCGACCAGTGGATCTTCGGCTTCACGTCGGATGGTGTCGATGGCGGCAGCGTCCGCGTGTCGCGCGCCAAGCTGGCGGCTGACGGGTGGCGGCTCGCGATCCCCGACGACGTGATCGCACGTCTCCAATCGGGTTCCTTCGAGCCCGCCTACCGCTGAGCCCGGGCGGTGAGCGCGCGCGACACGCTGGTCGCGCTCGGCGCGTCGCTGCTCGCCGCCGGGCTGCTGGCGCGCCTCGGCCGGCGCATCGGTCTGCCCACGATCCCGCTCTTCATGATCGCGGGCCTGCTGTTCGGGCCCAACACGCCGGGCATCCAACTGGTCGACCACCCGGCCGACTTCCAGCTCCTCGCGACCCTCGGTCTGATCCTGCTGCTGTTCTACCTCGGGCTGGAGTTCTCCCTCGGCGAGCTCACCGCGGGCGGCCGCAGCCTGGCGCTCGCGGGATCGATCTATCTGGGCCTCAACCTCGCCGCCGGCGTGGGGTTCGGCTTCGCGCTCGGCTGGGGCAGCCGGGAAGCGTTGGTGATCGCGGGCGCGGTGGGCATCTCGTCCTCGGCCATCGTCACCAAGATCCTGGTCGAGATGCACCGGCTCACCAACCCGGAGACCCGCCTGATCCTCGGCATCGTGGTCGTCGAGGACCTGTTCCTCGCGGTGTACCTGGCCGCGCTCCAGCCCGTCCTCGACGAGTCGGCGGGCGCGGTCGACGCGCTGCTGTCGTTCTCGAAGGCCTTCGCGTTCCTCGTGGTGGTCGCGTTGGTCGCGCGCTACGGGTCGCAGTACGTCGAGCGGCTGATCGGGGCCGAGCAGGACGAGCTCCTGACCGTCTGCTTCGTCGGCCTGGCGGTATTGGTGGCGGGGATCGCGGAGGAGCTCCACGTGTCCGACGCCATCGGCGCGTTCATGGCCGGCCTCGTGGTGGCGGAGACCGCGGTGGCACCACGCGTGCGCACGTTGGTCCTCCCGCTGCGCGACACCTTCGCCGCGCTCTTCTTCTTCACCTTCGGCCTCACCGTCGACCCCGGCGACGTGGCCTCGGTCGCCGGGCCGATCGCGGCCGCCATCGCGCTGACGGCGGTGGTGAACTTCAGCGCCGCGCTGATCGTCGGGCGCCGGGAGCGGCTGAGCCGGACCCAGACCACCAACCTCGCCACCACGATCCTCGCCCGGGGCGAGTTCTCCCTGATCATCGCGACGCTCGGCGCGGAGGCCGGGCTCGATCGGCGTGTGGTGCCCTTCGTCGCGGGCTACGTACTGGTGTTGGCGCTCGCGGCGCCGATCCTCGCCGCGCAGTCGGCCTGGGTCGCCCGCTGGGTGCCGCGACGACTGGTGCGCGATGCGGGCTAGGTCGGCTTCGGGTCGGAGGACGGCGGGTCGGGGGACGGCGGCGGGGGGCGGCGGGGCGGATGGTGCCGCGCCCGATAGCGGGACCACAGCGTCTCGTTGATCACCGCCGACGTGGTGACCAACCGGCCGAGGAGGTACGCCCACAGCAGCAGTGCCAGCGCGAAGCCGATCGCGCCGTAGGTGCTCGTCTTGTGCTCCAGGTCGCGCGCGATCCAGTAGACGGTCACCAGGTGCAAGGCCTCGAGCCCGATGCCGAAGACGACGGCACCGGGCAGGAACGCGGTCCACGGCGCGTCGGGCGCATGGGGCATGTGCCATGACACGAAGAGCCAGACGGCCACCGGGAGGAGGATCCACAGGATGCTCGCCACGAGCCCCAGGATGAACGAATCGCCGCGCAGCTTGCCGATGAGCACCGACACGCCGAGCGCGAAGGTCACGATCAGCACGAGCATGCCCGCCGCGCGCGCCATGCTCGGGACCTTTCCCGCGCGCGTGCGCCAGATGAGCGCGTGCACGATGCGCAACACCTTGAGCAGCGCCCGCGTCGCCAGCAGGAGGGCGAACCCCGTCACGACGAACGTGACGATGCGCTCGCCCGTCGACAGGTCGCCGACCCCGGCGAACGCCTTGGCCGCCACGCCCCCGATCCCGGACTGCCGGGCGAGCGTGCCCGGATCCTCGTCGGCGGCGCTGGCCCCGAGGCCGAACACCACGACGATCATGAACACGTAGGGCACCAGGAAGAGGAACACGCGGAACGCCACCGCCCCGGCCAGGACCCCGCCGCCGGCGGCCACGTCGCTCTCGACCGCTCCGAACAGGGAGTCGAGGAACCTCGACCGCGGCCGGGACTCCTCGAGCCGCCGGCGCGTCCGCTCCAGCCGGCCCACGACCTTCGCCTGCTCGGCTCGCAGCCGGTCGATCCGCGACCGGGTGACCGGGTCGTCGGCGCCCGGGTCCACCGGAGGCGGCGGTTGGGTCATCGGTCGATCACGGCCTCGATCCTTCCGTCCGCGACGGCCGGCTGCAACGCGGCGTGGTCCGCGACGGTCTGATCGGCGTACCCCGCGGCGAAGCTGCGACCCGGCGCGCGCGTCCCGGTCGCCGTTCCTCGTCCGTGGTCAGGTCGGCCACGACCAGTCGCTCACCCCGCGACGCATGGCCCGTCACTCGAACTGGGCCGTCAACCCACCGAGAATCACCGAGACGAGCGCCCCCAACGGCAACGCACCTCAGTAGGACACGTTGGCGTGGACGTTCCCGAGGAACGCGGTCATCCGTGCACGCGCCCGACGCCCGGCTGGGGGCGTCCCTGCGAAACGTCGGGCGCGTGCAAGCATCCCGTCCGTAAGTGATGAGTCCCGCCACGTTCCCGCTGATACCGGGTGCTTACAACGGGAAGCTCGCACCGATCTGGCGTGTCGGTCGTGGGTCACCCTGATCCGCGAGAGCGGCGCATCCATCGCTGAGCGTCGTGCCATGCCCGCCATGCGCCGCCCACCGGTGACATCCAGGACCAAGCCAACGACCTCAGCAGCCGTCGTCACCGTCAGTCACCCGGGATGTGCGGGGTTGTTGCGAGAGTCTGTCGCGGGCATGCCTCGAACCGAGCCGGTGATGGCCAGCGGGGCGTAGCGGATGAAGGCTGACTGGTGATGGAAGTCTTTGCGACGCTGTTTCGTGATCGCACGCGGGTGCCCGGCGTCTGGATCTCCGTACGCGTAGGCGGCAGCGGCTTCATCATTGCTCCACAGCGAGACCGTGGCCATGAATGGAGGACGCGACGCCGCCGTCCCCCACACGAATCCGGCAGCCGCGACCGCTGACCGCTCCGCGGGTCGGCTGGCTCGGAAGAACCGGCCTGCCTGTGAGACGCGGAGCCGACCGAGCGTCGTGACGAGAACGGGACCGTCGTGCACGGCCTTCCGCGCCCGCGGAAGGTCGTCGGGCAAACCGGGCCAGGTGCCGAAGGCACGGAGCGGACGCAGGACGGCGCGGAAGCCGTTGTCGGCGTAGCGCTGTCCGAGGGGATGATCGTCGGCGAAGGCGGCGGCGGCCTCTTCGTCGTCCCAGAACGCGATCATCACGGAGCGCCGAACCCCCGGGGGGCGTTTGCTGGCGAGCGGAGCGGCGACCGCCGTACCGAGCCATCGCAGCCCGGGGACGTTCGCCGGTGCTGGTCGGCGCCACAGGGAACGCAGCGTCTGTCGGGCGCCGAGGTCGGCAATGTTGACGGTGGCGATCATCGAACCGATGCCTCCTCGCCGTTGGATGCCCGGGCGCACAGTTGTAATGGAACGGCCGGCTCTCGTCCCGGTTTGATGCGTGGGTCATCCACCATCGCCGATGGACGGAGCCACATGGACGAGAGGAGCCGGCCGTGTCCGCAACCAGGATGCCTCGTTGGGGTGTGAAGTGGG
>DATBBL010000297.1:0-4297 GCA_036271015.1 Acidimicrobiia bacterium
CCTCCGGTCAGCCGCCGGCATGCACCGAGATCGCGGCCACGTCGAGCGCGGCGGGTGCCCCCGCCGGTCGCGCCGGCGTGCGCGCGGCGCGGGCGAGGTTCCGTTGCTTCGCCGGCACCGGCGTCTGCTTGTACGGCACGCCGGGTGGGTTCTTCGAGGTGTCGAGGAACTGGCCGATGTCGAGGGCGCCGGTCGTGAGGTCGCCGGTGCCCGCGCCGGTGCACGGCATCACCCGTTCGATGTCGGCGGGTGCCGACGTGGTGAACGTGTTGGCCGTGAAGCAGTTGCCGTCGTCCGCGCGCGGCAGGATCGTGGCGAGATCGGCGAGGCCGGATCGCTGCACCACGTTGTCGGTGACCCGGTTCCCGGTCGCCGACGTCGCGACGGCCTGGAGCCCGACGCTCGGGGCCAGCGCGATCCCGATCTTGGTGTTGCCGACGACGCGGTTCTTCGTGATCGTGTCCCCGATCCCACCCGCGATCACGATCCCGCCGCCGAGCGCGGCGTCGAAGGCCTCGTCCCCCGACCGTGCGGCGCGCGCGTCGCCATTGGCGTCGACCACGTTGCCGGCGATCGTCGCCCTGGTCTGCGGCGCGAGCTCTTCACCGTCGAAGCTGTTGGGCGCGATGCCGGTCCGGTTGCGGGACCAGACCGAATTCACGAGGAAGAGATCCCCCGACGAGTTCGAGCCCGAGTACCCGATCTGGTTGTACTCGGACACGACGTCGGTGATGACCGCGTGACACGGGTTGCACTGGCCGATGTAGAAGCCGGAGTCGGGGCTGCCCGACGCGTACGAGTGGTCGAACTGCCCGTACTGGGAGTCGTACGCGTAGATGCCGTAGTCCCCGTTGCGGTACGCAGTGAGGTACGAGCCCCGGTAGCCGAGGACGCCGCTCCAGAAGACGCCGTTCTCTGTGTAGTTGCGCGTGGTGAGGTTCTCGACCGCGACCCCGTCGGCGCCCGCGACGAACACGCCGTTCGCACGCCGGAACCCGCCGTCGAGGATCGTACGGTTGCGGTCGACGCCGCGCAGCACGATGCCGTCGGTCGCGATCTCGACGCTCTCCCGGTACACCCCGGGCGACACGAGGACCAGGTCGCCCGCCTTGGCGCGGTCGACGCCCGCCTGGATCGTCTTGGCGTCGGCGGGAACGCGAATCGTGCGACCCGACGCCTCGAACGTGGGAGCCGGGTGCGTGCCGCTGCCCACCAACGCCCGCGGGGTGGCGGCGGCGGCGTCGCCGATCCCGAGCTCGGCGTGCTGGCCGCTCGTCGGCGTCCCGTGCAGCGTGCAGTAGTACGCGAACGTCCCCGCGCCCTCGAACGTGCGCACGTACGACTTGCCGGGTTTCAGGTTGCCGCTCCCGCGCCGCGCGCTCCCGGTGCTCGGGGTGACGTTGTGCGTGTTGCGACCGTCGTTCACCCACCGCACCGTGGTGCCCGCGGGAACGTTCAGGGTCGCGGGTGCGAACGCGTTGTCGCGGATGTGGATCGTCACCACGTCCTGGACCGCGGCGACATGCGCCGACGCCGTCGGCGCCGTCGGCCCCGCGGCGATCATCCCGGTGGTCACGAGCAGGAGTGCGAGGCCGGCCACGGCCAGTCGGCCGCGTCGCACACCCGTCATCGGCGGCGTCGGCCGTTCGTCACCTTCACCGTGCCGTTGCCCGCCGCGGCCGGCGGCTCGAACGCGCGCGCCAGCTCCACCAGCGTGCGCACCCCGAATCCGGTGCCACCCTTGGTGAGGTAGCCGTCGTCGGCGTTGGCGCGGGCGGGCCCGGCGATGTCGAGGTGCACCCACGGCGCGCCGTCGACGAACTCCTGGAGGAACAGCCCCGCGGTCAACGCGCCGCCGTAGCTGCCGCCGATGTTCTTCAGGTCGGCGACCTCGGATTCCAGCTGCTTGCGGTACTCGGGCGGCAGCGGCAGGTGCCACACGGGTTCGCCCGCGCGGTCGGCGGCGCCCCGCACCTGCTCGACCCAGGCCGCGTCGTTGCCCATGAGCCCGGCGATCTTGTCGCCGAGGGCGACCATGCACGCACCGGTGAGCGTCGCCAGGTCGATCACCGCGGCGGGCTGGTCCTCCGACGCCAGCGAGAGGGCGTCGGCCAGGATGAGGCGACCTTCGGCGTCGGTGTTGAGCACCTCCACCGTCTTGCCGTTGCGGATGGTCAAGACGTCGCCGGGGCGGATGGCGGTGCCGCTCGGCATGTTCTCCACCAGCGGCACGTACCCGGTCACCCGCGTCTTCACACCGAGGTCGGCGAGGGTCGACATCGCCGCGATGACGGCCGCGCCACCCGACATGTCGGTCTTCATGGTCTCCATGCCGCCGGCCGTCTTCAGCGACAGGCCGCCGGAGTCGAAGACCACCCCCTTGCCCACCAGCGCGAGTGCCTTCCCGCGCGCGCCGGACGGCGCGTACGTCATCTTGAGGAAGCGGGGTGTCTGCTCCGACCCCTGGCCCACGCCGAGCACACCACCGAGGCGCTGCGCCTCGAGTTGCTTCACGTCGAGCACCTGCACACTCACGCCCCGGTTGCGCAGCAGCTTGCGCGCCGCGGCGACCATGTCGGCCGGTGACTTCTCCTTCGACGGCGTGTTCACCATGTCGCGCGCCCAGGTGACCGCGTCACCGACCGTCGCCCCACGGTTCACCGCGTTGCGCACCGCGGTGCCACCCTCCGCGATCAACGTCACCTTCTTGAGCTTGCTCGGCGTCGCGTCACCCTTGTAGTCGAGGTACTGGTAGGAGCCGAGCACCATGCCCTCGGCGACGGCCTGGGCGGCGTCGGCGACGTCGACGCCCGGTGCCGCGGTCGCGAGGGTGGTGGCGACCGACGCCGCCCGGCTCGCCCGGCGCGCGATCGCCGCCGCGGCGCGCCGGATGCCGTCGACGGTGAGGTCGTCGGGGTCGCCGATGCCCACCAGGACCGCGGCCTTCGCCTTGAGGCGGCCAGCGGTCGGGACCGCCAGGGTCTCGCCCGGCTTCCCCTCGAAGCCGGCCTCGGCGAGGAAGGTGCCGAGGCCGCCGTCGAGCGCGGCGTCGATCGCGTCGGCTCCGGGGCCGAGGGCGCCGCCCTTGCCGACGGGGACCGCCAGGAGCTCGGTGCCGACGCGGTCGGCGGGGGTGGTGACGACGGTGAACGTGAGGGCCACGATTCGCTCCGGTGGTGTCAGGGGATGGTGCAGGCGGGGACAGCTGGTCAGGGGTGCTCGGTGCGGACGGGCCGGAAGGTCCCTTCCTGCCACCGGGCGAGCGTATAGAGGAGGTCGGCGAGGCGGTTGAGGTAGGGGACGACCTGGCTGCCGTCGAGCCAACCCTCGTGGGTGGCGGCGACCGCCCGACGCTCGGCCCGCCGCGCGACGGCGCGGGCCACGTCGAGCGCGGCGGCCACCCGGTTCTCTCCGGGGAGCACGAATTCGGTCGGCGGTTGGTAGCGCGTGGTCACGTCGTCGATCACCGGCTCCAGCGCGTCGACCATCGCCCCCGTCGTGAGCGACACGCCGGGCTCCAGCTTCGTGCGGTTCTCGGGCGCGGTGGCCAACTCGGCACCGACGACGAAGAGCTCGCGCTGGAGACGGATGAGCAGGTCGTCGAGCTCCGAGCCCCGCTCGGTGTCGGCACGGGCGAGCCCGAGCATCGACACCGTCTCGTCGACCGCGCCGTAGGCGTCGGGTCCGGACGAGTCCTTGCCGACCCGTCCGCCGTAGAGCAGTCCGGTGCTCCCGTCGTCGCCCTTGCGCGTGTAGATCTTCGGAGCCATCTGCGTCGGAGTCTACGACCGGGGGTGCTGCAACCATGTGGGCACGGACGGTCCGGAGCGGGCAAGGTTCGGTAGCCTTGCACGATGTCCGCGGCAGCCGATCCGTCCCGCGAGCGCCCGCCGACGGACCCGGAGGTGCGCCATTCCTCGATGCTGAAGGCCGTCATCCGGACCGCGCGCCCGAAGCAGTGGACGAAGAACGTGCTCGTGTTCGCGGCGCCCGCGGCGGCCGGGGTGCTCGACCAGCGGGACGCGCTCCTGCAGACGCTGGTGGCGTTCGTCGGGTTCTGCCTCGCGGCCAGCGGCACCTACTTCCTCAACGACGCCAACGACGCCGAGGCCGACCGCCTCCATCCCACCAAGCGGATGCGCCCCATCGCCGCCGGCGACCTCGACGTCCGCACCGCGCGGGTGATCGCGGTCGTGCTGATCCTGGTCTCGTTCGCCGTCACCGCGCCGATCAACGACTTCAAGCTCACGGGCGTGGTCGCCGGCTACGTGTTCGTGACGCTCTCGTACACGTTGTG
>DATBBL010000298.1:0-11151 GCA_036271015.1 Acidimicrobiia bacterium
CGCATGACCACGCCCGACCTGCCCTTCGCCTCGCCCTACCGTCACGACCTGGTGCGCGTCGCGGCCGCGGTGCCCCTCGTGCGGCTGGGCGATCCGCAGGTCGACGCCGAGCGCACGGTCGACCTGGCCCGACAGGCGCACGACGACGACGCCGCGGTCGTCGTGTTCCCGGAGCTCGGCCTGGTCGGGTACAGCAACCAGGACCTGTTCCATCAGGACGCGTTGCTGCACGCCGCCCTCGACGCGCTCGGCGCGGTGCGCGATGCGTCGGTCGACCTGCGCCCGGTGCTGGTGGCCGGGCTCCCGCTGCGGGTCGGGCACCAGCTCTTCAACGTCGCCGTGGTCGTGCACCGGGGGCGCGTGCTCGGTGTCGTGCCGAAGTCGTACCTGCCGAACTACCGGGAGTTCTACGAGAAGCGCCATTTCAGCGCCGCCCGCCAGGCCATCACCGACCACGTCGACCTGTTCGGCGACGCGGTGCCGTTCGGCACCGACCTGCTGTTCGACGTGGTCGACGTGCCCGACCTCGTCCTCGCGGTCGAGCTCTGCGAGGACGTCTGGGTCCCGATCCCGCCGAGCACCTACGCGACCATGGCGGGCGCGACCGTGGTGGCCAACCTGTCGGGCAGCAACATCACCATCGGCAAGGCGGGATACCGGCGCCAGCTGTGCTCGGCGCAGTCGGCCCGGACCATCTGCGCGTACGTCTATGTCGGCGCCGGGGCGGACGAGTCGACCACCGACCTCGCGTGGGACGGTCACGCGATCGTCGCCGAGAACGGCAACGTGCTCGCGGAGTCGGAGCGCTTCGGGCGTGAAGCCGCGCTGGTGAGCGCCGACGTCGACCTCGGCCGGCTGGTCGCCGACCGGGTGCGGATGACGAGCTTCGTCGACTGCATGGACGACCACCGCACCGAGCTGGCGTACCGGCGCGTGACCGCGACGCTCGCGCCGCCGGTCGAGGCGGTGGAGTTGCGGCGCGCGGTGCCGCGCTTCCCGTTCGTCCCCGGTGACCCGGCCGAACGCGCCGAGCGCTGCGCCGAGGTGTACTCGATCCAGCGTGCCGGCCTCGCCACCCGGCTCCGCGCCACCGGGATCGAGAAGGTGGTGATCGGCGTCTCCGGCGGGGTCGACTCCACGCAGGCGTTGCTCGTCGCGGTCGGGTGCATGGACGAGTTGGGCCTCCCGCGCGCGAACGTGCTCGGGTACACGATGCCGGGCTTCGCCACGAGCGCGCGCACGCTGCGCAACGCGCATCAGCTCATGGAGGGTCTCGGGATCACCGGCGAGGAGATCGACATCAAGCCCGCGGCCACGCAGATGCTGCACGACCTGCGGCACCGCGCCGCGACCGGCGCGGCCGAGTACGACGTCACCTACGAGAACGTCCAGGCCGGGGCGCGGACGTCGCTGCTGTTCCGGCTGGCGAACCTCCATGACGGCCTCGTCCTCGGCACCGGTGACCTGTCGGAGCTGGCCCTCGGATGGTGCACCTACGGCGTCGGCGACCAGATGTCGCACTACGCGGTGAACGCGTCGGTGCCGAAGACCCTCATCCAGTACCTCGTGCAATGGGTGAGCGAGCACGAGGACCTCGGCGCGGACACCATGGCCGCGCTGGCCGACGTCCTGGCCACCGGCGTGTCGCCGGAGCTGGTGCCCGCCTCCGGCGTGCAGACCGAGGAACCGACCCAGCTGAGCGAGGACGTCATCGGCCCCTACGAGCTGCAGGACTTCTTCCTGTACCACGTCCTGCGGTTCGGGTACCGGCCGACGAAGGTCGCGTACCTGGCGCACGAGGCCTGGCGCGACCGCACCGTCGGCGCGTGGCCGGCCGCGCGTGACGACGCGCCCCACAACGAGTACGACCTGCCGACGATCTGTCGCTGGTTGCGCGTGTTCCTGCACCGCTTCTTCGCGACCAGCCAGTTCAAGCGTTCTGCGATCCCCGACGGCCCCAAGGTCGGTTCGGGTGGATCGCTGTCCCCCCGCGGCGACTGGCGGGCGCCGAGCGACGCCTCCGCCGCACTGTGGCTCGCCGAGCTCGCCGCGCTGGAAACCGAGCTGTCGACGGGCGGGTGACGCGTCAGCTCGTCGACCGCGCCAGCCGTTCCCCGAGCCAGTCGATCGCCAGGCGCACGGTGCGATCCACGACCTTCTCGGGTGTGCCGTCGAACTGCTCGAACCGCGTGTGCGTGCCCTCCGCGTCGTGCACCGCGAACCAGACCGTCCCCGGTTCGCACCCGTCCTGCGGCGAGGGCCCGGCCGCGCCGGTGACCGCGAGCCCCACGGTGGCGTCGAGCAGCGCGACGATTCCCTCCGCCATCGCGGCCGCGGCCGGCTCCGACACCACCGGGCCCGGCGGCACGCCGAGCACGTCGAACTTCACGTCGGAGGCGTACGCGACCACCGCGCCGAGGTACCAGTCGCTTGAGCCCGGTGTGCTCGCGAAGCGCGCCGACAGCTCGCCGCCGGTGAGCGACTCGGCGACCGCCAGTGTCCGTGCGTCGTCGGCCAGCAGCTCGCCGATCCGGGCCGCGCTGGAGTCGGATTCCCGGGCCACGGGCTCAGGATGCCCGGCGGCTCGGGTCCGTCACACCGGGAGCGCCGGTGGCGAGCGGGCCGGGCCCGGCGGCGGAGCCCGAGATGCAGGCGGAGCCCGAGATGGAGGCGGAGCCCGAGATGCAGGCGGAGCCCGAGATGGAGGCGGAGCCCGAGATGGCGGCGGAGCCCGAGATGGAGGCGGAGACCGAGATGGACGCGCGAATCAGAGGTCGTACGCCGTCGGATGCCGGGGCTCGTAGAGCATGATCGGGTCGGCACCGGGCACCGCGACGAAGGTCGTGAGCCCGAACCCCCGGTCGGCGATGGGCCCTTCGAAGGTCGCGCCCTTGGCCTCGAGCTCGGCCCGGGTCGCCTCGAGGTCGTCGCACATCAGCGAGAGCTCGTGGTGCCGGGGCGAGGAGTGCTCGCGGCCCTCCCACACGGTGGTGGTCGGGTGCACGCCCACCTCGCTCGGGCCGCTCCGGAAGATGAGCCAGCCCCCGCCGGAGGCCGGATCCTCGACGCTCGGCCACCCGAGCACGTCACGGAGGAAGGCCCGGGTGGCCGGCGGGTCGTCGGAGTAGATGAGGGCATGCAGCGCGGTGATCACCGACGCCAACCTAACGTCACGCGGCGACGACCTCCACCGCGTCGAGGTCGTCCTCCACGACCGCCTCCACCCCGGAGGCGCCGCGGAACCACACGAACAGGGCGCCGATCACGAGCAGCCCGGCGCCGACGAGCACCGCGTACCGCATGCCGGTCGTGAACGCCTCCCGCGCCGCGGTGGCGAGCACCTCGCCGCCGGGGATCTGCCGGGACAGGGCGACGGCGATCGCGGGCGCCTCCCGCGCCTGGTGCGCGACGTCGGCGGGGAAGCGGCTCAGGTCGGCGTCGATGTGGTGGCGGTAGCCGATGTTGAACGCGCTGCCGAGCACGGCGACCCCGAACGCCGCGCCGAGCTCGCGCGCAGTGTCGTTCACTGCCGACGCGACGCCCTGCTTGGCCCGCGGCAGCGAGGCGACGATGGCGTTGGTCGCGGGTGTCATCGCCAGCGCGGCGCCGACGCCGATCACGATGGTCACGAGCATGAACGGCCAGAAGCCGCTGCCCGTCCCCAACATCGCGAACAGCGCGAAGCCCACGCCGGAGATGGCCAGCCCCGCACCCCCGACGAGGCGGTGCCCGTACTTCTCCGACATCGTGCCCGCGACCGCGGCGATGGGCAGGATCACGATGCTCATCGGCAGCAGCGCGAGCGCAGCTTCCAGCGTGCTGTAGCCGAGCACGAGCTGCAGGAACTGCAGCGACACGAAGAAGAAGCCGAACATCGCGAAGAACTGGAGGAAGAGCGACGCGGAGCCGGTGGCGAACCCGCGGTGACCGAACAGGCGCGGGTCGAGCAGTGGCTCGTCGGTGCGGAGCTCGAGCCACACGAACGAGGCCAGGAACACCGCGCCGCCGACGAGCCCGATCAGGGTCACGGGATCTGTCCAGCCGCGCTCGGGGCCCTCGATGATGCCGAGCACCAGGAGGCCGATGCCGACGGCCGACACGATCGAGCCACGGATGTCGAACGAGACCCGCTCCTCGGCGCGAGTGGTGGGGACGACGAGGATCATCCCCAGGCAGGCCACCCCGGCCAGCGCGGCGGTGAGGACGAAGATCGAACCCCAGGAGAACTGCTCGAGCAGTGCGCCCGACGCCAGGATGCCGAGGGTCCCGCCGGCGCCGGCGAAGCCCGCCCAGATGCCGACCGCTTTGGCCCGCTCCTCGGGCGGGAACACGCTGGTGATGGTCGACAGCGTCCCGGGCATGAGCAGCGCGGCGCCGATCCCCATGCACGCGCGGAGCGCGATGAGCTCGTCGGGAGAGCCGGCGAGGGCCGACAGGCCGGCGGCGATGCCGAAGATGGCCGTCCCCGCGATGAGCGCGCCCCGGCGCCCGAAGCGGTCGCCGACCGCGCCGGCGGGCAGCAGGAGCGCGGCCAGGGTCAGCGCGTAGGCGTCGACGATCCACTGCTGCGACGACTGGCTGGCGTCGAGGTCGGCGGCGATGCTCGGCAGGGCGTTGGCGAGCATCGAGACCCCGGCGACGACCATCACCAGGGCCAGGCACATCACCGCGAGGATCCAGCCCCGGTTGGCGTACTCGGTCGTGGCGCCGCCGACGACGGCGGGGACGGGTGGTCCCACGGCGGGCGACTGGGTGCTCATGGGGCGCTCCTGGGGGTCGGACCGCGGGGGAGTGCGGTCGGGGGTATGCTGGCTGATACGGACGACGCCTCCGGATAGTAAACGGAGGGATCCTCCGTTTGCAAGTGCTTTCCCGAACCCACCCGTGGTCGGGTGGGTCGGCCGGGTCGGCCGGAAGGACCGTTCCATGAGCGTGCACGCCGTCGAGGTCGCCACCGCCGAGCCGGTCTCGGCGCGGAAGCCGCGCGCCGACGCGCTCCGCAACCGGGCGCGCCTGGTGGAAGCGGCGCGCGGGCTGTTCGCGAGCCGGGGCGCGGACACGTCGATGGAGGAGATCGCCCGCACCGCGGGCGTCGGCATCGGCACCCTCTACCGCCACTTCCCGACGCGCGACGACCTGGTGGAGGCCGTCTTCCGCGACGGCATCGAGCAGCTCCAGGCGCAGGCCGACGAGCTGCTCACCTCCGACGCGCCGGGGGAGGCCCTCGCCACCTGGTTGCGGGCTCAGCTCACGCAGGCGGCGACCTGCCGGGGGCTGGCAGCGGAGGCGATGCTCGCCATGCTCGACGCCGGCCCCGGGGAGCCGACCGCCTGCGAGGAGATGCGCCGTTCCGGTGCCGAGCTCCTCGCACGCGCGCAAGACGCCGGCGACGTGCGCGCGGGCGTCGACATCGACGACCTCGTGCGCATGGTGCAGGCGATCGGGCTGGCGGCGGAGGAGAGCGCCGACCCCGACACCGCGAACCGCCTGTTCGACTTCATGCTCGACGGCGTCCGGGTGCGCTAGCCGGCGCCGAACATCCCGTACGAGCCCACCACCGTCATCTGGTCGGGCGCTGGCGGTGCCGCCAGCCACCCGCCGAGGCCGGCCTGGAAGTCCTGGAACTCGGGGATCGCGGGGAGCGGGTTCTCCACGCCCTCGTCGAGCGCAAGGAGCGCGACGAAGGTGACGCCGTCGGCCGAGCGGACCGACGAGTAGTGCAATCCCTCGGGACCGGCCGCCTCGATGGCGGCGAACATGGTCCGCGCCGCCGCTTCGAGCTCGGCGACGCACTCGGGCCTGACCGTCGCCTGCAGCATCAGCATGGTGTTCATCAGTTGGCTTCCTTCCAATTCCGGTGGTGTCACGTCGACCGCCTCGGAGGGGTCAGGTCCCTGACCCGGCGGAACGAGGAAACGTGACGATGGACGACCAGCAGTTCCTGGCCGAGCAGTTCGAGCAGCACCGGACGCACCTGCGCGCGGTCGCCTACCGCATGCTCGGGTCGATCACCGAGGCCGAGGACGCGGTGCAGGAGGCGTGGTTGCGGCTGAGCCGCTCCGATGCCGACGCGATCGAGAACCTCGCCGGCTGGTTGACCACCGTCGTGTCGCGCGTCTGCCTCAACGTGTTGCGCTCGCGCACCGCGCGGCGCGAGGACCTGCTGGACCCGCACCTTCCCGACCCGATCGTCACCGTCGAGGGCACGCTCGATCCCGAAGAGGAGGTGATGCTCGCCGACGCGGTGGGCGTGGCGTTGCTGGTGGTGCTCGAGACGCTCACCCCGGCGGAGCGGTTGGCGTTCGTGCTGCACGACACGTTCGCGGTGCCGTTCGACCAGGTGGCCGAGGTGCTCGGCCGGTCCCCCGAGGCGACCCGCCAGCTCGCCAGCCGCGCCCGGCGACGGGTCCGCGGCGCCACCGCGCCGCCCGACGCCGACGTCGCCCGCCAGCGGGCGGTGGTCGACGCGTTCTTCGCCGCCGCCCGCGCCGGCGACTTCGAGGGGCTGATGGCGCTGCTCGACCCCGACGTCGTCGCCCGGTCCGACGGCGGGCCCCGACGCGCCCAGCTCTCGTTGGTCACGAGCGGCGCGGCCGCGGTCGCGGGTCAGGCGCTGACGTACGCGAACCCCGCCGCGGACGTGCACCCGGCGCTGGTGAACGGGGCCGCGGGCGTGGTGGTGACCCTCGGGGGTCACCCGCAGGCGATCATGGGCTTCACCGTCGTCGACGGGCGGATCGTCGCCATCAACGCCCTGGTCGACCCGGACCGCATCGCCGAGCTCGATCTCGCCGCCTTCACCGGCTGAGCCGGCGGGGCCGCGCAACAGCATCGACCAGTCAGGTGGAGATGCCGCGCAGCCGTGCCCGGAGGGCGGGACGGCGGAGCAGAATCGACCGTTCAGGTGGTGTCGCGCAGCTGGAGCCCCAGCCACTCCACCACGATCTGGTTCCACCGCCGGGCGACCACGGAGCTCGCGAACATCTGCACGCCGTGCGGCGCACCCGGGAGCACGTGCAGCTCGGTCGGCACCCCGGCCTGGTTCAACCGCAACGCGTACTCGATGTCCTCGTCGCGGAAGCCGTCGGCGCCGCCGACGATCACCAGCGCGGGCGGCAGCCCGGTCAGGTCGTCGGCGCGTGCCGGTGCCGCGTACGGAGGGAGGTCGGCGCGCCCGTAGAGGTCGCCGAGGTAGCTGCGCCACCCGAACTCGTTCGACTCGCGGCTCCAGATCGGGAGCCCCTCCAGCCGGCTCGACGACGTGGTCTGGCGGTCGTCGATCATCGGGCACTCGAGCAGCTGGAACGCGACTGACACCTCGCCGCGGTCACGCGCGAGGAGCGCGAGCGCGGCCGCGAGGCCGCCGCCTGCGCTCACCCCGGCGATGCCGACGCGGTCGGACACGATGCCCAGCTCGGCGGCGTGTTCGAACGTCCAGCACAGGCCGGCGTAGCAGTCGTCGAGTGGCCCGGGGTAGGCGGTCTCGGGGGCGAGGCGGTACTCGACCGACACCCCGACGCACGGGAACCTGGGGCACAGGCGGTCGAAGCGCGCGTCGTCCATTGCGTAGGTGCCGAGCACGTACCCACCGCCGTGGATCGAGTAGACGCAGGGCAGCGGGCCCGACACCGCTTTCGGGCGGTGCACCCGCACGACGACGTGGGGGTCGTCGCTCACGACGTGGTCGGTGCGCTCGACCGCGTCGGAGAGCTCGACCTGCATGGCCACGTTGCGGGCGTCGCGCAGCGCGGGGAGCGCGTCGAGCGAGAGCTGGAACGCGGGTGCCAGCTCGAGCAGGGGAGCGATCTCCTCGTCGAGGATCACGGCATCCATGGGATGACTCCTGTCGGCGGGTGGACTAGAACCGAGCGTGGTGGTCGACCCTATGCAATTCCGTGGCCCGATCGTGCCCGACTCGTCGGACGCGATCGCCGACCGCCTCGCGGTGTGCCGGCTGGCGCCGACCTACGCGCTCGGCATCGACTCGCGCGACGAGGCGCTGGTGCGCAGCGTGTTCGCACCCGACGCGCGGATGCGGGGCGCCCTCGGCGAGGCCCCGGCCGACGAGTACATCCCCCGTCTGCTCGAGGGGGTCGCCCGGTACGAGGCGACCATGCACAACATCACCAACCAGTACGCCGCCATCGACGGCGACGACGCCGACGTCTGGAGCTACGCGGTGGCGCTGCACTTCGTCGCCGCCGGCGCCGACGGGACCGATCTCGCCATGGGCGTGCAGTACCGCGACCGGGCCCGGCGGACGGCCGCCGGGTGGGTCGTCGCCCGGCGCGACACGGTCATGCTCTGGTCCCGCTGATCGGAAATTCCGCCGCCCGCGCTTCAGGCCGGGTGACCGGCTGCCGAACCATGTGGTGGCCCACGGCAACTGCTGTTGACAGCGCCGGGACCGCCGTTGAGAGCAGGGCGTCGGAGCCGGGGGACGTGCGGTCCCGCGGCTCCGACGCACGGTTCGGCAGAATGCGATCGTGCGAAGCGACGAAGACAACGATCTCCGCGAGCGGTATCTGGCGTCCCTCGACGTGCTGGCCGGCGCGAGCGACCAGGTGACCGACGCGCTCCGGGGAGCCGAAGAGGCCCGTGCGGTCGTGCGCCGACACCTGGCGCAGGGTGGCACCGTCAGCGACGTCGAGAACTTCCTCGAGCCGGAACCGTTGCGTGCGGCACTGTCCGATGCGATCACGGAGCTCGAACGGGCGCGGCACGAGTCGCAACGTCTCATGTTCCGGCTCCTCCACTCGGAGGGCCGGACGATGACCGACATCGGCCGGACGTACGGGATCTCGCGTCAGCTCGTGTCGCGCCTCATCAACGAACCGGAGCCGCAGTCGGTCCCCGTCGCGACCACGCCGCCGGGCCCGGAGGTCTTCTAGGGTCTCGCGCCATGGCGAACCTGAAGGCGCGAGAGGGTCACGATGCGGTGGTGCGGCGCGAGGGGGTCGAGCGCCTGGCCGCGGCGGTGCGCGCCCTCGGGGACGCGGTTGCGGTCACCGGCGTCGACCGGGCGACGCTCGACGAAGCCACCGGCGCGCTCGAGCTGCTGACCCATCGCCTGCTCACCGCGACCGACGACGACGCGTACTCCGGCCTCGTCATCAAGCCGGTCGACTATTCGATCCCCGAGGGGCCGATGCCGCTCAACCCGATCCTCGGCGCGTGCAGCCCGGTGCGCCCCGACGCGCAGCTCCGCTTCTGCGACGGCGAGATCGCCGGCACCGCGTCGTTCACCCGTCGCTTCGTGGGACCGCCCGGCTTCGCCCACGGCGGGATCAGCGCCATGCTCGCCGACCAGATCGTCGCCGCCAGCCCGGGCGCGATCGGCCGCCGCGCGATCACCAAGTCGCTGGAGCTGCGGTACCTCCGTCCGCTGCCGCTCGACGAGGAGGTCGCGTTGTGGGGCGTGTGCGTGCCGACCGGCGACGACACGTTCCGGGCCCGGTGCACGATCACCGCCCGGGGCAAGCTCGCCGTCGAGGGCCGCGCGGAGCTCGTGTCCTTCGAGAGCTTCTACGAGCGCGGCTCGGCGAAGGAGTGACGGTCAGGCGGGCGCCACCGCCTCCGGCGTCTCGAAACCGGTCGGGCGGTAGATCCCCACCAGCATGTTCTCGTGCATGCCGTAGCCGACCTCGCCGGTCGAGAGCTCGAACCGGCAGAGGGTCTCGTTGAGGATCGCGTACCTGCGCCGCACCTCGGGGTCGGACAGGTCGTGCACCAGCCCCTGGATCTCGAGCGGGCCCTGGTACACACCGTGGCCCCAGCCGTCGGTGTTCACGTAGCCGGAACCGGCGGCGAGGTACAGCGTGCGCAACGGTGTGTTCGTCACCGTGATGGCGCGCCCGTCGACGTCGGGCACGGTGACCGTCGCGCCCCGCATCTCGCGCGTGCCGGGGTGGTAGTCGATCACGACGTCGGGCCGGCCGAGCTCCTCCACCTCGGGCTCGTGCTTCTCGTCGAGGTTCCACACCCGCATCGACTCCTCGACCAGGCGGTTGCCGTCGGCGTCCTGGTCGATCTGGACCTTCAGCATGTGGTCGTCGAACTGCATCGGCAGCCAGTCGTGCCGGAACCCGTAGCCGTCCTGCGCGCCGCGCACCTTGATGCCCGGGTGCTCGGGCTCGCCGACCGGGCGGACGCCCCATGACCGGTCGCGGGCCCCCTTCCAGCGGTCGGGGGTGACGTCGAAGGTGCGGCCCGCGGCGGTGATCGTGCCCTCCCAGGTGCCGACCTGCGCGTACCGGGTGACGTCCTGGATGACCCGTCCGTAGCGGCGGATGAACGTCCGGGGCTCCTCGAGCGCGGCCACCGAGCCGGTGAACGTGAGGTCGGCGCTCACGCCCCACTCGTTCTCCTCGCACCGGATGCGCAGCTTCAGCAGGCCTTCGAGCACCTCCACCGACAGCGGTCCGACCGACGTGTCCATGCGGTCGCTCCCGAGCTCGCGGGACGCCCGCACCGTGTGCTGTTCGGTGCCGATCGAGACGGTGATGAACGCGTCGGTCACGCCGAGGTTCGGGTACTGGCCGAGTCCGGTGATCACGAACAGCTCGTCGCTGCTCGAGTGCATGTTGAAGTAGTAGCGGTCGTAGAAGTTGCGGTCCGACGTGGCGACGTGGTCGAAGGTGTCGCTCGTCTGGTGGGCGAGGTATTCGTCGAACGGTCCGAGGGGCATCCGAGCGGTCCTTTCCGGGCGGGCGCCTCACCCTAGAGGGACCGGCCCTGGACGGGCCCGGGGACCGCCGGGCGCGGCGCCCCGCGCTCGTCGTAAATCAGGTACCTTTTTTCCGATCGCCGCTCGACGAGCCCAGGAGCCGTGCCATGGCCGACGACGCCCCCGCCGAATCCCTCCAGGTGTCGGCCGAGCTCGAAGCCGAGTTCGAGCGCGCGCTGCAGTACCGCCTCACCGACGAGGACCTCGAGCGGGCCCGCCTGCTGATCGGTCTCGACACCGCCAGTCGCCACCGCGAGCTCTACTCGGTGGCGACGCCTGACGCGATCCGCAACTGGGCGTTGGGCGTGGGCGACGACAACCCGCTGTACGCCGACGAGGAGTACGGCCCCGCCACCCGCTGGGGCACCCAGATCGGGCACGGCACGATGATGGGCCACGTCAAGACGCCGATGCTCGGGGACCCG
>DATBBL010000299.1:0-8332 GCA_036271015.1 Acidimicrobiia bacterium
GCGGATCACGTACTCGACGTAGGTGTCGAAGCCGAAGCGGCCCTGGTCGAGTCCGACGTCGCGGGCGTTGTGCCAGTCGGAGATCCACACGTCCTGCTCGGGGAGCAAGGTGCGGACGGTGCCACGCAGCAGGGTCGAGAAGTGCCCGGACAGCGGCCCGAGCACCAGCACCTTCGGCAGCGGCGCCAACGGCTTCCCGGCCGACTCCTTGCCGAAGTGCAGGAGGGTCCCGAAGGGGAGGACGTCGGTGGCTTCCTCGTGGACCGACACCTCGCGCCGGCCGACCTTCACCGCGTCGATGCCCCACGGCGGGCGCTCGTGGGTGAGCCCGACGCGACCGAGCAGCTCGTAGCCGGCCTCGACCCGGCGCACCGTGCTGCAGTCGGCGAGATACGGGTTCAGCTCGCGCAACTGACCGAAACCTTGCAGAGCAACCCCCGCCACGCCGCGCAACGAGGTCATGATGTCGGCCTGGGCCTGGTATGCCTGGTAGAGCATCCGACCCCTGGTGTCGTCGACGAGCGTCACTGGTGGGAAGTACGTTTTGGTCACCCGATGGGCACAATGCCCGACCGGTGGCGTCACACTAGACAACATCGAGCGCACTGCGGAGCTTCCGCCCCCCCGGAGGTGACGTCATGGCACCAGCCACGCTGACGATCAACAGCAAGAATTACGGCGCCTGGTCCCTGCGCGGCTGGTTGCTGTGCAAGATGGCGGGCCTCGAGTTCGAGGAACACGTGCTCGACAACGACGATCCCGACACCCGCGCGGAGCTGCTGTTGCTCTCCTCGTCGTTCCTCGTGCCCAAGCTCGTGCACGACGGGGTCACGGTGTGGGACACGATGGCGATCGGCGAGTACCTCAACGAGGTGCGCCCCGAGGCCGGCCTGCTGCCCGAGGACCGGGTCGCCCGTGCGCACTGCCGGGCGGTGTGCGGCGAGATCCACTCCGGGTTCGTGAACCTGCGGGCGGCACTGCCCATGAACCTCAAGGCGCACCACCCCGATTTCAAGGTGTGGGCCGGCGCGCAGGCCGACGTCGACCGCATCCTCGAGGTCTGGAGGCAGTGCTTCGACGCGTACGGCGGGCCGTTCCTCTTCGGCGCCGGGCCCACCATCGCCGACGCGATGTACGCGCCGGTCTGCACCCGGTTCCGCACCTACGACGTCGTCCTCGACGACACCGCCAACGCGTACTGCGACACGATCCTGGCGCTGCCCGCGATGGTCGAGTGGACGACCGCCGCGCACCAGGAGCCCGACGAGCTCGAGGAGCTCGACGTCGAGTTCTAACCGCGCACGGCCGCGGCGAACGTGCGCAGCTCGCGTTCGACGTCGCCGGTCGGGGTGTAGAGGATCTCTGTCGCGCCCGCGACCTCGACGGCCTCGGCCCGGGCCCGGATCTCCTCGGGGGTTCCGACCCACCCGGTGGTGCCGAGCGCCTCACCCGCCAGCGACAGCACCTTCGCGTCACGCCCCATCACGTTGGTGACGTGACCCTCGTGCACCGCCAGGTGGCGCTCACCCTCGGGGCGTTCCGCCTCGACGGCCGCCCGCCACTCGTCACCGCCGGGCAGGCTGCCCAGCGCGTCGGGGAACGCCTGCCAGATGCCGTGATAGCGCACGACGTACCACGGTCCGAGCGCGTCGGCGAGGCGTGGGCTCGACAGGTCCTCGCCCTCGTCGAGCACGGTGCCCGCGGTCATCACCACCTTCCACGGCACGTCGACGTCGAGGTCGGCCATCCCGATGTAGCCGTCGAGCACGCCCTCCGCGTACAGGTCGGCGACGACCTGCTTGCCCTTCGGCCCGAAGGCGGAGAGGAGGAACGGCGTCGCGACCGGCCGTTCCTGGGCCCACTCGGCGTGATGGATCATCTGGCAGCGCTCACCGTCGATGTCGACGGTGTCGCCCTGCAAGAGCGCGTGCAGCTGCTCGAGGTAGCGGCGGGTGCTCTTCCACGAGAGCGCGGACTTGTTCAGCACCCAGCGAGCGGTCGCGCCGGTGCCGAATCCGCACGCCAGGCGCCCGGGCGCCATCCGCTCCACCGTGGCGATGGCGGACGCGGTGGTCATGACGTGGCGGAGGTTGGGCACGAGCACCGCGGTGCCGAGGTCGATCTCGGTGTGCTCGGCGAGCCGGGCCAACCAGATCCAGACGTCCTCGTACAGCGCGGCCGAGTCGAACAGCCACACCCGGTCGTAGCCCAGCTCCTCGGCGAGCTGCGCCAGCTCCAGCGTGCGGGGCCCCGGGGGCATGCCCAGCGACAGTTGCATCGTGATGGCCCTTCTTCCGGTCGGGTGGCTCAGAGGTCCGGGAGGTGCATGTCGAGGTTGGAGGCTTCGATGCCGCCGTCGACCTCGAGGATCTTGCCGGTGACGTAGGCGGCGGCGTCAGACGCCAGGTAGAGCACCGCCAGCGCGATGTCGTCGGCCACCCCGAGACGCCGGAGTGGCGTGTGGCTCACCATCTCGTCGTGCAGCGACTGGTCGGTGAGCACGATCTCCAGCGCGCTGGTGGCGATCGAGCCCGGCGCCACCGCGTTCACGCGCACCTTGGGTGCGCAGTCGGCCGCGAGGAGACGGGTCATGTGGGCCAGCGCGGCCTTGGCGGTGCCGTAGGCGACGAACCCGCGGTCACGGAAGCGGCCCATGGCGGAGGTGATGTTGACCACCGAGCCGTTGCCGCCGGCGAGCAGGTGGGGGAGCGCGGTCTTGGTGAGCGCGAACGCGGTGGTCACGTTGAAGCGGAACGCCTCCTCGAACGACCTCACGCTGGTGTCGAGGAACGGCATCGGCATCGAGCCGCCGACGTTGTTCACGACGATGTCGAGCCGACCGAACTCGCGCACCGCCGTCTCGACCAGCCCCTCGACCGCGTCGACATCGGACAGGTCGGTGGCCACCACGACCGCGTTGCGCCCCAGCTTGCGGACCTGCGCCGCCACCTCCTCGAGCTGCGAGACGGTGCGGGCGGCGATCACGACGTCGGCGCCGGACTCGGCGAACGCCAGCGCGGAGGCGGCGCCGATGCCCCGCCCGGCGGCGGTGACGATGGCGACGCGGTCGTCGAGACGGAAGCGATCGATCAGCATGCGGGCACGCTACCGGGACGATACGTTGCGCGCATGACCGCGCCGACCGTCGACGATCGCCCGACCACCGACCAGCTCGACGCGCTCTACGACGCGCTGCGCAACTGGGGCCGGTGGGGCGACGACGACGAGCTCGGGGCGCTCAACTTCCTGACGCCCGAGCGCCGGGCCGCGGCCGGGGCGCTCGTGCGCACCGGAGTCACCGTGAGCCTGGCCCACGACTTCCCGGTCGCGCCGTCGCCCGAGACGCCGAGCCCCGCGCACCACCACATGCTGGCGAGCGGCGACGCCCGGGACTCGAACGGCATCCCGGGCTACGAGGCGAGCCGCGACTACATCGGCACCGAGGTGCACGGGATGGGCATCACCCACCTCGACGCGCTGTGCCACATGTTCGTGCGGGGCGAGATGTACAACGGCCGGCCCGCGGCCGACGTGAAGAGCACCGGCGCGCTCACCAACACGGTGATGAGCACCGCCGACGGCCTCGCCGGCCGGGGCGTGTTCCTCGACATCCCCCGGGCACGCGGCGTCGGCCACCTCGACGGCAACACCGCCATCACCGTCGCCGACCTCGAGCGGGCCGAAGAGACGCAGGGTTCGCCAGTACGCAGCGGCGACCTGCTGATCGTCGGCGGCGGGCGGGACGCCCGCAAGGCGGCACAGGGCGGCCGGCTCGACCCGTTCGGCGACGGCCTGGCCGGCCTCCACCCGCAGTGCCTGCCCTGGTTGCACGCGCGCGAGGTCGCGCTGCTCATGGGCGACGGCATCTCCGACATGACCCCGGGCCTCGGCATCCCCGACTGGCCGTTCCCCGTCCACCAGGTCGGCATCACCGGGATGGGCCTGCACCTGGTCGACAACGTGAACCTCGCCCGCCTGGCGCCCGAGTGCGCGGCGCAGTCGCGGTGGGAGTTCCTGTGCGTCATCGCGCCGCTGCGCATCCCGGGCGGCACCGGGTGCCCGGTGAACCCGGTGGCGATCTTCTAGTCGCCGAGGTAGGCCTCGCCGCGGGGCGACAGGCGATAGCCGACCTCCAGGCTCTCGGTGAGCCCGAGGTTCTTCAGCTTGCGCACGTCGGTCTTGAACGGCTGGGTCTCGCGCCCGAACCAGGCGGCCAGGTCGCCGGCGCGCCGGCCCGGCTGCCCGGCGATGACCGCCAGCGTGGCCCGGGTCCAGGGGCCGTGGGCCGCCGCCCGGTCGAGCCGGTCGAGGCGCCGGTCGAGCTCGGCCCGGTCGGCGGGGGAGAGGTCCGCGCTCGCCGCCAGCACCGAGCGGGGGTCGGGATCGTCGACCCGGTGGAATTCGATGCGGTAGACGGGGAGGTCGTCGTCGCCGCGCAGGTCGTCCCGCAGGGTGGCCGCGTCCGGGTACCCGGACCGCTGGGCGTCGGGATCGGTGATCGTCGCCGGATCGATCACCTCCACCGAGTCGACCTCGATCATCTGGCGACCGACGATCCGGTGCCCGGTGCGGTAGCGGTGGCCGGCCACCACCTGCCGGCGGCGCCATCGGCGGAAGGTGACGGTGACCGAGCCGTCGACGATCAGGGGCCAGAAGCGCGCCTGGAACAACACCCGGTGGAGGCTACGGCCGCGGCGCCGGCCGGGGATTCATGCGCGCGGGCGCAGATCTCCGGACGGTGGCACCGGTTGGCGCGGCAGCAGGAGCGTGGCTCCGAGGCCGCCGAGCGCGATGACCGCGAGGACGATCATGGCCGCGGCGTAGGCACCCTTGTCGAGGCCGGCAACGAGGATGGTCCCAGCGACTGCGGTGCCGAGCGAGGACCCGAGGTTGGAGACGCAGCGCGACAGGCCCGAGATCTCACCCTGCTGCTGCTCGGGAAACGCCGACTGCACGACGTTCACCGATGGGGTGAGCATGGCGCCGACCCCGAGACCGATGAAGAGCAGTCCAGGGGCGAACGCCCACGCGCTCCCCGAGCTGTTGACGAGCGCGAGCAGGACGGCGACGCCGACGATCGTCGTGCCGAATCCCAGCAGGATGATGGTGCGCTGCGCATACCTCTTGGCCAGACGCTCGGCCGCCAGCGAGGACGCCAAGATGCCACCGGTGGCCGCGGTGAAGATGACGCCGGTCTGGATCGCGTTGTAGCCCCGCACGACCTGCAGGTACGCCGACACGACGAACGCGGTGCCCATGAGGAGCAGCCACTGCACGTTCTGGGTCACGAGGCCGAGGTTCGCCACCCGGTTCCGGAACACCGACGTCGAGAGCAACGCTTCCGCGCCCTCACGTTCCCGGCGCCGGATGTGCAGCCAGAACAGACCGAGGAGGAGTGCGCCGACCAACACCAGGGCGGCTGACAGCAGCAGGTCGTTGTCCGCCGCGAGCACGCCGGTCACGACCAACACGAGACCGGCGGCCGACAGGATCGTGCCCGGCACGTCGAACGGCCGCCTCGGGTCGGGCGCAATCGGATCGGCAAGGTCCCGGCTCAGCCAGAGGATCGCGACGATGACCAGGGCCTGGAACACGAACGCCGCCCGCCAGCTGATGGCGGTGGTGATGACGCCGCCGATCAACGGTCCGGCCGCCGCGCCCACACCGCCCATGCCGGTGATGATGCCGAACGCGCGGGCCCGCGAGGTGAGGTCGTGGAAGAACATGGTCGTGAGGATGTACACGGGTGGGATCAGCAGACAGGTACCCAGGCCTTCGAGGATCGAGTTCCCGAGGATCAGGACGCCGAGGCCCGGTGAGGCGGCGCTCAGCAACGCGCCGACCGCGTACACCGTGAGCCCGAGGGTGAAGCAGCGCTTGCGCCCCCAGCGGTCGGTGAGCTTCCCACCGGGGATCATGAACGCCGCCATCACCAACAGGAACACCGTGATCGCGACCTGCACCCCCTGCACCGTGGTGTCGAGGTCGTGACTGATGTCGGTGATCATCACGTTCATGTTCGAGCCGGCGAAGCTGCAGATGAACTGCGCCAGCGCGAGCGGCAACAGAATCCTCCGCAACGATCCGGAGACCTGCCCGGTATCGCTCACGTCGTCTTGGCGTCGATCAGACGGAGCGCGGCGTCGATCAGTGCGAGATGGGTGAACGCTTGCGGATAGTTGCCGAGGTGCTGGCCGCTGTCCGCGTCGATCTCTTCCGCGTAGAGATGCAACGGCCCCGCGAACGACAGGAGCTTCTCGAACAGTGCCCGGGCGCGGGTCGTCTCACCGATCATCGCGAGCGCGGAGACCAGCCAGAACGAGCAGATGGTGAACGTGCCCTCCTGGTCGTTGGACAGCCCGTCGTCCGCGCTGTCGACCCGGTAGCGGAGGATGAGCCCGTCTTCGGCGAGCTCGTCGGCAATGGCGAGCACCGTGGCCCGAACCCGCTCGTCGTCCGGGGCCAGGAATCCCATGATCGGGATCAGCAGGTTCGACGCGTCCAGGTCGGTGGTGTCGTAGTGCTGGACGAAGACACCACGTCCGTCGAGCCCGTGCTCGAGGACATCGGCCTTGATCGCGTCGGCGGCCTTCTGCCAGGACACCGCGCGCTCGTCATCGCTTCTCGCTCGGGCCAGCTGCGCGCCGCGATCGGCGGCGACCCAGCACATCACCTTCGACGCGACGAAGTGCTTCGGTTCGCCGCGCATCTCCCAGATGCCCTGATCCGGTTCCGCCGCCCCGACGACGGCCTGGTCGACGAGGTTCGCAATCCCCGCCCAGGTGTGCTCGGGGACGGCCCCGCCTCGCCGTGCGTGCGCCGCGAGCGAGTCGAGCAGCATCCCCCAGACGTCGTGTTGCTGCTGGTCGTAGGCACCGTTGCCGACGCGCACGGGCCGCGAGCCGAGATAGCCGGAGAGGTGGTCGAGGGTGGACTCGGTGAGGTCGGTCTCACCGTCGATGCCGTACATGATCTGCAGGTGCCACGCGCCGTCGGACTCGGCAGCGGCCAGCGTCTCGAGCAGGAACGCGAAGTACTCGAAGGCCTCCCAGTCGAAGCCCAGTGCGTGCAACGCCCGGAGCAGGAAGCTGCTGTCACGGATCCAGGTGAAGCGGTAGTCCCAGTTCCGCTCTCCGCCGGGAGTCTCCGGCAGCGACGTCGTCGCCGCCGCCATGATGGCACCGGTGGGTGCGTAGCTCAGGCCCTTGAGTGCGAGCGCGCTCCGTTCGATGTAGGGCCGAAACCGGTGGTCGGGAACGGCGGCGAGGCTCAACCAGTCGCGCCAGTACTGCTCGGTGCCGTGGAGCAGCTCGAACACCCTGGCCTCGTCGAGGCCGTCGAACACGTCCCCTCCGTTCCAGGACAGCGCGATCCATGCCGTCTCGCCGCGCCGCAGCGTCTGCCGGCCGTAGGCACGCACGCCGACCGTTCCCAACCGCATGTTGCTCGCGAGGTGGAGCTTGACCTCTCCCGACGAGACGCTCAGGCTCTCGTATCCCGCCCCGTCGTATTGCCAATTCCCGCCGGTTCGCCCGTAGTCGAACAGGGGCAGGCAATTGGCCTGGAGCTCGACGCGGCCGTCGAAGCAGGTCGCCACCCGCAGCAGGGTCTGCTGGGGCATGGCTGCGTTCGGCACCCGCCGCCAGATCGCTTCGCGCTCGACGGAGGACGAATCGCCGATCACGAGCAGATCGGTGACCGTCATCCAACCCGAGCTGGTGTGCCAGGTGGTCTCCAGCACATTCGTGCCCGGGAGGTATCGGCGCTGATCGGGGACGTCGACGGTCGAGGGTCCGAAGGCGAAGAATCCCGCGGAGCGGTCGAGCAGGGCTCCGAAGACGCTCGGGGAATCGGGTCGCGGGAGGCAGAGCCACTCCACCGCACCGTCGGGTGCGACCAGGGCGTTGACCTCGCAGTCGGACAGGAACGCATAGTCCGCGATGAGCGGAAACTCAGGCATGTGCACCTCTCCTCACGCGCGGTTGCGCGCCTCCGGCGACCCGGTTCGCCATCGGGCCGGGTACGGGCAGTGTTGCACTCGAACATGGGACCATCGACCTCGTCGTCGGTCCTTCAGGTTCGACGGAGTGCTGCGGTCACGCCGCGCCCGGGCCGCCGTGCCGGCCGAGGGTTCCGCCGGAGTTCACCGTCGGTTCACCGCCCGGTTGCTCCGATGTCATCCACGGCTCGGGCGCGGCGTCCACCCCCGGAGACCGGGGGTGGGTTACCGTTCGACTCCGCGGGCGGCCGAACGAGCCACTCCGCTGACGAGAGGGGATCGTCGTGGTTGATGCACCGCCGCGTCGTGGTCGGGGAACCTTCTGGATCGTCT
>DATBBL010000300.1:0-7635 GCA_036271015.1 Acidimicrobiia bacterium
AGCCAGATCGGCGCCAGCATGGGGGTCTCAAAGCAGGCGGCCCAGCAACGCTTCGTCACCCGTGACGAGCTGGTCCCTGAGGGCAAGCTGTTCTCCCGCTTCACGCCCCGCTCGCGGGTCGCGCTGGCGGCCGCGGGGCAGCTGGCGACCTCCGCCGGCCGCGACGCGGTCGACCGCGCCCACCTCGCCGCCGGGTTGCTGGCCGCGCCCGACGGCATCGCGGAGAAGGCCGTGCACCGGCTCGGGGTGACCGACGAGCGGTACTACGCCGCGCTCGGGACCGGTCCCGCGGCCGGCGGGTCCGACCCCGATCCCAGTGCCCTGCGCGAGCTCCGTTTCACCGAAGGGGCCAAAGCCGTCCTCCGCGCCGCGCTGAAGGCCGCGCTGCGACTGGGTCACAACTACATCGGCACCGAGCACCTCCTGCTCGGTGTCGTCGGGGCCGACGACGAGCTCGCCGAACGGCTCGGCGCGCTCGGGCTCGACGCCGAGCTCGTCGAGCGCGCCGTCGCGGTCGAGATCGCGCAGGTGCAGCTCGAACGCGAACGCAGCACGAGCTGAGCGCCTGAGCGCGCAGCAGGGCCAGGGTGGCGATCCTGGCCCTCGCTGCTCACATGGCGGAGGGACTGGGATTTGAACCCAGGGTGACTTGCGCCACAATGGTTTTCGAGACCATCCGATTCGGCCGCTCTCGCATCCCTCCGAGCCCGGTCATCCTAGGCGGCGGCCCGCGAAGAACTCCTTGAGCAACGCCGCCGACTCCTCCGAGCGCACGCCGTCGCGCACCTCGATGCCGTGATGGAGCCGCGGGTCGGTACCGAAGTGGTACAGGCTGCCGAGCGCGCCCGCCTTCGGGTCGGCGGCACCGAACACCACCAGCGGGATGCGCGCGGCCAACGCCGCGCCCGCGCACATCGGGCACGGCTCCAACGTCACGACGAGCGCGCAGTCGTCGAGCCGCCACCCCGTCCGCGCGCGCGCGGCGTCGGTGATCGCGAGCAGCTCCGCGTGCGCGGTCGGGTCGCCGTCCAACTCGCGTTCGTTGTGCCGGCGCGCCACGACGGTGCCGTCGGCGACACGCACCACGAGCGCGCCGACGGGCACGTCGTCGTGCGCGAGCGCGGCGCGCGCTTCGTCGAGCGCGACCCCCATGAGCTCGTCGACGTCGAGTGACACCGCGACCGCTACGTCTCCTCGACGAAGCCGCTCGCGTGGTCCGGCGACGCCAGCACGTGCTTCAGCACCTTGCCGCTGGCGTTGTGGGGCAGGTCGTCGCGGAACTCGACCCGGCTGGGAACCTTGAAGCCGGCCAGCGTCGCCGCCACCCACTGCTGCACGTCCGCCTCGGTCAGCGCGCCGTCCGTGTGCGGCACCACGAAGGCCACGACCTCCTGCCCGAGGGTGGGGTGGTCGACCCCGATGATGGCGACCTCGGCGATCTCGGGATGCTCGAACAAGCGGTTCTCGATCTCGATCGGGGAGATGTTCTCCCCGCCCCGGATGATGAGGTCCTGGCGACGGCCCTCCAGGTGCACGTAGCCGTCGCGGACGACGCCGAAGTCGCCGGTGCGATACCACCGGTCGTCGTCGAGCGCCCGGGCGGTCGCCTCCGGGTTGCGCCAGTATCCGAGGAAGCAGGACCCGCCGCGGAGGCAGATCTCGCCGACCTCGCCCTCGGGCAGGGGCTTGTCGGTCTCGGGGTCGCGCACCTGCACCTGCATGGTGGCGGACGGGGTGCCGATGCTGTCGGCGTGCTCCAGGAGCAGGCCGGGCCGGAGCGTCGTCCCCAGCCCGGTGGTCTCGGTGCTCCCATAGCCGAGGGCGGTGCCGGCCTTCGCGGTCGGGATGCGCTCGGCCAGGGTGCGCAGCAGCTCCGGCGGCCACACCGCGCTCCCGCCGCCGACGTTGCGCACGCTCGACGTGTCGTAGCGGTCGAGCTGCGGGTAGTCGAGGATGCGCCACAGCTGGGTGGGGACCATCGCCCAGGTGGTCGCGCCGTGCTGCTCGCTGAGCTCGAGGTGCGTCTCCTCCCGCCACCTGCCCGGCGGCGGGTAGACGATCGTCATGTTCGTCAGCGTCGACATGACCAGCTGGCAGTTCAGCCCGGCGATGTGGAACATCGGCGCCGCCGAGATGATCACCGGGTTCTCGGCCGCCGACGTGATCGGCACGCCGCTCTCCAGGTCGGTCATCATCGCGATCGCGCCGTTGAGCATCGACGCCATCATGAAGTGGATGTTGCTGCGGTGCGACAGCATCACGCCCTTGGGGCGTCCGGTGGTGCCGCTGGTGAAGAGGATGACGAACGGATCGTCCTCGTCGATGGCGACATCGGGGAGCTCGGCGACGGGCGCGTGCGCCTCGAGCGCGGGGAAGTCGCGTTCGAACTCGAGCACCGGCAGCCCGTCGGGCAGGTCGACACCCGCCAGGCGCTCGAGCCGACGGCGGTCGCCGAAGAGCACCTTCGGTTCGGTGAGCTCGACCGCGTACGCGATCTCTTCGCCCGTCCACCAGCCGTTGAGCCCGACCGTGATGGCGCCGAGCGCGGTCGTCGCCCAGAACGTGAGCGCGTACTCGACGGTGTTGGGGGCGACGATGGCGACCCGGTCACCGGGACCCACCCCGTACCCGTCGCGCAGGGCGGCGGCGACCGCGGCGATCGGCGGCAGGATCGACGCGAACGTGTACTGCCGGTCCGGGAAGATCACGTAGGGCCGGTCGCCCATTCGCTCGGCCGCCCCGCGCAGCAGCTCGACGAGGGTCCTCGGGCGCTGGGCGAACACGAGCATGGGCACGCCGAGCACCTCCTCCTCGCGCAGCTCGAAGGGCGCGCCGGGTCCGGTGAGCGCGGCGAGGACGGATTCGGGAACGGCCTCGGACGGCCAGGAGAGGGTCGTCACGCGGGGCGGCGCCGCGACAACCCCACACCGTTGTCGCGCATCACCAGGCGCGAGTCCTCGGGCGTGAAGCCGAAGTTCTCCAGGTCCTTGATGTACGAGCTCGGCTCGGCCAGGCCCTCGGCGTGGGGGAAGTCGGAACCCATCAGCATGTGGTCGGCGCCGATGATGTCGCGCAGCGAGGCGAGCTCGTCCTCGTAGTAGGGCGACACCCAGACGTGGCGCCTGAAGGTCTCGCGCGGGTCCTCCGGGTAGGCCTGCGGCGTCTGCGAGTACGACTTCTTCAGCTTGTCGAAGAGGTGGAACACCCAGTCGGAGCCGGTCTCGATCGACGCCATGCGCAAGTTGGGGAAGCGCTGGAACAGACCGTGGGCGAGGAGGTTGGCGAACCAGTCCTGCACCGCGCTCCACGACACGATCGAACGGAACGGGTTCTGGCGGAACGCCTCCATCTCGGTGCCCTCGCCCCAGTCGGCGAGGTACCGCGAGTAGTAGGCGTTGCCGCCGTGCGCGGTGACGACCACGCCCGACTCCGCCAGCAGACCCCACACCGGATCGAACACCGGGTCGGCGGGCGACACGGGACCCGAGCGCGTGATCACGGGCCCGGGGACCAGCACGAAGAAGCGGGCGTCGTGGTCGAGGCCCCACTGCACCGACTTCAGTGCTTCATCGGGATCGGCGAGCGTCACCATGGGCGCGCCGAAGATGCGCTCCTGGTAGGCGAAGCCCCAGTCGTCCTCCAGCCACCGGTTGAAGGCCCGGAACGCGGCGAGGAGCGCGGGTGGATCGTCGAGCAGCGCCTGCTCCATGCCGACGCCGAGCGTGGGGAGGAAGATCGCGCCCTGCATGCCCTGCTCGTCCATCAGCCGGAGGCGGGCGTCGCGGTTGCGGTACTCGGGGTGGTCGCTCATCGGGTCGAGATCGCCGAACAGCTCGCGGACGCCCTCGCCCTTGGGGTTGCGACCGCGGAAGTACTCGTCGAGTGCGCCCGGCTTCGAGATGGGGTCGAAGGTCGGGTTGGGGATGAAGCGGTTGATCCTGCCGCCGACCAGCAGGCGCTGCTTGCCGTCGATCTCACCCCACTGCATGGTGCGCTTGGCCATGCCCGGCTCGGCGTACCGGGTGAAGGCGTCGACCGCCTCGTAGTAATGGTTGTCGCAGTCGAAGATCTCGAAGTCGACGTGGCTGGCCATGGGGGTCCCCCTTCGCACGGGCTCGATCCCAGCAGTTTACGTGAGCCCTGCGGGGCCGGTCGGAGCCGCGGCATACTGCCGGGCATGCCGAAGCACCCGGTCCGCGACGACATCGACCTCCTCGACGGCGCCTGGTACTCGACCGAGCCGCACGACGACTGGACGTGGCTGCGAGAGCACGCCCCCGTCTACTACGACGCCAAGAGCGAGGTCTGGGCGATCACGAAGTACGACGACGTGCTGGCGATCGAGAAGGACGCCAAGGGCTTCTCCAGCTACGGCGGCCCCCGCCCGCACGGGATGCCGCTGCCGATGATGATCAGCATGGACAACCCGGAGCACCAGCGCCGGCGGTCGCTGGTGTACCACGGGTTCACGCCGAAGCGGGTCGCCGAGCACGAGGCGCGCATCCGCGTGATCTGCAACGAGATCATCGACAAGGTGTGCGAGCGCGGCGAGTGCGACTTCGTGTGGGACGTCGCCGCCCCGTTGCCGCTGCTCCTCATCGCCGACATGCTCGGGTTCGAGCCGAGCGCGTACGACGACCTGCTCAAGTGGTCCGACGACCTCATCCGCGCCACCACCGCCGATCCCGACCCCGAGGTCGCGCTGGCGTCGATGGAGGCGAGCATGGGGTTCCGGGAGCTGCAGCTCGGTGTCATCGCCGACCGGCGGTCCCGGCCGCAGCAGTCCGACCTCATCAGCCTGCTCTGCCATTCCGAGGTCAACGGCGAGCGGCTCGACGACGAGTCGATCGTCCAGGAGACGCTGCTCATCCTCATCGGCGGCGACGAGACCACCCGGCACGTGATCACCGGCGGGCAGTTGGCGCTGTTCGCCCACCCCGACCAGCACGCCATCATGCGCGACGAACCGGGGGCGCTGCAGACCGGTGTCGAGGAGATGCTGCGGTGGGTGTCGCCGATCAAGAACATGTCGCGCACCGTGGTGCACGACGTCGAGCTGCGCGGCGAGACGCTGCACGCGGGTGATCAGCTGATCCTGATGTACCCGTCGGCCAACCGCGACCCCGACGAGTTCCCCGACCCGTTCACCTTCGACGTGCGCCGAGACCCCAACCAACACATCGCGTTCGGCTTCGGTCCGCACTACTGCCTGGGCCAGGCACTGGCCCGGCTGGAGCTGAACGTCATGTTCGACGTGCTGTTCCGGCGGCTCCCCGACCTCGAGCCGGCGGGCGCCGGGCCGCTGCCGTACCGGGCGTCCAACTTCATCGTCGGCCCCGAGGCGATGCCCGTGCAGTTCACGCCGACGCCACGACTGAGCTGACGCGCGTTTCGCCGCATGCGGTGAAACGAGCGCACGATCGGGCGGCACGGGAGATGGACCGTGCACCCGCTGTCGACTTGGGCGCCAGGAGGCCGTGCTCGCACTCGACTCGGGTCAGGCACCCCTGCGGCACACGAGAGGGCCCGCTGAGAGCTGCTTCCTTCCGGACCTGACTCGATTCACAGGATCCCGTTGCGCAGGACCCGACCCTCAACGCCTCGTGCGGGTCGTACCTCTAGGCGGCCCGAGCCTCGAGCGGGAATTCAGCCCCCCTGACGTGGGTTTGGGGTACAGGGCACCACGAGCTCCCCGCCTAGCACGGTCCAACGAGGAGGCTACACGGAGCCGGGTAGCATCGACGCCCCTGGAGGGGTGCGAGAGCGGCCGAATCGGCACGCTTGGAAAGCGTGTGTGGGGCAACTCACCGTGGGTTCGAATCCCACTCCCTCCGCCACGCGGTTGTCGATGCCACAACGGCCGCGTCACCCCTGGTCATGGTGCAGATCCGGTGTCCGATCGCACGTCCGATCGCTCGTTGAAGGAACCGCACGTCCGAGCGTGGTGCTCGGCCGCGGTCTTGAGCTGACCGAGCGTGTGGCGCATTGCGTCGCGCAGCTCCTTGCACCGGTTGGTGGGGACGTCGACGATGCGAGCCCACAGCGGGATCCAGTCGACCCGGTACGACTCGGTGACGAGCGTGCTTCCCTCGTGCGCCTCGAATCGATAGGTCCACACCGTCCCCTCGCGCCCGCCCTCTTCCGTTGCGAACGCGAACTCGCGACCCCGCTCTGCGGTCAGCACGTGGCCATGGCGCGACCACTTCATGAGTCCGAACGGCCCGCCCTGGTTGTGACCGACGAACTGCGCGCCGACGGCCGGCCCCGTGGCACCACCTTCCCATTCGACTGCCTGGCACTCGGGGCTCCAGTCGCCCATGCGAGTCAGCTCGGCGACGAGGTCGTAGACCGCATCGACCGGGGCCGCGATCACGACGCTCTCCTGGCCTTCCCTCAGGTACCAACGGCTGCTCGGCTTCGGTGTTTCGGTCGACATCTCGATCCTCCTTTGTCTGTTGTCGTAGGCAAAGCTAATAGTATTAGCTAAAGCTGTCAAGCACAGCTTCTGTTATGCTGATGAGGTGCCGTCCGACCGTCGAGCCCGGCGCCGCCAGGAGACCGTTGAGGAGATCCTCGACATCTCCAACGCGGTGATGCTCGAGGAGGGCGTGAACGGATTGAGCATCGCCGAAGTGGCGCGCCGGCTCGGCGTGCAACCGCCGTCGCTCTACAAGTACTTCTCGTCACTGATGGCCGTGTACGACGCGCTCTTCCTCCGCGCCGCGCGTGAACACCTCGCGGTCATGCGCGAGGCCATGGCCACGGCCGAACCGGGGCTCGCCGCGTTGATCGCCGGCCTCGACGCCGCCGGCCGTTGGTCGGTCGAGAACCGCGCGCTCGCGCAGTTGCTCTTCTGGCGCACGGTCCCGAGCTTCGAACCGTCGCCCGAGTCCTTCGCGCCGAGCGTCGAGATGGTCGCACTCAACCGACAGGGTCTCGCCGACGCGGTGGCCGCGGGCCAACTCGGACCGGAAGCCGACTCCGAGGAGGGCATCGCGTTCCTGTCGATCATCTCCTCGGGGACGTTCAGCCAGTCCGTTGCCAACGAGCCCGAACTGCCCTGGGGCGAGGGACGTTTCAGCCCCCTGTTCCCGAAGTTGATGCATCTGCTCCCCGCGGCGTATCCGCCGAAGCCGAGTGCGAAGTCGCGACGTACCACACCCGCCCGATCGTCACCGCGAGCTCGTCGACGACCTGGTACCTGATCTGCGAGGCAACTACTCGAGGCGATAGCCGACGCCACGCACCGTCTCGACGCGGTTCGCGGCCGGACCGAGTTTCTGGCGGAGGCTGCGCACGACGACATCCACGACGTTGCTTCCCCCGACATAGCTCGTGCCCCAGACCCGGTTGATGAGCTCGGCGCGGGTCACGGCGCGGCCCGGTCGTTCGGACAGCGTTGCGAGCACGCCGAACTCGAGGGGCGAGAGCTGCACTCGGTGGTCTCCGAGGTCGACGGTGCGATCCTCGCGGTCGAGGAGACCGCGGTCGGCGATGCCGAGCTCGGCGGCGGCAAGGCGCGACAGCCAGCCGTCGACGGACTCGGGCCCGAAGTCGAGCGCCGCGAGGTGGTAGGAGCCATCGCCGATGCAGACGGGTTCCGTGAAGGGCTGGAATCCCACCACCGCGAGGGCG
>DATBBL010000301.1:0-14683 GCA_036271015.1 Acidimicrobiia bacterium
ACGACTTCTGCCCAATCTCACCCGAGGTCGCGGCACGGCCGTCGGTGGCGCGCCTCTTCGCCGGATTGACGGTGCTATGGGCGACCGTGCAGCTCGTGAACGCCAGCGCGACCCTGGGCATGTTGTTCAGCCTGCCGACGACCCTGTTCGTCGTGCTGAAGCCAGCCGCCTCCCTCCTCATCAGCGCCGCGGCAGTGACCATCACCGTGTGCTGGGCGTTGCGAACCGCGCACCGAGAGGAACTCGTCTTCGCCAGGTCGTGAACCTCCCGGCGCGGTCGAGTGTGACTGCTGCGGGGCGACGACAAGCAGTCCGACCATCACGAAGTGGCCTGGACTTGCCGATGACAAGCGCTGGCCTGCTTCATCGATGAACGCTGGAGAGGTTGTCACGCGTCACCTCGCCTCGCGGTGACCAATCGGTGACCAGCGGCGGTCACGAGGTGCTCGGCGGGCTCCGACCAGCACAAACGCGGTGCCCGGAGTGGGATTCGAACCCACATGCCCCGAGGGGCGGCCGGTTTTGAGCCGACTGCGTCAGCCAGTTGCGCCATCCGGGCGGACGGGAGGACGTTAGTTCGCCGGCGCCGCGGGAGCGTTCTGATTGCAGAGCAGGTACAGCGTCGCGAACGGGTCGACCGGTGGATTCTGACCCGGCGCGCCGGGGTGGATCTCGAAGTGCAGGTGCGGTCCCGTCGCGTTGCCGGTCATGCCGACGTACCCGATGACGTCTCCCGCGTTCACGAGCCGATCGTCACCCTCGTAGCGCGAGAAATGCGCGTAGTAATAGGAGTAGCCGTCGAGCCCGGTGAGCCACGCGCCGTTGCCCCCGTCGCCGCCGACGTCATGACGCATGAATCCGGGCGCGACCGCGACCACCGGGGTGCCCGTCAGCGCGCCCATGTCGATGCCCGGGTGTGGGCCGCCCGATCGCAGCTCACCGAAGTCGTCGGTGAACACGACGACGCCCTTGACCGGGCATTCGCTCGCACCGGTGGCGACGTCGACGCCGTGCTTCGTCGGATCGGCGGCGACGAGTGCCTGCACCTTGTCGTAGGCCGCGCTCGCCACCGCCAGCTTCTTCTGCAGGAGGTCGTTGAGCGGCGCCAGGGTGGCAAGCGTCTTGTCGAGGTCGGCCTTCTGGCTCTTGAGGTCGGCTTCGCGTGCCGCGAGCTCGGCCGCGGTCGCCCGCAGCTTGGCCGCGGCGTCGAGATCCTGCGTACCCAACGTACCGGTGAGGTGCGCGGCGCGCAGCCCGTCCTCGGCGTTCTCGGCCTCCATCGCCGATTCGAACGCGGTGGTCTCGCCGTACCGCACGTAGAGCTGGGCCGCTCGTTGCTTGACGATCGCCTTGAGCTCCGTGGCGCGGGCGCGCAGCTGCGGGATGTTGGCCTCGGCCGCGCTGATCTCCGCCTCGAGCTTCGCCTGGTCGGTCTGCGCCGCCGAGATGCGGCCCGAGATGTCGGTGGCCTCGGCGCGGGCCGCGTCGAGACGCTGCTTCGCGAGCGTCAACGGATCGCGCCCGGAGTCGTCGGCCGCGTGGGCGGCCACGGGCGACAACGCGAGCACGCCGAGCGCGATGAGGAGGGCGGCGATCCGGCGAATCACGGTGCTGTCGGTGTCGGCAGCGGGCTGGATGTGCTTGAGGACGCCCGCATCTAGAATGAACTCCTCATGTCGCAATCCCTGCTCGAGCGCCGCCTGGTCGACGTCAGCGAACGTCTGAAACGGATCCGGGCCGAGCTCGCGGTCACCGAGGAGCAGCTCAGCTTCCTCGAGGAGGAGGCGGAGGACGTTCGGCTGCGTGCGTTGGTGGCGGAGACCCCGCTCGCCGACGTCGAGGCCCGCGATGCCCGGCGTCACGCCGACGCCCAGGCGCGCCACGCCGACTCACTCCGGGCGACGGTCCGTGAGCTGGAGCAGGAACAGGACTCCCTCCTCGACCGCATCTCGGCCGAATTGTCCGCGCGTTGACCACCGGGAGCCTTCGTGTCCGCTGAGCCCAGCCGTCCGACCCGCGTCGTCATCGCGGAGGACGAGGCCATCATCCGTCTCGATCTCAAGGAGCTCCTCCAGGAGGAGGGGTACGACGTCGTGGGCGAGACCGGCCGGGGCGACGAGGCCATCGAGCTCGTCCGCGACCTCCGGCCCGACCTCGTGATCCTCGACATCAAGATGCCGGGCCTCGACGGGCTCTCGGCCGCCCGCCACGTGGCATCCGAACGGTTGGCCGCGGTGCTGATGGTCACGGCGTTCTCCCAGCGTGAGCTGGTCGAGCAGGCCCGCGACGCCGGTGCGCTGGCCTACCTCGTGAAGCCGTTCCAGAAGAGCGACCTGATCCCGGCGATCGAGGTCGCGCTGGGCCGGTTCGCCGAACTCAGCGCGCTGGAGCGCGACGTGGAGGATCTGCAGTCGCGCCTGGAGGCCCGCAAGACGATCGACCGCGCCAAGGGTCGCCTGATGGACGACCACTCGATGGCCGAGCAGGACGCCTGGCGGTTCCTCCAGCAGCAGGCGATGGCCAACCGGGTGAAGATCGACGAGATCGCCCGCCGGGTCGTCGACGGCGAGCTCACGCCATAGCGATCGGGGTCGCGCGGCCCGTACGATCGGCGTGTGTCGAATCTCCTCCTGATCGACGGCCTGTCGTTGGCGTACCGGGCCTTCTACGCGCTCCCGTCCGACCTCGCCACCCCTGCCGGGACCATCACCAATGCCGTCTTCGGCTTCACCTCGATGCTGGTGAAGGTCCTCGGCGACGAGCACCCCGACGGCATCGCGGTGGTGTTCGACGCGCCCGGCCCCACCTTCCGCAACGACCTCGACGCCGACTACAAGGGCAACCGCAAGGAGACGCCCGACATCTTCGTGCCCCAGATCCCGCTGATCCACGAGGTGATCGAGGCGCTGCAGATCCCGACGCTGCAGGTGTCCGGGGTCGAGGCCGACGACGTGATCGCGACCCTCGCGGTCCGGGCGGCGGCCGACGGTATCGACGTGATCATCGTCACCGGCGACCGCGACAGCTACCAGCTGGTCTCCGACCCTCACATCAAGGTGCTGTACAACCGGCGGGGCGTGTCCGACTACGTGCTCTACGACGAAGCTGGCATCTTCGAGCGCACCGGCGTCACCCCCGCGCAGTATCCGGAGTACGCGGCGTTGCGGGGCGATCCGAGCGACAACCTGCCCGGCGTGCCCGGCATCGGGGAGAAGACAGCGGCGAAGCTCATCGCCACCTACGGGAACCTGGAGACCATCTTCGAGCACCTCGACGAGCTCCCCCCGAAGCAGCGGCAGAACCTGGGTGAAGCGCGCGACCGCGTGTTCCTCAACCGCGAGATGTCGCGGCTGCGCGTCGACTGCGACGTCGACGCGGTGCCGGCGGCGCTCAAGATGGGGGCGTGGGACCGCGAGCAGGTGCGGGTCCTGTTCGACCAGCTCGCGTTCCGCACGTTGCTGCCCCGGCTGCTCGAGGCGGTCGGCGAGTCGGCGGCCGCCGAGGTGGAGGCGGGCACCCTCGACGTCGACGTCAGCGTCGCCCGCGACGAGATGGCGGTGCTCGAGCTCCTGGGCACCATCGCCGAGAGCGACGAGCCCTACGCGATGGAAGCGCGCTGGGAAGGTGCGCCCGGTGCCAGCCGATTGCGGGCGGTCGCCATCGCCACCGACGACGCGTCGGCCACCTACGTCGACGGTGCACTCCTCGCGCAGCCCGCGGTGCGGGAGGCGCTCCTGGCGCTGTTCGACGCGGGAGGCCCGGGACTGATCGCGCACCGGGCGAAGGAGCTGATGCACGGCCTCGACGCCGACGTTCGCTCGTTGCTGCACGACACCGCGGTGATGGCATACCTCCTCGACCCCGGGTCCGGGAAGTTCCTGCTGGAGGACCTCGCGCTCCGGTTCCTGTCGCTGGAGGTGCGTTCGCCGGACGTGGAGGAGGGCACGCTCGATCTCGACGGCGACAATGAGCTCGACCAGACCGGCCGGCGCGCCGTCGTCGTCCTGCAGCTGGCGGCCGCGCTGGAGCAGGCGCTCGAGGCGCGCGAGCTCACCGAGCTCTACCAGCTGTTCGAGCGCCCGCTGGTACGGGTGCTGGCCCGAATGGAATCGAACGGGATCAAGGTCGACCGCGAGTTCCTCGAGACCCTGCGCGCCGACCTCGCCCAGCAGTGCGACATGTACGTGCAGCGGATCTATGCGCACGCGGGGGAGGAGTTCAACGTCAACTCGACCCCGCAGCTCCGGGCGATCCTGTTCGAGAAGCTCGGTCTGGTGCCGGTGAAGAAGACCAAGACCGGGCCGTCGACCGATGCCGACTCGCTCCAGAAGATGGCCGAGGACCACCCCATCGTCGAAGACCTGCTGCGGTACCGGGAGGTCGAGAAGCTGCGCAGCACCTACGCCGACGCGTTGCCGCCGCTGATCGCGCCGGACGGCCGGATCCACGCCACGTTCAAGCAGACCGACACCACCACCGGGCGGATCTCCAGTGAGGCACCCAACCTCCAGAACGTGCCGGTGCGCACCGCCGACGGGCGCGAGATGCGGCGCGCGTTCGTCGCCGAGGACGGTTGGGGGATCCTCACCGCCGACTACTCGCAGATCGAGCTGCGGGTGCTCGCGCACCTCGCGGAGGACCCGGGTCTCATCGACGCGTTCGAGCGCGGCGTCGACGTGCACACCGCCACCGCCGCCAAGGTGTTCGGTGTCGAGGAGAGCGCGGTCGACGCCGCCCAGCGACGCTTCGCCAAGGTGGTCAACTACGGCCTCGCCTACGGCATGGAGGCCTACGGTCTGGCCCAGCGGCTCGACATCGCGACCGCGGAGGCGGCCGAGATCCTCGACGCCTACTTCGAGGGCTTCCCGAACGTGCGGACGTTCATGGAGGCGACGGTCCAGGAGGCGAAGGAGCGCGGCTACACCACGACGATCTTCGGTCGCCGCCGGCAGATCAGCGAGCTCTCGTCGGACAACTTCCGGATCCGTCAGATGGGGGAGCGCATGGCGCAGAACGCCCCGGTGCAGGGCTCGGCCGCCGACATCTTCAAGCTGGCGATGATCGACCTCGACCGCGCGCTCGACGAAGCCGACTCCGACGCCCGCATGCTGCTCACCGTGCACGACGAGCTCGTGCTCGAAGTACCGCAGTCGGAGCACGCCGACACCGAGATCCTGGTGCGCGACGTCATGGAGAGCGTCACCGAGCTCCGGGTCCCGCTCACCGTCGACACCGGCTTCGGCCCCAACTGGGCCGCGGCGAAGTAGCCCGCGGCGGGCGGTTCGCAACGTCGTTCGGCGCGCGCGTCAACGTGGTCAAGTGGGTATGTGGGGGCGCCGATCTGTTTTGGTGCGGTGTGACCACCAGGCGCGGTCGAGCGCTTCATGACTTCCACGCTGGAGGGGAAGACGACCCAGCCTCTCGCCGATCGCCGCCCGCACGCTGATGTCCTCGGACCGTCGAGCACCGCGGCCGCGAGACCAGGCATCCAGAGACTCGGACTGGCCGCGGGCTGGGCATTGCTCATCGGCCCGTTCGTCCTCGAGCTGTTCGCGATCGTGCGCGCGAGCCATTTGTGGCTCGTCGCCCGGTTGCCAGACGACGCGTTCTACTACCTGGAGATTGCCGCGCGTCTGAGCCGCGGGCAGGGGTTCACGTTCGACGGCATCAATGCGACCAACGGGTTCCATCCGTTCTGGCAGTTCCTGCTGATTCCCGTCGCATGGGCCACAGGTGGTGGTGATGCGTTCATCCGCGCGACCGTCGCGCTCGGATTGGCGCTGTGTCTGGTCTCGGTCGTGCTCGTGGTCCGGGTGGTGGCGCGGATCGTCGGTTGGGGCGCCGCGCTCATGGGTGGCATCATCGCCGTCCATCTCTCGCTCACGTCGTGGGTCGACGGCATGGAAGAGCCCGCGGTGCTCCTCGCGTGTGCGCTCCTGCTGAGTGCGCTCGCTGCGGCAGCCGCGCATCCTCGCCCGAAGCGTCTCGTGCTGGTGGGTGTTCTGTGTGCGGTGGTCGTCCTGGCGCGGTTCGATCTCGCCATCGTCGTACTGATCGTGCCGCTGGCTCTGGCGTGGCGCGCTCGATCGTGGCGCACCGTCGGCTGGTGGGCGCTGGGCGCAGGTGCGTTGGCCGTCCCGTTCGGGACGTGGTGGCTCGTGCGATGGCATCACGTTCTCACCACCAGCGCGACGGTGAAGTCCGCGCAACTCAGCGCCGCATACAAGCAACAGTTCGGGGGTCGTTTCTCCATCGGCTATCTCGACTACCTCACCAGTGTCGCGGCCGCATACGCGAGGAACGTCCAACCCTGGTCCTACCTCACGCGACCGCCCCTCGGCGCCAACGTCGGCGTCACGGCCGCGCTGACCATCGCCGTGTTGACGCTCGTCATCACGGGCTTGATCGCGTTCTGGACGCAAGGCCGGTCCCGAGTCGAACGCAGGTGGCGAAACCCCGCGCTCTGGGCCGTCGCAGTCATGGCGGTCCTGGTCGTCGCCAAAGCCATCCTGGATCTGATCGAGGCTCCCCTCTGGGCCACGAAGTGGTACTCGGCACCACAACGCCTCTTCACCGGCTTCTTCGTCGGCGTCGTCCTCTGGCTCGGCGTCCAATGGTTCATGAAGCACCACCGCGCCCTCGGCACCATCGCCATCTCCGTCGCCGCGATCACGGCACTCCCCATCAACGGATCGATGTGGCGAACCGCCCGCGTCTCCCAACGAGCGCCGTACCTCTACGCCCAGCAGATGGATCTGGCGGCCGACTGGGTCCGCGAGCACGGCCCTCCGGGGAGATACGGCGCACTCGATTCCGGTCTGCTGGGCTTCCGCCTCGACGGCCAACGCCCGGTCATCAACCTCGACGGCCTCGTGAACAGCTACGAGTTCGCGGATCTCGTCACACGGAACGCGTCCCTCGACGACCGCATCCGGAACATGAGGATCGACTACTTCGTCGGGCGATTGACTGGCACCGACCTCGAGCGGCTCGGTTGTGGTCGCGTGATGTGGTCACACGGCCGCCTGCCCTACAGCGACACCCTGACACCATTGTCCGTTGCCCCCGTCCGAATCGTCGACGTACGCGGTTGCCAGAGCCCGGCGCCCGTGGCGCGCTCGAACGGCTCCACCTGACGCGTCACCCGAGACCGAGCCGCTCGGTGCTCACGCCGAGGGTGTGCGTAGCCTCTCGCTGTGACCGGCGTGCCACCTGAGGATCCGCACTGGTTCGACGCGGTCGCCGAGTTCCTCGGTCCGGCCTACCTGCGCAACGCGTTCACGAAGGGCACCGAGCAGGAGGTCGATTTCCTCGTCGACGCCCTCGCGCTCCAGCCGGGGATGCGGGTCCTCGACGTCGGCTGCGGACCGGGGCGTCACTCCCTTGCGCTGGCCCGACGCGGCGTCGACGTCGTCGGTGTCGACCACAGCCCCGAGTTCGTCCGCCTCGCCCGCGACGCCGCCGCCACCGAAGGGTTGTCCACCACGTTCGAGGAGCTCGACGTCCGGGAGCTCCACCGCCCGGCCGAGTTCGACGCCGCCATCTGTCTGTGCCAGGGCGGCTTCGGCCTGTTGGGCGGGCGCGACGAGACCGCGGTGTTCGGCCGCATCGCGGCCACCCTCCGGCCGAGCGGGAGGCTCGCGGTGAGCGCCTTCTCGGCCGCGTTCGCCGTCCGCCACCTGGAAGTCGGGGAGGAGTTCGACGCGGCGACGGGGGTGCTGCACGAGGTGGCGACCGTGCGCGGTCCGGAGGGCGACGAAGCCGAGTTCGAGCTCTGGACCACCTGCTTCACCGCTCGCGAGCTCGAGCTGCTGGCGCGCGGCGCCGGGCTGTGCGACGTCGAGGTCCACGGGGTCACGCCGGGCCGGTACCGGCGGCAGCCCCCGACGCTCGATCATCACGAGCTGCTGCTCCTCGCGCGGCGCCCTTGACGTGGCTCGCGAAACGTCCCGGGCGACTTTCCGGAAACGCGATTCGACCTGTACCCTGGTTGTTCGGCCTCGACCCGAGGCCCCCCATTCGCGCCCGTCAGACGCCTGACGTCACGAGTGGTTCCACCACAGAGGAGTCGAGTTGCCCGATCAGGACGTGACGGAGGCGGCCGCGACCGCCACCGTCCCCGAGGAGACTGAGGCGGCCCCCGAGGCCACCCCCGAAGCCCCCCAGAGCGAAGCCGAAGCCACCCCCGCCGCCGAGGATGCGGTCGAGACCGAGACCCCGGACGAGGACGGCCAGAACGAGTTGGTCGTGTTCGACGACCTCGGCGGCCAGTCGTTCGCCGACGCCGTCGACGCCACCATCGTCGAGTTCGACGACGGCGACATCGTCACCGGCCGGGTGGTGAAGATCGACAGCGACGAGGTGCTGCTCGACATCGGCTTCAAATCCGAGGGCGTCATCCCCTCGCGTGAGCTGTCCATCCGCAACGACGTCGACCCGCACGAGATCGTCTCGCTCGACGACGAGCTCGAGGCCCTCGTCCTCCAGAAGGAGGACAAGGACGGTCGCCTGATCCTGTCGAAGAAGCGCGCCCAGTACGAGCGCGCCTGGGGCACGATCGAGGAGATCAAGGAGAAGGACGGCATCGTCAAGGGCCCGGTCATCGAGGTGGTCAAGGGCGGCCTGATCCTCGACATCGGCCTCCGGGGCTTCCTCCCCGCGTCCCTCGTCGACCTCCGCCGGGTGCGCGACCTCCAGCCCTACGTGGGCAAGGAGATCGAGTGCAAGATCATCGAGCTCGACAAGAACCGCAACAACGTCGTGCTCTCCCGGCGCGCCTACCTCGAGGAGACCCAGCGCGAGCAGCGCGACGAGTTCCTCGCCAACCTGAAGCCGGGCGAGATCCGCAACGGTGTCGTCTCGTCGGTCGTCAACTTCGGTGCGTTCGTCGACCTCGGCGGCATGGACGGCCTGGTGCACGTCTCCGAGCTGTCGTGGAAGCACGTCGACCACCCGAGCTCGGTCGTGCAGGTGGGCGACGAGGTCACCGTGCAGGTGCTCGACGTCGACCTCTCCCGCGAGCGCATCTCGCTGTCGCTCAAGGCCACCCAGCAGGACCCGTGGCAGGAGTTCGCCACCAGCCACCAGGTCGGTGAGCTGGTCTACGGGCGGGTCACCAAGCTGGTGCCGTTCGGCGCGTTCGTGCAGGTGGGCGAGGGTATCGAGGGTCTGGTGCACATCTCGGAGATGGCCGTCCACCACGTGGAGGCACCCGAGCAGGTCGTCACCCCGGGCGAGGAGCTCTGGGTGAAGATCATCGACATCGATCTCGACCGCCGGCGGATCTCGCTGTCGATCAAGCAGGCCGCGGAAGGCGGCGTCGTCGCGGCCGAGTACCAGGAGCACTACGGCGAGCACGCGTACGACGAGCAGGGCAACTACATCGGCCCCGCCTACGAGGAAGAGGTCGCCGAGGGCGACGCGGTCGAGCCGGAGGCCGGCGCGGATGGCGCGGACGGCGCGGTCGACACCGCACCGGACGCCGCGGCGGCCGACGGTGCCGACGTCGCGCCCGAAGCGTCCGGCGCCGACGTGCCCGAGGTCACTGCCGAGGACGACGCGCCGCCGACGGAGTAACCGGCTCCGGGGAAATCCCGGTTCCCGCCGACATCGGACTCAAGGCTTCCCGTTCGGGGGCCGAACTCTGAGGGACCAGAACGGATCCCGAGGGGAGTCGCGGTGTCGAATCGTCGAACGTTGATGGCCGCCGCGGCCATCGTGCTCGCGCTTGTGGCCGGTATCGGCGTGTACATGTACGCGTCGGGAGCCGACAAGCGCGCCCAGGACAACGCGTCCTTCGTGAACGCGTACGTCGCCACCGCGGACATCGCCAAGGGCACGACGGGTGCCGAGGTGCTGCAGGCCGGGCTCGTCGACAAGGAGAAGGTCGCCAAGGGCTCGTTGCCGCCGTCGGCGATCACGAGCCTCGACCAGCTCAACGGCAAGGTGCTGTCCGGTCCGGTGAACGCCAAGCAGTTCATCACCGCCGGCACCTTCGTGTCGGAGGAGGACGGCCTCGGCAGCGCGTTCGCCAACCAGATCAAGAGCGACAACCTGGTGGCGGTCACGGTGACGGTCGACGCCGACCGGGGTGTCGCCAACCAGATCGCGCCGGGTGACCACGTCAACATCGCGGCCAAGGCGGCCGACCCGACCGGCGCTACGTCGGGCGCGTACACCTACATCCTCGGCCACGTGAAGGTGCTCGCTGTCGGGGCCTCGGTGGCCGCGCAGCAGGCGACCCAGGCTGGCACGTCGGGCGACGCCTCGGCCGCCGCGCCGACCAACTCCGGCGTGCTCACGTTCGAGGTGACCCAGGACCAGGCACTCCAGATCATCAACGCCAACCAGGGCGGCAGCCAGATCTACCTGGTGCTCCTGGCCCCCGACCAGCCGGCGCCGACCGCCGGAGCGGCCAAGACCGCGGCGAGCAGCAAGTAGCGCCGTGGAGTCGTACGCCACGGCGGAGAGCTCCATCGAGACTGCGGCGAGCTTTGACGTCGCCGTCGTCGAGCCCGACGCGAACCTGCGCACGCGGCTCGCGGTCGAGCTCGCGGGCGCCGCGCAGTTCGAGACCATGGAAGACCTCGTGCAGCAGCTCAGCCCGACGCGGCCGGTGGTCGCGGTGTTCGGACCGGGGTTCGCGAGCCCGATCGGCTTCCAACATGTCCACCGGGTGACGAGCACGCACGCGTCGCTCGGCGTGGTGTTCGCGGTCTACGAGCTGTCGACCGACGTGCTCCAGCAGGCGTTGCGCGCCGGCGCCCGGGACGCGGTCGTGATCGGCGGTGAGGCCAGCCTCCACCAGTCGGTGGACCGCGTCGGCGAGCTGCTGAGCGGCGCCACCACGCGCGCACCTGCTCCGGCCACGCGCGCCGGGGCCCCCGGGCGCTTGATCACCGTGTTCTCGACCAAGGGCGGCGTGGGCAAGACCTGCGTGGCGATCAACGTCGCCGCCGCGATGGCGAAGCGATCGCCCGAGCCGGTGGTCCTGGTCGACGGTGACCTCCAGTTCGGCGACGTCTCGGTGATGCTCGGCCTGCCGCCGCAGAACACCGTGCTCGACGCCGCCGCCGCGGTCCAGTACGGCGACATGGATCTGGTGCAGACGTTGGCGACCAAGGACGCGGCCACCGGGATGCTGGTGCTGCCCGCGCCGCTGGAGCCGATGCCGACCGACGCGCTGATGCCCGGCGAGATGGTGAACATCTGTGCCGCGCTGCAGTCGATCGCGGGCCACGTCATCGTCGACCTGCCGTCGGTGTTCAACGACTACGTGCTCGCCCTGATCGAGGCGTCCGACGAGATCCTCCTCGTCGGCAGCATGGACATCCCCAGCATCAAGAACCTGAAGATCGGGATGCAGACCCTGGACCTCCAGGCGATCGCGGGCCCGAAGCTCAAGCTCGTGCTCAACCACGCGAACGCGAAGGTGAAGCTCGACGTCAAGGAGATCGAGCGGGTCCTCGGGCTGAGCGCGAACTTCCCCGTGCCCGACGACATCTCGGTGCCGATGTCGGTGAACGCCGGTCGTCCCGTGGTCGTCGAGGAACCGAAGTCGCCGGTGTCGCGGGCGATCGACTGCATCGCGGAGTCGTTGCTCGGCCCGACCGCCGCACCGAAGAAGGGTCGCCGGGGCAAATGAGCCAGGAGGGTAGGTCATGACGCAGACCCAACAGCCGGCGGCGCGCTGGCAGGAGCAGCGGGGCGCGCAGGGCGTGAACCAGCGCGAGCACCAGCTCGAGGAAATGCGCCAGAAGATGCACCAGTTCGTGATCCACGAGCTGGGCCCGTTGCTCACCGACCAACGGGTGTCGGAGGCCGAGCTCCGCCGTCAGGTCGACGAGCAGTTGCTCCGCGCACTGAGCCAGGAGCGCCTCGCCCTCACCGTCGCCGAGCGCCAGGCGCTGGTGCAGTCGGTCACCGACGACGTCCTCGGGTACGGGCCCATCGACCAGCTGCTCCGTGACGACTCCATCACGGAAGTCATGGTGAACGGCCCGCACCACGTCTACGTCGAGCGGAGCGGCAAGCTGACGCTCGTCGACGAGGTGAAGTTCGCCGACGAGACCCACCTCCGGCGCATCATCGACAAGATCGTGAGCCAGGTCGGCCGACGGGTCGACGAGGCGAACCCGATGGTCGACGCCCGCCTCCCCGACGGTTCCCGTGTGAACGTCGTCGTGCACCCGCTGTCGATCGGCGGGCCGTTCATGACGATCCGAAAGTTCTCCAAGGACCCGTACACGGTCGAGGACCTGATCAGCTTCGGCTCGTTCACGCCCCAGGTCGCGCACTTCATCAACCAGTGCGTGAAGGGACGCTTGAACATCGTGGTGAGCGGCGGTACCGGCACCGGGAAGACGACGCTGCTGAACGTGCTCAGCAGCTTCATCCCGCACGACGAGCGCATCGTCACCGTCGAGGACGCCAAGGAGCTCCAGCTCCACCAGATCCACGTGTTGCCGATGGAAGCCCGCCCGCCCAACATCGAGGGCAAGGGCGAGGTGAAGATCCGCGACCTGGTGCGCAACTCGCTGCGTATGCGACCCGACCGCATCGTCGTCGGTGAGGTCCGTGGCGGCGAGGCGCTCGACATGCTCCAGGCCATGAACACCGGTCACGACGGCTCGATCACCACCGTCCACTCCAACTCGCCCCGTGACACGCTGTCCCGGGTCGAGACCATGACGCTGATGGCGGGCATGGACCTGCCGGTGCGCGTGATCCGGGAGCAGATGGCGTCGGCGCTCGACATGATCGTGCACCTGACCCGACTCCGGGACGGGACCCGGCGGGTCACCCACGTCAGCGAGGTCATGGGCATGGAGGGCGACGTGGTCGTCCTGCAGGACATCTACACCTTCGACTTCGCCGCCGGCATCGACGAAGAAGGTCGGTTCCGCGGCGGTCTCAAGAGCACCGGCATCCGGCCGTCGTTCTCGGAGAAGCTGAACGACTACGGCATCGCCCTGGAGCCGTCGCTGTTCGCCAACACGATGCCCGTTGGCAACGGGGCAGCACGGCGATGAATGCGTTGGTGCTCGCGGCCAGCAGCGACAGCCCGGTGAAGATCGTCTTCGCCCTGCTCGTCGCCGCCGGGGTGCTGGGCCTGGGGCTCGCGGTCGTGTTGATGACCGGCGACCGCCGGGGCCGGATCGAACGTCGCCTCGGGGTGCTCTTGGAGGAGCCGGCGCCGGAGGGCGAAGAGGAGGACGAGTCCTTCGTCCCGAAGGGCGACCAGGCTCTTGCCGAGACCGCGCTCTTGCAGCGCATGGTCGGCATCACCGGTCAGCTCGCCGAACGTGCCGGGCTCCTGACCCGCACCGAGGACGCGCTCGAGCAGGCCGACCTGCCGTTGCGACCTCCCGAAGCGCTGTTCTTCTACTTCGCCGGGTTGTTCGTGGTGGGCCTGCTCGGACTGCTCGTGTTGCCGATCCCGATGGCGCTCGGGCTGGCGCTGTTGGCCGGGGTCGTGCCCGTGATCATGCTCCACCGTCGCCGCCGTACGCGGCTGCGCGAGTTCCAGGCGCAGCTCCCGGGCACGTTGAACCTCCTGTCGGGTTCGATGCGGGCCGGGTTCTCGTTCGCGCAGGGCCTCGAGTCGGTGGCCAACGAGGCCACCCAGCCCACCCGGCGGGAGCTGCAGCGCGTGTTCACCGAGTCGCGCCTCGGCCGGCCGATCGAGGACGCGCTGGAGGACTCGGCGCAGCGCATGACGAGCGTCGACCTGATGTGGGCGGTCATGGCCATCCGCATCCAGCGCGAGGTCGGTGGCAACCTGGCCGAGCTCCTCGACACGGTCGCCGACACGATGTCACAGCGCGAGCGGCTCCGCCTCGAGATCAAGGCACTCACCGCCGAGGGTCGCTTCTCCGGCTGGATCCTCGGCATCTTCCCAGTCGCGTTCGCGGGCGTGCTCTACCTGATCCAGCCCGACTACATGTCGACGCTGTTCCAGAACACGTTCGGCGTGATGGCGCTGATCGCGTCGGGCGTCATGACGTTCTTCGGCTTCATCTGGCTCCGCAAGATCCTGCAGATCGAGGTGTGACGTGACGCCGCTGATGGTCGCCCTGCTGCTCGCCGTCGCGGTGGCCGCGCTCACGTTCGTGATCGGGACGGTCACCGCCGAGCGCGCCGACGTGCGCGAGTCGCTGCGCCGACTCGAGGGCTACCAGATCCAGGACGTCCGCGACCAGGAGATGCTGGTCCCGATCACCGAGCGCGTCTTCGCGCCGCTGTTCGACGGGCTCACCGGTGTCGCCCGCCGCTTCACTCCAACCGGCTTCGGCGAGGGGATCGCACAGAAGCTCGTGCTGGCCGGGAGCCCACCGAACCTGAACGTCGACAAGGTGCTCGTCTTCAAGCTCCTCGGGATCGTCTCGGTGATCCTGTGGGCGCCGCTCGTGCTCGCGCTCGGGTTGTTCCACGGGATCATGGCCATCGTCGTCATCGTGGTGCTGTGGGGGTGCTCGTTCATGTACCCCGACGTGATGCTCAATCGCCTCATCGAGGACCGCCAGAAGCAGATCTCCCGCAAGCTGCCCGACATCCTCGACCTGCTCGTGATCTCGGTGGAGGCCGGTCTCGGGTTCGAGCAGGCGCTCGACCGGACCTGCGTCGCGGTGCCCGGCGCGCTGTCCGACGAGTTCCGTCGCGTGCTGCACGAGATCCGCATCGG
>DATBBL010000302.1:0-12802 GCA_036271015.1 Acidimicrobiia bacterium
GGTCGCGCGGCAGGAGTCCGCTTCCGTGCGCGTGCTCACCGACGGGCGTGTGCGCGTGTTCGCGGGCACCGCGTCGGCCGGACAGCTGCACGCCCGCGCCTACGCCGCGATCGTGGCGGAGACCTTGCCGGTCCTTGTCGACGAGATGGAGGTGGTCGAAGGCGACACCGACATCGTGGAGGGCAGCGCGGGCACGTCGGGCTCGCGCTCGCTGCAACTCGCAGGCAGCGCGGTCCGCGGCGCGGCCGTCGAGGTGCTCGAGCAGGCCCGCCAGCGCGCCGCCGACCTCCTCGAAGCGGCCGTCGACGACGTGGTGGTCGACGGCCGCACCTTCGCCGTGCGTGGTGTCCCGGCTCGCGGCATAACCCTCGCCGAGCTCGCCGCTCGCGACCCCCGATCCGCCCTCGACGCGCGCTGCGTGTTCGACCAGGAGGACGCCACCTACACCCGTGCCGCCCACCTCTCGGTGGTGGAGGTCGACGTGGAGACCGGTGCGGTCACCGTGCTCCGCCACTTCGCGGCCACGGATTGCGGCCGGGTGGTGGACCCGCCGTCCGCCACGGGCCAGGTCGTGGGCGCCAGCGCGCAGGGCATCGCGCAAGCCGTCTTCGAAGAGCTGCAGTACGACGACCGCGGCAACCCGCTCGGCACCAGCCTCGCCGACTATCTCGTACCCGCCGCACCCGACCTCCCGCCCATCGAGACCTGGTTCCACGCGACCGAAACGGGCCGCAACCCGCTCGGCGCCCGCGGCGTCGGCGAAGTCGGCATGGTCGCCGCGCCCGCGGCCGTCCATGGTGCGGTGCTGGACGCGGTCGCGCACCTCGGCGTCCGACACATCGACATGCCCTGCACACCCGAACGCGTCTGGCGGGCCGTGCGTGCCGCGCGCGCGACCGAGAGCAGCAACGCCTGAACCGAAGGAGACCCGATGGCCCAGTACGTGCCCCGCAACATGGAGTGGTCAGCGCGCGCGTTGCAGGTGCGCCAGTTCGTGTTCGACTACTGGGCCGCGCAGGGCCGGGGGCCCAACCTCCGCCAGGTGCACGAGGGCACGCAGCTCGCGCGCCGCGACATCGTGCAGGCCTACAAGGAGCTCCAGACCGGCATCGTGATGGTCGTGGACCAGGACTCGCCCAACTGCGACATCCTCAAGATCCCGCCGTACTCGGCCTTCCCGAGCCAGGTGGAGATGTACGTCGACGAGGAGTTCCACAGCTTCATCGGCTGCGCGCACGAGGCGGTCGCGGTGTCGAACATGCCGCACTTCAAGGGCAAGGAGGTGCGGCTGGAGTCGTACTGCGCGTGCTGTCTCGCGCCGATCACGTTCTGGTCGAAGGAGTTCACCATCACGCGGTGCGAGCCGGCCGACCCGCTCGTGCACGTCGCGTCCCCGGTGTGGGACTGGGTGCACGACGACATGAAGGCGATGTGCGACAACGTGAACCTCGTCTTCGATCGGGAGCACGGCGAGCGGTTCGAGCACCAGATCGGGCGGCGCGGCGTGTACTTCACCCTCGACCAGGTGCGGCGCTACGTCGAGCCGGCGGTCGGGATCCGCGGGTGGGACTACCACTGGCCGAGCCAGTCGATGGACCCGGAACGGCTCGTCGGCGTGATGCACGATCTCGGCATCGACCTTTCGCCGTGGGGGCTCTGACCCGTACGCTGCGCCCGAACCCACCCGTGCACGCCGACGACAAGGGGAGGCGCCGTGATCGTGTCGTCACCGCAGCAGTGGGACCGCCAGGTCGACGTCGTCGTGCTGGGGTCGGGCGCGGCCGGGCTGGTCGCGGCCACCTTGGCGCACGACGGCGGCGCCGACGTGCTGCTCGTCGAGAAAGCCGACCTGGTCGGCGGCACGACGGGCGTGTCGGGCGGGATGCCCTGGGTCCCGTTGAACCACCACCTGGCCGACGTCGGTGTGACGGACTCGCGTGAGGAGGCCCTCACCTACATCCGCCGTCTCACGCACGGCCGCGAGCCCGATCCCGCGCTCGTCGAGCTCTACGTCGACACCGCGCCCGACGTGATCGAGTACCTCGAGGCGAAGACCCCGTTGCGCTTCTACGCACCGACGACGTTCAACGACTACTTCGAGGGCATCCCCGGCGGCAAGCCGGCCGGCCGCTCCATCGACCCGGTGCCCTACGACGCCCGCACCGAGCTGGGTGAGTGGGCCGATCGCGCTCGCACCAGCCCGCACCTCCCGCGCCTCACGATGGAGGAGGGCGCCAAGTACCTGCGTGGTGACGAGCCGCCCGACCTCGACCTGATCATGCGCCGCGAGACCGACGACATCCGGTGCGGCGGCCCGGCGCTCGTCGCCGCGCTCCTGAAGGGCCTGCTCACGCGAGGCGTCGCGATCGAGACCGGAGCCGCCGCGCTCGATCTCGTCGTCGTCGACGGCGAGGTCGTCGGCGTGCTCGTCGAGCACGACGACGCCACCGAGCTGATCGGCGCCCGCAAGGGTGTGGTACTCGCATGCGGCGGGTTCGAGTGGAACGACGACATGGTGCGCGCCTTCATCGGCCGCGAAGTGTTCCCGCTCGGCCCGCCGGAGAACGAGGGCGACGGCCACCGCATGGCCATGGAAGCCGGCGCCGCACTCGCCAACATGACCTCCTTCTGGGGACAGCCGGCGCTCGTCGACCCCGAGGTCGAGTTCGAGGGCAACGTGCTCTACCAGATGGGCACCGCGCGCAGTGCGAAGGGCGTGATCCTCGTCGACCGCAACGGGAAGCGGTTCGTGAACGAGGGCGTCGCCTACCAGGACTTCCCGAAGGTGCTCGGCGTCTACGACCCCGTCGCCCTCGAGTACCCGACCGAGAACGTGTGGCTGGTCTTCGACCAGCGCACCAAGGACACGACGGTCATCCTCCCGACCGTGCTGCCGGGCGCGCCGGCGCCGGAGTGGATGACGCGCACCGACACGGTGCGTGAGCTCGCCGACGAGATCGGTGTCGACCCCGACGCCCTCGAAGCGACCGTGGCGCGGTGGAACGAGCACGTCGCGGCGGGTGAGGATCCCGACTTCCACCGGGGCACGGTTCGCTTCGAGGCGCACATGAGCGGGCACTTCCCGTCACCCGAGCACAGCCTCGGCCCGGTCGAGACGCCGCCCTTCTACGCGATGCCGCTCTACGACGGCACCCTGGGCACCAACGGCGGCCCCCGCATCGACGAGCACGCGCGTGTGCTCCGTCACGACGGCACGCCCATCCCGGGTCTCTATGCCGCCGGCAACGCGAGCGCGAGCGTGTTCGGCCCCGCGTATCCCGGCGGCGGCGCCACCATCGGACCCGCGTTGACGTTCGGCTACCTCGCCGGCCGTCACGCCGCGAGCAGGGAGGCGCGGTCATAACCGACGTCGCAGGAACCGGAGCCGGTACGGGCGGTGACTTCGCGGGCAAGGTCGCCGTCGTCACCGGCGCGGCGTCGGGCATCGGGCGGGCCTCGGCGCGTCTGTTCGCGGCACGGAGCGCGAGCGTGGTCGTCGCCGACATCGACGAGACCGGCGGCACGGAGACGGCAGAGCTGGTGCGCAAGAACGGCGGCCGCGCCGTCTTCCAGGCCACCGACGTCGCCGACCCCGCCGCGGTCGAGCGCATGGTCGAGCGCGCCGTGGGCGAGTTCGGTCGGCTCGACTTCGCGCACAACAACGCGGGCATCGCGGGGGCCGGCGCACCCATCCCGGACTACCCGCTCGAGGAGTGGTACCGGGGCATCGACGTCATGCTCCACGGGGTGTTCCTGGGCATGCGGTTCGAGATCCCCGCGATCCTCGCGAGCGGCGGTGGCGCCATCGTCAACACCGCCTCCGGCGCGGGGCTGATCGGCTTCCCCGGCATGTCGGCGTACGTGGCGGCGAAGCACGGGGTGATCGGCCTCACCAAGACCGCCGCCCTCGAGTTCGGCGCCCAGGGCGTGCGCGTGAACGCCATCTGCCCCGGCACCGCCTACAGCCGCATGGTCGACGACTGGCTCCAGGGTGATCCCGACAACCTGGCCCAGGTCGCGGCGCTGCACCCGATCGGGCGGATCGCGCAGCCCGAGGAGATCGCCGAGGCGGCGGTGTGGCTCTGCTCCGACGCGGCGTCGTTCATGCTCGGTGCCGCGATCCCGGTCGACGGCGGCTACACCGCGCAGTGACCCGCCCAGTGATCGCTGGTCGTCACTGCGCGGCCTCGGCCAGCAGCTGTCGCGTCGCGTCGGCAGCCCGACGGGCAGCTTCCGAGGGATCCATCGCCGCGAGCTCATCCGAGAAGCCGCTCGCGAGCGAACGCAAGCATCGCGGAGACAGCGCTGGTGGGCTCAGCGAAGGGGAGCTCGGACGATGCCGACCTCGTAGGCGAGGATCACCGCCTGGATCCGATCGCGGAGCTGCAGCTTCGAGAGCAGGTGCGCGACGTGTGACTTCACGGTGGCTTCGCCGACGAAGAGATCCTGCGCGATCTCGGCGTTCGACCTGCCGCGCGCGAGCTGCTCGAGCACCTCGCGCTCGCGGGGAGTCAGGCGGTCCAGGTCGGCGACGTCGCGCGCGGTTGGCTCCGGCCTGCGCACGAACTCCGCGATGAGGTGACGCGTCACCGACGGTGCGAGGAGCGCGTCGCCCTTGGCCACGGTTTTGACTGCAGCGACGAGCTCGTCGCGGGTCGCGTCCTTCAGGAGGTACCCGCTGGCACCGGCCCGCAGGGCTTCGTACACATAGTCGTCGAGGTCGAACGTCGTCAGGACGAGCACCTTCGTCGCTCCGCTGCTGTCGCGCTCGAAGATCCGTCGGGTGGCGGAGATCCCGTCGAGGTTCGGCATACGGATGTCCATGACGACGACGTCGGGACGAAGACGCTCGACGACGGCGACGGCGTCGACGCCATCGGCAGCCTCCCCGACGACCTCGATGTCGGGTTGCGCGTCGAGGATGGTCTGGAACCCGGCGCGGACGATCGGCTGATCGTCCGCCAGGACGACGCGGATGTTCATCGCGTGACCAACGGGAGCCTGGCGTCGACCACGAAGCCGCCGCCCGGTCGTTCCCCCATCGTGACCGAACCGCCGAACATCGCGACCCGCTCCCGGATGCCGACGAGCCCCCACCCGGCCGACCGATCCCGGGTGCCGAGTCCGTCGTCGGCGATCTCGAGGTCGAGGGCGTCCTCGGAGTAGCGGAGCCGCACGGCCACCTTCGCCGGCCCCGCGTGCCGCAGCGAGTTCGTGAGCGCCTCCTGCACGATGCGGTACCCCGACAGCTCGACGCCGGGTGGGAGCGAGCGCACGTGTCCCTCGACGTGGAGCTCCACCGACAACCCCGCACCGGCCATCTCGTCGACGAGGGCCTCGAGGCGGTCCATGCCGGGCTGGGGTGAAAGCTCGTCAGGTCGCGTGTCGTCGCGGAGCACGCCGAGGAGGCGGCGGAGCTCGCTGAGCGCTTCGCGCCCGCTCGTCGCGATGGCGTCGAAGCGTTCGGCGAGGTCGTCGTTCGCGCCGGACGCGACGCTGCCGCCGGCCTCGGATTGGACGATCATCATGCTGACCCGATGGGCCACGATGTCGTGGAGCTCACGGGCGATGCGCTGCCGCTCCTCGGCGACGACGCGCGCAGCCTCGGCGTCTCGTTCGGCGTCCAGCTCGTGGAGGCGGCGACGTTGGTTCCGGCCGAGCGCCCACGCCAGCACGACCGATACGACGGCGACGTAGAAGTCGACCGCGTCGGAATCGCCGGCGAGCGCGGTCGCGGCGAACGTGGCGACCAGCGCGGTCACCAGGGCGATGACGGCGGTCCGCGTCGACCAGAGGCACGCGGCCACGTAGAACGCCACGAGCACGCCGAGGTGCAGGAACGGGTCGGGGTAGTCCAGCACCCCGAACACCCCGGCGGCCGCCCCCGACACCACCAGGACGGGGATGGGCGCCCGGCGCACCCAGACGATCGGCAACGTCTCGGCCAGGAGGAGCGCGACCGCGGTCACCGTGAGGCGCGGCTCGCCCGATTCGCGGGCGACGAGCGCGGCGCTGCTGATCTCGATGGCAGCCAGGCCCAGCGCGATGCACAGGTCGACGACGAGCGCGTGCCGCCCGGACCCGCGCAACGGCCACATCGTCATGTCGCAACCGTAACGATCGCCGAGCGCGCCGTCATCCGCACCGCGGTGGAACCTCCTCCCCCATGCGGGGGACACGGAAAAGGCGCCTGCCGGCGGACGACACCGGCGGTCGAGATCCGTAGGTTCCCTGGCCATGACGACCCTGACGCACGACATGCAGCCGACCGTCGGCACGGACGGAGGCGTGGTGGCGATGTCCCGACCGTCACCCGGCGCACCGCTCCCACGGTTGGCGGTTCCGAGCGTCGTGCTGCTCGCGGTCACGAAAGTGACGTTCCAACTCGTGACCGCGTCGCTCTACGGCGCGCACCGCGACGAGTTCTACTACCTCGCGGGCGGCCACCATCTCGCGTGGGGCTACGTCGACCATCCGCCCGCGGTACCCGCGCTGGATCGGCTCGCCGAGCTGGTGCTCGGACATTCGGTCGTCGCGCTGCACGTGCTGCCGGCGCTGATCGGTGGCGTGCTGGTGCTGCTGGGTGCGCTCCTCGCGAGGGAGCTCGGTGGCGGCACCCGCGCCCAGACGCTGGCCGCCGTGGTCGCGGCGATCGGGCCGCTCTACCTCACCACCACGCACTTCCTCAGCACGGTGACCCTCGATCTCGTGGTCTGGGCCCTGGCGTCGCTCCTCGTCATCCGGATGATCCGCACGGGCGACGCGCGGTGGTGGCTCGCCATCGGCGCGGTCGTCGGGCTCGGGCTCCTCAACAAGTACACGGTGGCGTTCTGGGTGCTCGGGGCGGTCGGCGGCCTGCTCTGCACAGGCCGGCGCCGCCTGCTCTCCAACCGGTGGGCTCTCGGCGGTGCGTGCATCGCCGCAGCACTCGTGGCCCCGAACGTCGCGTGGCAGGCCAGCCACCACTGGGCGACCTTCGAGTTCATGCGCAACCTGCGGGCGAACAACGGCGCCACGAACGTGCGCGAGTTCCTGCCCCTGCAACTGGTGGCGATGACCCTCGCCGGCACCGTCGTCTGGGTCGCCGCCCTGCGCGCCACGGTGCGGAGAACCAGCTTCGACGTGCACCGGTGGCTCGCGGTCGGCTGGCTGATCCTCTTCGTCGTGCTGTTCGCCACCGAAGGCAAGGGGTACTACCTCGGCTCGTGGTACCTCCCGCTCGTCGCGCTGGGCGCGGTCGTGATCGAGCGCACCTGGAGCGCTCGCGCGCAGCGCGTGCTGTTCGCCGCGGTCGTCGTCACCGGGCTGGCGATGGCACCGCTGTTCACGCCCATCCTCCCGGAACGCACCTTCGTCGCCGCCGGCCTGAACGACACCAACAAGGACCTCGGCTCGCTGATCGGATGGCCGCGCGTCGTCCACCAGGTTGCCGACGTCGTGCACACGCTCCCGACCGACGAGCAGCGACGCTCGGTGATCCTCACGAGCAACTACAGCGAGGCCGGCGCGCTCGAATTCTGGCGTCCCGAGCTCAGGCTCCCCGACGTGATCAGTGGCGACAACACGTACTGGTGGTGGGGCTACGGGCACCGGCACACCGGTCCGGTCGTCACCGTCGGTTTCAGCCGGCAGTTCCTCGCCCGCTACTGGGACAACTGCACCCCCGCCGGCACCCTGGGCCGGGGAGCTCCGATCGATCCGCAGGAGGTCGGCGCATCGATCTTCGTCTGCCGGGGCCAACGCATCACGTGGGCCCGTCTCTGGCCTCGACTCCGCGACTACGGATGACACTCGGACGAAAGCCCCCTCCCGGTCGCTCCGCACCAAGCGCGATCGAGAGCAGGTACCCGTCGCCGTGATGCAACGCGAGAACACTGCGATGGCGCGCCCAAGTCTTCGCGCGCGAGCCGCTGCGATCCCCTTCTGTTCGTTACTGCGCGGCCTCGGCCAGCAGCCGTCGCGTCGCGTCGGCAACCCGACGGGCCGCGTCCGAGGGATCCATCGCCGCGAGCTCGTCCGAGAAGACCTCGACGCCGATCGGTGCCTGGCAACCGATCCGATCGAGCGTCCGCACGAACTCGACGACGTGACCGACGCCGTCGCCGGGGAGGAGCCTTGCCCGCATGGTCTCCTCGGTGATCGTCTCGTACGCAGGTTCCGCGGTGGCATCGCTGAGTTGCACACCGAGGACACGATCACCTGGTATCGCGGTGAGATCGGCGACCGTGGTGTCGCTGCGCGCGCAGTGCCACGTGTCGACGAGCACGCCACCGTTCGGGCGGTCGGCGAGCCGGACGACCTCCCACGCCGAGTTGAGGTTCGGGAACGCCGACCACGGCAGGAACTCGAGGTGCACGAGCAGCCCGTGCTCCGCGGCTCGGTCACACACATCCGCGAACGCTTCCACCGCGGCGTCAAGCTCGGTGGGCGAGCCGAAGATCTCGGCGGCGTTGATGGACCGGCCACCGATCGACTCCGCGATCGCGAAGAAGTCGTGATCGGTCGCGAGCATCACGTCATCGACGTCGAACGGCAGGTCGGGCGGCGCGGTGGTGCCGGGCAGCCAGTTCGCCAGGCAGTCGAGCTCCGCCACCTCGAGCCCGTGATCGTCGAACAGCGCACGGATGTCGGCGTCGGTCATGCCGTCGCGGCGCGCTTGCATCACGTCGGCCAGCCAGAGCGACATCCCGGCGTATCCAGCTGCCTGCGCGGCCTTGGCCCGCTCGGGCAGCGAGGCCGCGAGCAGCGTTCCGGCGCACAGCACGAGATCGTCTCGTCCGAGCATGGTCCCCCCGTTCGCACACTGCGGTGGTAGGCGGTTCGACTGTATCGAATGGCATCCGCGGGCCCGTGCGGCGCCCGCCTGCCCCGGCCATACTCGTCGCCCATGGATACGTGTCGGGCGGTGGTGTTCCTCGGCGACGAGCGCTGGGAGGTGCGGGAGTTTCCAATCCCTGACCCTCCACCCGGCGGCGCAGTCCTGCGGGTGGAGGCGTGCGGCCTCTGCGGCAGCGACCTCGCGACGTTCGAGGGTGTCGAGCTTGTGCCCGGAGGGAGCGTCTTTCCCGTGGTGCCCGGCCACGAAGTCGTGGGGCGCGTCGTGAAGCTCGCGGCCGATGCCAAGCTCGGCGTGCAAGAGGGAGAACGCGTCGGCGTCGACGAGATCCTCTCGGGCGTACCACCGCTCCTGGTTTACGGCTACTCCGACATGACGGGGGAAGGGCGCCTCGGACTCTGGGGCGGATACGGCGAGTACATGGAGATCCTGCCGGGCACGGGACTGCACCGCATGACCGAAGCGCTGCCGCCTGCGCAGCTCACGCTGTTCGAGCCGCTCGCCAACGGGGTCAACTGGGTGTCGATCGCAGGGGTGAACGAAGGTGACACCGTGGTCATCGAGGGGCCGGGCCACCAGGGGCTGGCGGTGCTCGAAGCGGTGCTGGTGCGGAAGCCCGCGCAGGTCGTCGTGACCGGCGTCTCGCAAGACACGCTGCGCCTCGACACGGCGCGCGCGATCGGCGCTACTCATGCGGTTGCGGTCGACGTCGTTGACGCGCGCGAACTCGTTCAGGACATCACTGGCGGCCAATGGGCCGACGTGGTGTTCGACATCGCGAGCGTCCCACCAACCGTGCCGCTGGCCATTGATCTCGCCCGGTTCCGCGGTCGTGTGCTGTTTGCCGGGCTGAAGCACTTCGCCGAGATTCCGGGGTTCATCAGCGACAACATCGTGGTGAAGTCGCTGACGGTCTACGGCGGTGCCGGATACACGCCCGAATCGATGGCCGAGTCGGTGGCGATGCTGCAGGGCGGCGCCGTGCGCTCAGATCTTGTCGTCGGCGAGGTCCTCGACCTCGAACACATCGAAGACGCGATGGCACTCCTGGCGCGTCAAGATCCGTCCCGCGATGCGGTGCGTGTCGGGCTCCAGCACGCGAGAGCGAACGCGTGATGCACGGTGCTCGAGGTTTGCAAAGTCCACGCGTGATCGAAAACAGTCCGTTCGCCCCGCGCGCTTACCGCAGGAGCTCGGCGGCTCGCTCGCCGATGGCGATGGTGCTCAGGTTGGTGGGCGCGCGGAAGACGGTCGGCATGACGGACGCGTCGACCACGTGCAGCGCGTCGACGCCGTGCACCTGGAGCCGACCGTCGACCACCGCGCCCTCGTCGGGGTCGGTGCCCATGCGGCAGGTGCCGGCCGCGTGGTACCAGCCGCCCACGGTCGACCTGATGTAGCTCTCGAGGGCCGCGCGGTCGTTGGCGCTCGATGGGTCCAACAACCCGATGCCCGCATACGACGCGCTGAACGCGCCATGCCTCGCCAGGCTCATGACCAGCTGCAGGCCCTCGACCAGGCGCGGCAGGTCACCGGGGTCGGTGAGCATCCGGAAGTCGACCTGCGGCCGCACGCCCGGATCGGTCGCGCGCAGCCGCACCGTGCCCCGGGACAACGGGTCGTGCACCCCGACCACGAGCGTGCTGATCGACCCCACGCCGAGCGCGCTCCGCATGTCGGGGAACTCGGTGAGGTCCCAGGGCGTCCACATGCTGAGCCACATGTCGTCGGCGGCGGTTCCGACCGAGGACGAGTAGCGCGCCCCGAGCTGGCACACGCGCGCATCCGGCGCGGGCAGCTCGTCACGCGGGACGAGGAACACCGCGGTGCCCTGATGATCCATCAGGTTCTCGCCGACACCGGGAAGATCGACGACGCAGTCACCACCGACCTCGGCCAGGTGGCGAGCCGGACCGATGCCCGACCGCAACAGCAGCGCCGGCGACTGGAGCGCACCGGCGGAGAGGACGACACGCGAACCGCGCACCTCGCGCAACGCGCCGTCGCGCGGGTACTCGACCCCGGTGGCGCGGCCACCCTCGAGCAGCACCCGCGTCACCTCGGTGCGCGGCCAGATCGTCAGGTTCTCCCGCTGCCGGGCCAATGGAAGGTAGGTCAGCGCGGTCGACATGCGCACGCCGTCGCGCAGGTTCATGGGCATCGAACCGATGCCCGAGGCGCCCGGCGCGTTGAGGTCCTCGACCCACGGGATGTCGTGGTCCATGACCGCGGTGCGATACGCCTGCTGGGCCGGGAGGAGCTCCTCGGGGCGCCAGCGCACGACGGGGACCGGGCCGTCGGCGCCGTGGGCGTCGCCACCGCCGAAGTCCTGGTCGGACTCCAGGCGACATAGGACGCGCAGCAGGTTCGGCCACGACCACTCCTCGCCCGCGACCGCAGCCCAACGCTCGTAGTCGTCCTGCACTCCGCGGACGGCGAACGCGCCGTTCACCGCCGATCCGCCGCCCATCTTCCGTCCCTGCGGGTAGTTGAGGGCGTCGCCGTCGGGAACGTAGGCGGCGTCGATCGCCCAGTCGGTGAGCGTGGCCGCGAAGCGCATCTGGTCGGTGAGCCGGTCGGCGTCCACGAACCCGGGATCGGGCCCCGCCTCGATCAGCAGCACCTGCCGGGCGTCGTCCTCGGTCAGCCGGGTCGCCAGCGCGATGCCGGCCGAGCCACCGCCCACGATGATGTCGTCGTAATCGGCCACGCAGTCCTCGAGTCCGACGTCCGCCGCGCTCGCCCCTTCGCGCCCGGATCGTACCGAAGGATCTCGGGACCTCGACCGAGGTCGATACGCTCGGCGGCATGCCCGACACCCGGAACCCGCACGTCGGCGCGCCGTTCACCGACGACGACGCCGCCATCGCCGCCGCGCTCGAGGACGTCTCGGTGCCCGTGCTGCTGTGCTCGCTGGTGCACATGACGGGTGATCCGTCGTGGATCCGCGACGTGTCGCTGCCGCACATGCCCGGCACCATGGACCTGCAGGGCGGTCTCGACGACGACGTGCTCGCCGACGTCCGCCGACGCGCGGTCCCGGCCATCGCCGCCTACCGTGACGGCGGGTGCGTCCCGCACGAGCTCACGCAGGACGTCGTCGTCGAGATGTTCGCCTTCCTCGCGGGCGCGCCGCTCGACGAGGACGTGATGGTGCCGATGTTCGTCGAGGACATGCAGTTCGACGGCGCCGACAACGGCACGATCGCGTGGGGCGACGAGGTGCCGGAGGAGGCGAAGGCGGCGTCGCCAGTCGTCGTCATCGGGTGCGGCCTGTCCGGCATCCTCGCCGGGATCCGCCTGACCCAGGCCGGGCTCCCGTTCGTGATCGTCGAGAAGGACGAGGGCCCGGGCGGGACCTGGTGGGAGAACCGGTACCCGGGGGCGCGCGTCGACGTCGGCAGCCACCACTACTGCTACGCGTTCGAGCCGTCGCACCACTGGACCGAGTACTACTGCCAGCAGCCCGAGCTGCGCGACTACTTCGTCCGCGTGCTCGACACCTACCGGCTGCGGCCGCGGTGTCGCTTCGGTACCGAAGTGACGTCGCTCACGTGGGACGAGCCGACGAGCTCCTGGCAGGTCGGCATCCGGAACCCGGACGGGACCACCGAGGTGCTCGAGGCGCGGTTCGTGATCAGCGGGGTCGGCTCGCTGAACATCCCCCGCATGCCGGACATCCCCGGCATGGACGACTTCACCGGTTCGTCGTTCCACTCCGCCCGGTGGCCCGACGGCCTCGACCTGACGGGGAAGCGGTTCGCGCTGGTCGGCGCGGGCGCGTCGGGGTTCCAGATCGCGCCCACCATCGCCGACACCGTCGAGCAGCTCACGATCTACCAACGGACGACCCAGTGGATGCTGCCGAACCCGCTGTACCACGCCCAGGTGCCGCCCGGTGACCGGTGGGCGATGCAGCACCTGCCATTCTACGCCCGCTGGTTCCGCTTCGTCATGCTCTACCCA
>DATBBL010000303.1:0-24059 GCA_036271015.1 Acidimicrobiia bacterium
GGACGTCGCCAAGTTCCCGCTCGCGCAGGCACCGCGCACTCCCAGCTTCGACCAGACCGACGTGAGCCGCATGCCTCGCTTCGTGCGCGACCTGCCCCCGTTCACGTCGGCCGAGACCACTGCGATCGACGACCTCTACCGCATGCGCATCCGCTCGTTGCAAGCCGTCGACCGGGGCGTGGCGCGGCTCGTGCGCACGCTGCGAGCCACCAAGCAGCTCGACAACACCTACATCGTGTTCGCGTCGGACAACGGCTTCCACCTCGGCCAGCACCGCCTGCCGGCGGGCAAGCAGACGGCGTACGAGCCCGACATCCACGTCCCCCTGCTGGTGCGCGGGCCGGGCGTGCAGGCGGGCGCGCACGTGACCCAGTTGGCCGGCAACACCGACCTCGCACCCACCTTCGAGGCGATGGCGGGCACCCGGTCACCGTCGTTCACCGACGGGCGGTCGCTCGTCCCGCTCCTGCGCGGGGCGCACCCGTCGGCCTGGCGCACCGCGTACCTGATCGAGCACCGGGTCGAGGCGGGCGTGAGCCAACCGGCCCGCGCCCCGGCGAAGAACTCGACCCTCGAGCCGCCCGACCCCGACGAGGCGATGGCGCACCGGCTCCGTCACCGGGAGATCCGCGACACCATGCTCCTGAACCGCGCCGCCGAGATCCCCGACTACGACGCCGTCCGCACCAGCCACCTGCTCTACGTGGAGTACGGCAACGGCGACCGCGAGCTGTACGACCTGCGCACCGACCCCGACGAGATCGTGAACCGGGCCGGAACCGAACCCGCGTTGGAGCAGGCGCTGGCCCACCGGCTCTCGCAGCTCCGGCGCTGCGCCGGGAGCGGCTGTCGGCTGGCGGAGAACCATCCGATCGGCGACACATCGGGTCGGGAGGCCTGAAGCCCTCCTGCTACCATGCGCTGCCTCAGGTGAGGCCGAGCCCCCATCGTCTAGTGGCCCAGGACGCCGCCCTTTCAAGGCGGTAACGGGGATTCGAACTCCCCTGGGGGCACCGTCGGCGCCGCACGCGACACACTGGCGCCGTTTCATCTGGTCCTGTGGTGCAGTTTGGAGTGCACGCCGCCCTGTCAAGGCGGAGGCCGCGGGTTCAAATCCCGTCAGGACCGCGGAAGACCGTCGCTGCGGCGGCGGTCTTCGCGAGGCCGGGTAGCTCAGTCGGCAGAGCACGCGCCTGAAAAGCGCGGGGTCACCGGATCGACGCCGGTCCCGGCCACCTCCGAAGCCCTGGTCACAGCACCGAGCTGGGCCAGGGCTTCGTCGCGACCCGCCGGGCGCGCATCAACGCAGGTCAGGTGCCCTTTAGGCTGGACGACCCAAGGGGGACCACCATGCGCGACCACCACGCAGCTCGCACTCCGGCTGGTCGGCGACGCCTCCGCCAGGTGCTGGTGGCGGTGCTGGTCATCGTGGCCGGGGTGCAGTTCGCCCATCCCGCCGCGGCCGCGGCCGCGCTGCGGCCGGGCGACAAGTACGTCGCCCTCGGGAGCTCCTTCGCCTCGGGGCCGATGATCCCCCCGGTGGCCGACGCGTCGTGCCTCCGATCGGCGAGCAACTACCCGCATCTGGTCGCGGCCAGCCTGAAGCTGTCACTCACCGACGTGTCGTGCGGTGCCGCGACGACCGACAACATCCTCTCCGCCCCGCAGGGCGTGCATCCACCGCAGCTCACCGCGGTCACGCCCGACACCAAGCTCGTGACCGTCACCATCGGCGGCAACGACGTGAACTACACGGTGTCGAACCTCGCCTGCGGCAGCGCGGGCGCCCGCGGCCAGAGCTGCGTCGGGCCGATCGTCGTGCCCGGGCAGGTCGACGCGGCACTGGCGGCGCTGCCGGCGAAGATGGCGACGACGTTGCAGGCGATCAAGCACGCGGCGCCGCACGCGCGGGTCATCGTGCTCCCGTACCTGCGCGTCATGCCCGCGTCCGCGTCGCCGTGCCCGCCGAGCGTGCCGATCGACGCGGCCGACCTCCGCTTCCTCGTCGACTTCGGCCAGCGGTTGTACACCGTGATCAAGCAGTCGGCCGCGGCGGCCAAGGTCGACTTCGTCGACTCCTACGCCCCCAAGGGCCACGACGCCTGCGCCACGCCCGCGCGCCGCTGGGTCGAGGGCGAGGTGCCCGCCTCGCCCGCGTTCATGTTCCATCCCGACGCGACCGGAATGAAGGCGCAGGCGAAGATGATCGTCAAGCAGCTGCGGTCGCCGTCGTAGCGCCGACCCGGTCGGCGGCCGGGGTCACTCGAGCTCGTTGGCCTCGTCGACCTGCTCCAGGAACTTGCGGATCTCCGACGCCCGGAAGCGACGATGACCGCCGAGGGTGCGGATGGCCGAGATCTTGCCGGCGCGCGCCCAACGGGTCACCGTCTTGGGGTTCACCCGGAACATGGCGGCGACTTCTGACGGGGTGAGCAGTTGTTCGGGCTCGGGAGCGGGATTCTGGGGCATGACGTCCTCGCAGTCGATACGGATCCTCGCCGGGGGGCGACGGGGAGGGATCGGTCCCGTATGTGCAGAGTAGCAGCTTCCGTGCCCTTCGGGCAGGTGATCCGTCGCCGGTTCAGTCGGTGATATTTACCCGTCCGCGACCATCTGACACCTCTCCGACCACCCACGCTTCGTGGCCGGCCGACCGCACGGAATCGAGGCTATCGAAGCGGTGCTCCGGAGCGACGACGGCCAGCATCCCGAGGCCGAGGTTGAACACGTGGGTCATCTCGTCGTCGGGCACGTCACCCGCGGCCTGGATCTCGGCGAAGATCCGGGGCTCCTCCCACGCGCCGCGGTGTAGCACCGCGTCGCAGTGCGCGGGGAGCACGCGGGCGAGGTTGTCGGGCAGACCGCCGCCGGTGACGTGCGCGAAAGCGCGCACGTCGACCCGTTCGCGTAGCTTCCGCATCGCGGGCGCGTAGATCACGCTCGGGCGGATCAGCTCGTCGGCCAACGAGTGGTGCGCGCCCTTCCACGCGGGATCCTCGAGGCGGCGGCCGGCGCGTTCGAGCAGCGCCTTGCGCGCCAGCGAGAAGCCGTTGCACCGGAGTCCCGGGCTGGCGAACCCGACCACGACGTCGCCCGGCCTCACCTGGGCCGGAAGCACGCGCGCGCGCTCGACCACTCCGACCGCGAAGCCGACGAGGTCGAACTCACCGGGCTCCATGAGGTCGGGGTGCTCCGACATCTCTCCACCGAGCAGCGCACACCCGGCCTCGACACACCCGCGCGCCACCCCGGCGACGATGTCGTCGACGATCTCGGGCACGAGCTTGCCGATCGAGATGTAGTCGAGGAAGAACAGCGGCTCGGCCCCCTGCACCGCGATGTCGTCGACGGACATCGCGACGAGGTCGATGCCGATGGTGTCGTAACGACCGGTGAGGCGCGCGATGAGCGACTTGGTGCCCACGCCATCGGTCGACGACACGAGCAGCGGGTGCTCGAACGGCTTGGCGTCGAAGGCGAAGAGACCACCGAACCCGCCGATGTCCCCGACAACCTCGGGCCGGAACGTCGCGCGCACGTGCTGCTTGATCAGCTCGACGGCCCGTTCGCCGGCCGCGATGTCGACGCCGGCGCCGCGGTAGGTCAGGGGTCCGGTCGGCTCGCCGGCTCCGCTCCCCGTCATCGAGCCGCAGGAGCAGAATCGGCGGCGGTGTCCTCCAGGGCGAGCTTGGAGTCCGAGAGGGGCACCGGCACCGGGTAGCGGCCCGAGAGGCAGGCGGTGCAGAACGAGTCGGACGACGCGCCGGTCGCCGTGGTGAGACGGTCGAGCTCGAGGTAGGCGAGCGAGTCGACCCCGAGGAAGTCGCGGATCTCACCCACCGACATGTCGGCCGCCAGCAGCTCCGACCGGCTCCCGGTGTCCATGCCGTACGAGCACGGCCACTTGTACGGCGGCGACGACACACGGAAGTGCACCTCCGACGCCCCGGCCTCGCGCAGCATCTGCACGACCTGACGCGTGGTGGTGCCGCGCACGATGGAGTCGTCGACCACCACGAGCTTCTTGCCGCGGATGTTCTCGGGGAGCGGGTTGAGCTTCAGCCGCACCCCCTGCCCGCGCTGCTTCTGGTTCGGCTGGATGAACGTCCGGCCGACATAGCGGTTCTTCACCAGGCCGTCGCCGTACGGGATGCCGGCCGCGCGCGCGTAGCCCTGCGCGGCGGGGATGCCCGACTCGGGGACCGGCATGACCATGTCGGCGTCGACCGGCGCCTGGCGGGCCAGCTCCTCGCCCATGCGCTGGCGCGCCGCGTGCACGCTCTTGCCGTAGAGCGTGGTGTCTGGGCGGGCGAAGTACACGAACTCGAACAGGCAGAGCTTGGGGTCGGCCTCGGCGAAGCGGTTGGTGTGAACACCCGACGCGTCGATCACGATCATCTCGCCCGGCTCGACCTCGCGCACGAAATGCGCCCCCACGATGTCGAGCGCGGCGGTCTCGCTGGCCAGCACCCATCCGCCCTCGACCCGCCCGAGCACGAGCGGCCAGAAGCCGTGCGGGTCGCGCACGCCGATGAGGTGCGCCTCGTCCATCATCACGAACGAGAAGCCACCAGCCAGTAGGGGCAGCACCTGCAGGAGCGCGAGCTCGAGGTCGCGGCCGTCGGAGCGGCCCTCGGCCGCGTACTCGTGGGCGATGAGCTCGGCGACCAGGGCGGAGTCGGTGGTGGAGTCGAGGCCGGTGTCGCCGGGCACCAGCCCCGGCAGCATGCCCAGGCGCTCGGCGAGCTCGACGGTGTTGGTGAGGTTGCCGTTGTGACCCAGGGCGAAGCCGGCGTCGCCGACCGAGCGGTAGACCGGCTGGGCGTTGCGCCAGCTGCTCGACCCGGTGGTGGAGTAGCGCACGTGACCGATGGAGAGGTGGCCGTCGAGCGGGGCCAGGCGCCGCTCGTCGAACACCTGCGTCACCAGGCCCATGTCCTTGGACACGGTGATCGTCTGCCCGTCGCTCACCGCGATCCCGGCCGACTCCTGGCCCCGGTGCTGCAGCGCGTACAGACCGAGGTACGTGAGGTGGGCGACGGCCTGCCCGGGCGCGTACACGCCGAACACGCCACAGGCGTGACCGATCTGGGGGTCGTTCACCGGCTCCGTCTCCCACGCACCCCGAGGTCAACCCCCATTCCACGGGGTCGATTCCCGCCCGATGCTACCGGTCGGGCGTCGGCCGGCCGAGGGCGGCCGGGAGGGCATCGCGCCAGGCATGGGTCGCATCGACGAGCGCGACCGAGAAGGCGCCCTCGGCCTCGAGGCGGTCACCGCCGGCGGTGCCGAGGCGTAGGGCGGGGACGTTGGCGAGCCGGGCCCGCTCGACCAGGGCGTCGGCGGTGTCGGGATCGACCGCGACCACGACCCGGGATGCCGATTCCGAGAACCAGGCCAGCGCCGGGACCAGCTCGGACCGCAACTCAACCCCGAACCCGCACCCGCCGGCGACCGCCATCTCGGCCAGGGCGACGGCCAGCCCGCCGTCGGAGACGTCGTGCACCCCGCGCACCGCCCGCCCGACGACCAGCTCACGCACGAAGTCGTGCAGCGCGGCGGCGGTGTCGAGGTCGGCGGCCGGCGGTGTCCCGCCCCGCAGACCGTGGAGACCGGCCCATTCCGACCCGCCGAGCTCGGGCGCGGTGTGGCCGAGGACGACCAGCGCGTCACCGTTGTGCAGCGCGGCCGGCGGCGGCACGGTGGTGAGCGCCTCGATGAGCCCGACCACACCGATCACCGGAGTGGGGTCGATGTCGCGCCCGCGCGACTCGTTGTAGAAGCTGACGTTGCCGCCCACGACGGGGATGGAGAGCGCCCGACACGCGTCGCTCATGCCGTCGACCACCTCGGCGAACTGCCACATGACCTCGGGGTGCTCGGGGTTGCCGAAGTTCAGGCAGTTCACCAACGCCTTCGGTACCGCGCCGACGCAGGCGAGGTTGCGGGCGGCCTCGATCACGGTGAGGCGGGCGCCGGTGTAGGGATCGAGCGCGCAGAACCGCGCTTTCCCGTCGGTGGTGAGCGCGAGCGCGCGCGCGGTGCCCTTCAGCCGGAGCACCGACGCGTCGCCGCCGGGCGCGACCACGGTGTTGAGGAACAGCTGGTGGTCGTACTGCCGGTACACCCACGACTTGTCCGCGATGTTCGGTGCCTCCAGCAACCCGAGGAGCTCGTCCGACAGGTCGGTGCCGGACGGGAACCGCGCCGCGAGCACCGGCGCGGGGTCGTCGGCGTGCAGCTCGGCGCGCTGCGACGGCGCGGTCGCGGGCCGGTCGTACACGGGACCGTCGCCGAGGCTGGCGACCGGGACGTCGGCCACCGGCTGCGCGTCGGACGACCGCAGGGGTGGCGCGTCGCCGCGCGGGACCGGCGGGTTCCCGCCCGGCACGCCCACGGCGTCGAACAGGCCGTCGTACACGCGGAACCGCGCGGTGTCGGTGACGCGGCCGATGACCGAGGCCCGGATCTCCCACCGGCGACACAGGTCGAGCACCGCGTCGAGGTCGGCGGGGGTGACGATGGCGAGCATGCGCTCCTGGCTCTCCGACGTCATCACCTCGACGCCGTTCATCCCGGGCTCGCGCTTGGGCATGCGGGCGAGGTCGACGTCCATGCCGGCACCGGTCTTCGCCGCGGTCTCCGACGCCGCGCACGAGATGCCGGCGGCGCCGAGGTCCTGCACGCCCACGGCGAGGCCGGCGTCGAGCAGCTCGAGGCACGCCTCGATGAGCCGCTTCTCCTCGTACGGATCGCCCACCTGCACCGACGGCCGTTTGGCCTCGTCGCCCTCGGAGAAGCCGGCGGAGGCCAGCACGCTCGCCCCGCCGATGCCGTCTCGCCCGGTGGCCGACCCGAGGAGCACCGCGACGTTGCCGACCCCCTCGGCCTTCGCCAGCACCAGCCGGTCGACCGGCAGCACGCCGAGGCACAGCACGTTGACGAGCGGGTTGTCGCGGTAGCACTCGTCGAACACCACCTCGCCGCCCACGGTCGGGACCCCGACCGCGTTGCCGTAGCCGCTGATGCCGGCGACGACACCCTCGAGGAGGTAGCGGGTGCGGGCGTCGTCGAGCGGGCCGAAGCGCAAGGGGTCCATCAGCGCGATGGGACGCGCACCCATGGAGAAGACGTCGCGGATGATCCCGCCGACGCCGGTGGCCGCGCCCTGGTAGGGCTCCACCGCCGACGGATGGTTGTGGCTCTCGATGCGGATGGCGACCGCGAGGCCGTCGCCGACGTCGATCACGCCTGCGCCCTCGCCCGGACCGACGAGGACCCACGGCGCCTCGGTGGGGAAACGACCGAGGTATCGCTTCGACGACTTGTACGAGCAGTGCTCCGACCACATCACCGCGTACATCGCGAGCTCGAGCTCGGTGGGGTCGCGCCCGAGCAGCTCCACGATCGCGTCGAGCTCGTCGTCGGTGAGTCCGAGTTGCCGGTGGACGGGCTCCGGCTGCCGCGTGCTGGCGCTGCTCATGGGATCGAGCCGCATCGTAGCCAAGCATCGCTTTGACCCATGACCTGAACAATTCGAGTCCGCCATTACAGGAATAGCGGTCCGGGTGATAGACAGAAAGGACGGGCGTCGACCGACCGATTCACGGGAGAGAGAGCCATGGCCAAATCCACCACTCGCACGATGAGCGCCCAACACAAAGCGGCGCTCGCCGAGGGACGCTCCGAGGGTCGGGCGGTGAAGAACTACCTGGAGGCCTTGCAGCAGAACCGCCCGCGGCGGGGGCGGCGGCGTACGCCCGATTCCATCAAGAAGCGCCTCGCCGCCATCGACGCCGAGTTCGGCGACGTCTCCGCCCTCCAACAGCTCCAGTTGGTCCAAGAGCGGATGGACCTCCAGAAGGAGTTGGAGGCGATGGGCACCAAGGTCGACCTGTCGGCGCTCGAGGCTGATTTCGTGAAGACCGCGTCCAAGTACGCGGCGCGCAAGGGCATCTCGTACGCGGCCTGGCGAGAGTTGGGCGTCCCCGCCGACGTGCTCAAGAAAGCGGGCATCTCGAGGGGCTCGTGAGCCCCGGCCGCTACGGCACGCGAGTGACGCCGGAGCAGGAGGTGAGGAGCGACTCGAGCAGGACGACCCCGTCGGCACTGCCGAGCAGGGCGTCGCTGGCCCGCTCCGGGTGCGGCATGAGGCCCACCACGTTGCCCGCCTCGTTGCTGATGCCGGCGATGTCGTCGAGGCTGCCGTTGGGATTGTCGACGTAGCGGACGACGATGCGATCGTCGGCCCGGAGGCGCGCCAGCGTCTCGGCGTCGCACACGTAGTTGCCCTCGAAGTGGTTGATCGGGATGCGCAGCCTCGCGCCGCGCTCGGCCCGGTTGGTGAGCACCGATCGGGTGCTCACCACCTCGAGCTCGACCGTGTCGCACACGAAGGTGAGCCCGGCGTTCTTCTGCAGCGCGCCGGGGAGCAGGCCCGCCTCGGTGAGCACCTGGAAGCCGTTGCAGATGCCGACGACGGGACCTCCCGCGGCGGCGTGGTCCGCGACCGCGTCCATGACCGGCGAGAAGCGGGCGATGGCGCCGGTGCGCAAGTAGTCGCCGTGGGCGAACCCGCCCGGCACGACCACCGCGTCGACCGCGCGCACCGTCCGGTCGCCGTGCCAGAGCAGCTCGGTCTCGCCGCCGAGCGCCTCCACCGCCCACTGCACGTCGAGCTCGCAGTTCGTGCCCGGGAACACCACCACTCCGACGCGTGCGCTCATGCTGTCGGGACCACGTCGTCGACCTCCACCGTGTAGCGCTCGATCACGGGGTTGGCCAGGATCCGCCGGCACATCTCGTCGACCTGCGCCCGCGCCGCGGCCTCCGAGTCGGCGTCGAGCACCAGACGGATGGTCTTGGCGATCGAGACCTCGCTCACGTTGGCGTACCCGAGTGCAGGCAGCGCGCGCTCGACGGTCGCGCCCTGCGGATCGAGCACCCCGGGGAGATGGGTGACGTCGATGCGGACGGCGTATCTCATTCGTCGTCTCCGTACCAGGTGTCGAAGCTGTTGCCGCTCACCTGCTCGTAGGCCTCCACGTAGCGCGCCCGCGTGCCCGCGATCACCGACGCCGGGATGTGTGGCACCGGCGGCTGCTGGTTCCACCCGATCGACAGGTAGTGGTCGCGCACGAACTGCTTGTCGAATGACGGCGGGGACGTCCCGACGACGTGGTCGTCGGCGCTCCAGTAACGCGACGAGTCGGGCGTCATCATCTCGTCGATCACCACCAGGCGCCCGTCGATCAACCCGAACTCGAGTTTGGTGTCGGCCAGGATGAGCCCCCGCTCGGCGGTGAGTGCGGCGCCGAACCGGTAGATGGCGAGCGTGACGTCGCGGAGCTCCTCGAACAGGTCGGCGCCCACGAGCTCCGCGGCCTCGGTGTCGGAGAGCGGGAGGTCGTGGCCGCTCTCGGCCTTGGTGGTGGGCGTGAAGATCGGCTCCGGGAGCCGCTCGGCCTGGCGGAGCCCCGCCGGGAGGGGCCGGCCCCGCACCGTGCCCGTCTCCTGGTAGTCGGACCACGCGGCCCCGAACAGGTACCCCCGCGCGACGCACTCGAGCCGGACCGGCTGGGCCGCCCGCACCAACATCGCCCGGCCGGAGACGTCGGGGCCCGCGGTCTCCGGGAAGTCGGTGGGGTCGGACGACACCAGGTGGTTCTGGGCCAGGTGCGCGGTCTGCTCGAACCAGAACGTCGACAGCGCGGTGAGGACCCGGCCCTTGTCGGGGATGAGGTCGGGGAGCACGACGTCGAACACCGACACGCGGTCGGACGCCACGACCAGCATGCGGTCGTGGTCGACCTCGTAGAGCTCGCGCACCTTGCCGCTGTAGAAGTGGGGAAGGGAAAGCCTGCTCACGTCACCGCCGGTCCGTGCCCGTCGGACCCGGAAGCGGCTCCAGATCGTCGAGGGCGGCGAAGATGCGATCGACGTTCGCCAGCGCGCCGGTGAGGTCGAAGCACGCGGCGAGCCGCTCGTCGCCGAGCGCGTCGAGGACGGCGGGGTCGTCGCGCAGGACGTCGATGAACGGGCGGCGCGACTCCCACGTGGTCATCGCGTTCCGCTGCACCGCACGGTACGCGTCGTCGCGCGTCATGCCCGACTCGACCAACGCGAGGAGCACCGGCTGGCTGAACACGAGCCCGTACGACGCGTCGAGGTTCTCCCGCATGCGTTCGGGGTAGACGTGCATCCCCTCGACGATGCTGCGGAACTTCACCAGCACGTAGTACGCGAGCTGCAGCGAGTCCGGGAGGATGATGCGCTCGACCGACGAGTGCGAGATGTCGCGCTCGTGCCACAGCGCGACGTTCTCGAGCCCGGCCTGCAGATTGCCCCGCAGCACGCGGGCGAGGCCGCTGAGCTGCTCGGCCTTCACCGGGTTGCGCTTGTGCGGCATCGCGCTCGAGCCCTTCTGGGCGCCGGTGCGGAAGGGCTCCTCCACTTCGCGCACCTCGGTGCGCTGGAGGTGACGGATCTCGGTCGCGAACGCCTCCACCGTGGCGCCGACCGAGGCGCACGCGTACAGCAGCTCGGCGTGCCGGTCGCGGGCGATCACCTGCGTGGCCGGCACCGGGACCAGCCCGAGCGCCTCGCACACGTAAGCCTCGACCGCGGGGTCGATGTTGGAGTACGTGCCGACCGCGCCCGACAGCTTGCCCACCGCGATGGCCCGGCGCGCCCGCACGAGCCGTTCGCGGTCGCGGTGCACCTGCATCGCCCACAGCGCCAGCTTCGCCCCGAACGTGGTGGGCTCGGCGTGCACGCCGTGGGTGCGCCCGGCCATCGGGACCGCCCGGTAAGCCTCGGCCTGGGCGCGGATCGCGTCCTCGAGCGCGGCGGCGGCGTCGAGCAGGAGGTCCGTCGCCTGGACCAGCACCGACGACAGCGCGGTGTCGACGACGTCGCTCGACGTGAGGCCGTAGTGCAGCCATGAGCCGGCCGGCGCGCCGATGTGCTCCTGCACCACGTCGACGAAGGCGGCGACGTCGTGCTCGGTGGTGCGCTCCCGCTCGTGGACCTCGGACACGGTGAAGTCCGCCCGCTCGCGGACCGTCACCGCGTCGGCGGCGGGCACCACCCCGAGCTTCGCCCAGGCCTCGGTGGCGAGGATCTCGACCTCCAGCCAGGCGCGGAATCGGGCCTCGTCGGTGAAGAGGCCGGCGATCTCAGGCAGTGCGTAGCGCTCTATCAAGGGGGCCCTTCCTCCTGCCGAACACTCTACGAGCCGGAAACGGCACGGACCCGCCCCCCGGGGCGCGTCCGCAGGACAATTGGTGGGCGACGCGATCGGGACGAGGAGGGCTCGGGGGTGATGAACTGCTCCAAGCACTGGACCGAGCACGCCGTCGCGCAATGCGACGAGTGCGGCCAGCACTGGTGTGCGGTGTGTCTCGTCCCTCCGCCGAAGGACGGCGACCCGCTGCGGTGCATCCCCTGTTCACTCGTCATCGCCGGGGTGCGGACCCGCCGTCGGGTCCGGTGAGCCGCCACGCGGGCTCCGAGCCCGCTTCGGTGGCCGCGGCTGCGGCGGCGATGTCGCCGCGGAGCTGCATGCCGTCCCAGGTGATCAGACCGGCCGCTTCATAGGCGCGTGTGCGCGCCACCGACAGGTCGGGGCCCATCCCGGTGACGTCGAGCACGCGCCCCCCGGCGGTGCGGAGCGTGCCGTCGGCATCGCGCGCGGTCCCGGCGTGGAAGATCGTGACCTCGTTCACCGCGGTGGCGACGTCGAGACCCACGATGGCGTCGCCGGTCCGCGCCGAGGCCGGGTAGCCCGCACCGGCCAGCACGACGGTCACGCACGCCAGGTCGGCGAACTCCACCGCGAGCGGCTCGCCCGCCGCCGCGGCCCGCAGCAGCTCGGCGAAGTCGGAGGCGACGCGTGGCAGCACCACCTGGCACTCGGGATCGCCGAAGCGCACGTTGTACTCGATCACCTTGGGGCCGTCGGCGGTCAGCATCATCCCCGCGTACAGCACGCCCCGATACTCGACGTCGTGGGCGGCCAGCCAGTGCAAGGTGGGTCGCACCGCCCGGGCCATGACGTCGTCGACCACGGCGGGTCCTGCGATCGGCACCGGCGAGTAGGCACCCATGCCACCGGTGTTCGGCCCGGTGTCGCGCTCACCGATGCGCTTGAAGTCCTGCGCCGGTGCGAGCGCGACCGCGCCGTCGGGGTCGCCGTTGCACACGACGAGCAGCGACAGCTCGGGCCCGGTGAGCCCCTCCTCGATCACCAGGGTGCGCCCGGCGTCGCCGAACGCCTCGCCCGAGAGGTAGGCGCGCACGGCGTCGCGTGCGTCGCGGAGCGACTCGGTGACCACGACGCCCTTGCCCGCGGCGAGGCCGTCGGTCTTCACGACGTAGGGCGGCGCGAACTCCTCGAGGGCGGCGAGCGCACGGTCGACGTCGTCGGCGCCGAACGCCGAGTGCCGCGCGGTCGGCACTCCGGCGGCGGCGAGCACCTCCTTCATCCACGCCTTCGAGCCCTCGAGCCGGGCGCCGGCCGCACCGGGCCCGAATGCGAGCCGGCCCCGGGACCGGACCGCGTCGGCGACGCCGGCGACGAGCGGACCCTCGGGACCGACCACGACCAGGTCGACGTCGAGGTCGTCGCCGAGCTGGGCCACCGCGGCGGCGTCGGACGGGTCGACGGGGAAGCACAACGCGTGGGCGGCGATCCCCGGGTTGCCGGTGGCGGCGAACACCTCGGGCGCGTCGGGCGCGCGTTGCAACGCCCACACGAGGGCGTGCTCGCGCCCGCCCGAGCCGACGACGAGGATCCTCACGCCGACGTGGCGACCGGAGACCGGAGGGGGCGAAGGCCGCGCGCTCGCGAGCGGCTCATGCGGCGCGGGGGAGGACGACCGTCTGCGCGCGATCGGGGCCGACACCCACGAAGCTGATGGGCACACCCACGACCTCCTCCACGAAGCGGAGGTAGTCACGCGCTTCGTCGGGGAAGTCCTCGACACGCGCGCACCGGTCGATGTCGCACTGCCACCCGGGCAGCGTCTCGTAGACCGGGCGCACCTTGTGCAGCACCGACTGGTGGTACGGCACGTGGTCGTAGCGGGTGCCGTCCTCACCCTCGTAGGCCACGCACACCGCGAGCTCGGGGAACGGTGCGAGCACGTCGAGCTTGGTGATCGCGATCTCGGTGCACGAGTTGAGCCGCACGGCGTGGCGCAGCATCACCAGGTCGAGCCAGCCGGGCCGCCGGCGACGACCGGTGTTGGTGCCGAACTCGTGGCCGCGCTCGACGAGGACGTCGCCCACGGGATCGCCGTCGAACAGCTCGGTGGGGAACGGGCCGCTGCCGACGCGGGTCACGTAGGCCTTGGCCACGCCGATGACCCGCTCGATCGCGCGGGGCCCGACCCCGGCACCGGTGCACACGCCGCCCGCGATCGGGTTCGACGAGGTGACGAACGGATACGTGCCGTGATCGAGGTCGAGGTACGTGGCCTGCGCGCCTTCGAACAGCACCGGGCGACCGGCGTCGAGCGCCTCGTGGACCAGGTGCACGGTGTCGTCGATCATGGGCTCGAGGCGCGGGACCATGGCCAGGTACTGCGCAGCGATCTGGTCGGCGTCGAGCGGCAGACGGTTGTAGACCTTCGCCAGCACGCCATTCTTCTCGCGCAGCGCGAGGTCGAGCTTCTCCCGGAAGATCTTGGCGTCGAGCAGGTCCTGCACCCGCAGGCCCACGCGCAACGCCTTGTCGGCGTACGCGGGACCGATGCCGCGCTTGGTGGTGCCGAGCTTGTTCTTGCCCAGAAAGCGCTCGGTGACGCGGTCGAGCTCCTGGTGGTACGGCATGATCAGGTGCGAGTTGCCCGAGAGCTTCACGCGCGACGTGTCGACGCCCTTGCCCGCGAGCATGTCGAGCTCGTCGATCAGCACCGCGGGATCGACGACGACACCGTTGCCGATGATGGCGGTGACGTGCGGGTAGAGCACGCCGCTCGGCACGAGCTGCAACGCGAAGACCTCGTCGCCGACCACGATGCGGTGCCCGGCGTTGTGGCCGCCCTGGTAGCGGACGACCAGGTCGCTCTCCTGCGCCAGGTAGTCGGTGAAGCGGCCCTTGCCCTCGTCACCCCACTGGGTGCCGACGATCACCGTGCCCGGCACGATTGCCCCCCACGTAACGCACCATCAGGTGTCACGTTGACGAGATCGTAGTCGACTCTTCCGCCCGAACATCTCGGAGTTCGGGGTGAGATGACCCACTCAACCCCGAGATGTTCGTGACGGGGCGCCTTACGGGACGGCGACCGGTCGCTGGCTGCTGAAGGTCAGGCTGCCGTCGGGGGAGGCGTCCACGACGATGGTGTCGCCGTCGTGGTACTCGCCCTTCAGCAGCGCCAGGGCGATCGGGTCGCTGACCTCGCGCTGGATCACCCGCTTCAACGGCCGGGCCCCGAAGTCGGGGTCGTAGCCGGCGGTGGCGAGGTGGGCCAGGGCGCTGTCGCTGAGCTCGAGGCCCAGGTTGCGCTCCGCCAGCCGCAGCTGCAGCTGCTCCACCTGCAGCGCGACGATGCGCTCGATGTGCGCCTCGCCCAGCCGGTGGAACACCACGATCTCGTCGATGCGGTTGAGGAACTCGGGCTTGAAGTGGTTGCGCACCACGTTCATCACCACCGCCTCGTCGGCGCCGCCCCCCAAGTTGCTCGTCATGATGAGCACGGTGTTGGTGAAGTCGACGGTGCGGCCCTGGCCGTCGGTCAGGCGGCCGTCGTCGAGCAGTTGCAGCAGCACGTTGAACACGTCGGGGTGCGCCTTCTCGATCTCGTCGAGCAGCACGACCGCGTACGGCCGACGTCGCACCGCCTCGGTGAGCTGACCACCCTCTTCGTAACCGACGTAGCCGGGAGGCGCGCCGACCAGGCGCGACACGTTGTGCTTCTCCTGGTACTCCGACATGTCGATCCGGACCATCGCCTTCTCGTCGTCGAAGAGGAAGTCGGCGAGCGTACGGGCCAGCTCGGTCTTGCCGACACCGGTCGGGCCGAGGAACAGGAACGAGCCGATCGGGCGGTTGGGGTCGGACAGCCCCGCACGCGACCGGCGGATGGCGTTCGCGACCGCGTGGACGGCGTCGTCCTGGCCGATCACCCGCGCGTGCAGCACCTCCTCCATGCGCACGAGCTTGCTCATCTCGCCCTCCATGAGCCGGCTCACGGGGATGCCGGTCCACTTGGCGACGATCTCGGCGACGTCCTCCTCGTCGACCTCCTCCTTGAGCATCTGCTGGTCGGACTGGAGCTCGTTCAGTCGCTGGGTCTTCTGCGCGATCTCGGCGTCGAGGTCGCGCATGGTGCCGTAGCGCAACTGCGCGGCCTGCTCGAGGTTGCCCTCGCGCTCGGCCTTCTCGGCCTCGTTGCGCGCGTTCTCCAGGCGCTCCTTGAGCTCGCGGATCTCGGTGATGGCGTCCTTCTCGTTCTGCCAGTGCGCGACCATCGCGTCGCGCTCCTCGGCGAGGGTTGCCAGCTCCTCCTCGATGGCGGCGAGCCGCTGCTTCGACTGCTCGTCGGTCTCCTTGGCCAGCGCCGCCTTCTCGATCTCGAGCTGACGGATCCGCCGCTCGACGACGTCGATCTCGAACGGCATCGAGTCGATCTCGATGCGCAGCCGCGAGGCGGCCTCGTCGATGAGGTCGATGGCCTTGTCGGGGAGCTGACGGGACGAGATGTACCGGTGCGAGAGCACCGCGGCCGCGACCAGCGCGGCGTCCTGGATGCGGACGCCGTGGTGCACCTCGTAGCGCTCCTTGAGCCCGCGCAGGATGGCCACCGTGTCCTCGACCGACGGCTCACCCACGTAGACCTGCTGGAAGCGACGCTCGAGCGCCGGGTCCTTCTCGACGTACTTGCGGTACTCGTCGAGGGTGGTGGCGCCGATCATGCGCAGCTCGCCCCGCGCCAGCATCGGCTTGATCATGTTGCCGGCGTCGACCGCGCCCTCGGCGCCGCCCGCACCGACGATCGTGTGCAGCTCGTCGACGAACGTGATGATCTCGCCGTCGCTGTCGCTGATCTCCTTGAGGACGGCCTTCATGCGGTCCTCGAACTCGCCGCGGTACTTCGCGCCCGCGATCATCGCCCCGATGTCGAGCGCGATCAGGCGCTTGTTGCGCAGGCCGTCGGGCACGTCGCCCTCGACGATGCGGCGGGCGAGGCCCTCGGCGATGGCGGTCTTGCCCACGCCGGGCTCACCGATCAGCACCGGGTTGTTCTTCGTGCGGCGCGACAGCACCTGGATGACGCGCCGGATCTCCTCGTCGCGTCCGATGACCGGGTCGAGCTTGCCCTTGCGGGCGTCCTCGGTGAGATCGCGCCCGTACTTCTCGAGCGCCTGGTACTGCTCCTCCGGGTTCTCGCTGGTGACCCGGTGGCTGCCCCGCACCTCCTGGAGCGCGGCGAGCACGGCCTCGTGGCTGACGCCGAGGCTCCGGAGCAGGTCGCCCACGCCGCCGGTGACCTCGCTCATCGCCAGCAGCAGGTGCTCGGTCGACAGGTAGTCGTCGCCCAGGGTCGAGCGCTCGGCGTCAGCGGCCTCCAGCACGCGGTAGGCCTCCGCGGAGAGCTGGGCCTGCTGGGCGGTCTCGCCGTAGACCTTGGGCACGCGCGAGAGGGCGTCGTCGACGCGGTCGCGCACCGTCTTGGCGGAGACCCCGATGCGCTCGAGCACCGGGAGCACGACGCTCTCGGGCTGGCCCACCAGGGCCGCGAGCAGGTGCTCGGGCGTCACCTGCGAGTGGTTCAGCTCCCGCGCCAGGGCCTGGGCGGCGCCGAGCGCCTCGCCGGACTTGCGGGTCAGCTTGTTGGGGTCGAGCGGCATGCGTCTACCTCGGAGTTGACGGAGGGGTCCCCAAAGTTGACAACGATGCTGTCAACTTTATTCCGTGACCGGGCGGTGCGCCAGGGCCAACCGGGGCGCGATCGTCAGTGGCGTGACACCCTCGCCACCGCCCGGCTGACGGGGACGAGGTCACGGCGGTAGCTGCGGTGCACGTCGCGCACCGCCGCCTCGAGGTCCTGGCGGGCCCGCGCCAGCGCCGCCTCGAGGGCGGCGACCCGATCGTTGACCTCCTCGAGCTCGGCCTCGAGCTCCAGGATCTTGCGGACCCCGGCCAGGCTGACGCCCTCGTTGGTGAGCTCCTGGATGCGCTGGAGCAGCGCGATGTCGCGGTCGGAGTACCGACGGCTACGACCTTCGGTCCGGCTCGGTTCGATGAGGCCCTTGCGCTCGTAGATCCGGAGGGTCTGCGGGTGGACGCCGGCGAGCTCGGCCGCCACCGAGATGATGTAGAGCGCGCGCTGGTCGTCCTCCACGGATCACACCCCCAGGTGCTCGCGCGGGTTGCCCGGTAGCGAGCCGGCGAGCTGCTCGACCGCGGCGCGGGCGTCGTCGTCGAGCTCGTGGGGGACCACGACGTCGAAGGTGACGAGCAGCGCGCCGGGGTCGCCGGACGAGCGCGGGATGCCGCGACCGCGCACCCGGACGGTCTTGCCCGTCTGCGTGCCCGGCGGGACCTTCACCGTGACGGGGGCGTCGAGCGTGGGCACCTTGACCTGCGCGCCGAGCACCGCCTCGGGGAAGGTGATGGGCACCTTCACCGTGAGGTCCCACTTGCCGCTGCGGGCGAAGATCGGGTGCGGGGCGACGTGCACGACCACGTAGAGGTCGCCGGGAGGCCCGCCGTTGAGCCCGGGCGTGCCCCGGCCCTTGACCCGGATGCGCTGGCCGTCGTCGACCCCGGCCGGGATCCGCACCTTCACCGTGCGGGGGCGCACCTCGATGCCCCTGCCCTTGCAGTTCTTGCACTTGTCCTTGATGATGCTGCCCCGGCCGCCGCAGGTGGGGCAGACCTCGGAGAACGAGAACGGTCCCTGGTCGACCGCGACCGAGCCCGCGCCGTTGCAGGTGGGACAGCGCTCGGGGAAGGTGCCCGGCTTCGCGCCGGTGCCGTTGCACACGTGGCACGGCGCCTCCGACGTGATGTTCACCGAGGTGGTGACCCCGTGCACCGCGTCGAGGAAGTCGAGGTGCAGCTCGGTCTCGATGTCGTTGCCCCGCTGGGCCCCGACCGGGCCCGCGTTGCGACCACGGCGACCGCCGCGCCCGCCGAACAGGTTGCCGAACAACCCGCCGAGATCGCCCAGGTCACCGAGGTCCTCGACGCGCACGTTGCCGCCGAAGCCACCGAACCCGCCCGGGCCCGCGCCCCCGAAGCCGCCCGGACCACCGGGCCCGACCCCGGACGCGACCATCTCGCGCACCTGGTCGTACTCCTTGCGCTTCTCGGAGTCGCCGAGCACGTCGTGCGCGGCGGAGATCTCCTTGAAGCGCTCCTCGGCGGACGTGTCACCGGAGTTGGCGTCGGGGTGGAACTGCTTCGCCAGCTTGCGGTAGGCGCGCGTGATCTCCTTCTCGGACGCGTCCGGCGACACGCCGAGCTCGGCGTAGTAGTCCTTCTCGAACCACTCCCTCTGTGGTGCCATATCGCTCTCGCTCGACTCTCGCGCTAGCTCGCGTGCGTGACGCGCACCATGGCGGGACGAAGCACGCGACCCTTCAACCGGTAGCCCGTCCGCATCGTCTCGGCGACGTGCGGCTCGCCCGTGCCCGCGTCCTGCAGGACGGCCTCGTGCTCGTTGGGGTCGAACGGCGTGCCGTCGGCCTCGATCCGCTCGAGCCCCGCCTTCTCGAGCACCGACACGAACTGCGTGCGGATGCCGACCACGCCGTCGCGCACCTTCTCGGCCTCGGGCGAGTCGGTGCCGGCGAGGCTGCCGAGCGCGCCGTCGAACGAGTCGAGGACCGGGAGGAGGTCCTCGACCAGGCGCTCGGTGGCGCGCTCGACGAGCGACGTCTGCTCACGCAGCACGCGCTTGCGGTAGTTCTCGAAGTCGGCCTGGACGCGGCGCAACGTGTCGACGAGCTCGTTGCGCTCCCCGGCCAGCTGCGCCAGATCCGCCTCGACCGCGGCCTGCGCCTCGGCCACCTCGAGATCCTGGGGCGTGAGCTCGTCCTCGAACTCGTTCAGTCCATCGTCCACGCCGTCTCCATGGTTCGCTCGGTGCTCGGCGGGATACCCGCCTCGCTCAGGGCTCACGCGGCCCCCATCGGGCGTTCGCTACTCGCCGGGATACCCGGCTCGCTCACGCTCACGCGGACTGCTCACCGGGCTCGTCGACGATCTCGGCGTCGGCGACCTCGTCGTCGTCGGCCGCGGTCGCCCCGGCACCGCCGGGCGCACCGGCACCCGCGTCGGACGCGTTCTGCGCCTGCTGTGCCTGCGCGTAGAGCCGCTGGGCGAACTCCTGGCTGACGTTGACCAGGTTCTCGTGACCGCGCTTGACCGCCTCGATGTCGGTCCCCGCCAAGGCGTCCTTCAACTCCTTGAGCGCGGCCTCCATCTTCTCCTTGTCGTCGGGCTGGACCTTGTCGGCCTGGTCCTTCAGGAGCTTCTCGGTCTGGAAGACGAGCGAGTCGGCGTTGTTGCGGACCTCCGCCTCCTCACGGCGGACGCGGTCCTCCTCGGCGTGCGCCTCGGCGTCCTTCATCATCCGCTCGATCTCGTCCTTGCCGAGCGCGGTGCCGCCGGTGATCGTCATCTGCTGCTCACGACCGGTGCCGAGGTCCTTCGCCGACACGTGCACGATGCCGTTGGCGTCGATGTCGAACGCGACCTCGATCTGCGGGACGCCCCGCGGTGCCGGCGGGATGCCGACGAGCTGGAACGTGCCGAGCAGCTTGTTCCGGTAGGCCATGTCGCTCTCGCCCTGCAGCACCTTGATCTCGACGCTGGGCTGGTTGTCGTCGGCGGTGGTGAACACCTCCGAGCGCTTGGTCGGGATCGTGGTGTTGCGCTCGATGAGCTTGGTCATGATCTGACCCTTGGTCTCGATGCCGAGCGACAGCGGCGTGACGTCGAGCAGGAGGATGTCCTTCACGTCGCCCTTGAGCACGCCGGCCTGCAGCGACGCACCGACCGCGACGGCCTCGTCGGGGTTGACGCCCTTGTCGGCGTCCTTGCCCGTGAGCTCCCGCACGAGGTCGGCGACCGCGGGCATGCGGGTGGAACCGCCCACCAGGATCACGCGGTCGATCTCCTCCTTGGTGAGACCGGCGTCGCGGATGGCCTGCTCGAACGGCCCGCGGCACGACTCGAGGAGGTCGGCGGTGAGCTCCTGGAACTTCGCCCGGGTGAGCGAGAGGTCGAGGTGGAGGGGACCGTCGCTGGTGGCGGTGATGAACGGCAGGTTGATCGTGGTCTCCTGCAGCGAGGAGAGCTCGATCTTCGCCTTCTCGGCCGCCTCCTTCAGGCGCTGGACGGCCATCTTGTCGGCCGAGAGGTCGACGCCGTGCGCGTTCTTGAACTCGCTGACCAGCCAGTCCATGACCCGCTGGTCCCAGTCGTCACCGCCGAGGTGGGTGTTGCCGGCGGTCGACTTGACCTCGAACACGCCCTCGCCGAGATCGAGGATCGACACGTCGAACGTGCCGCCCCCGAGGTCGAACACGAGGATGGTCTGGTCGTTGTCCTTGTCGAGCCCGTAGGCCAGCGCGGCGGCGGTGGGCTCGTTGATGATGCGCAGCACCTCGAGGCCGGCGATCTCGCCCGCCTCCTTGGTGGCCTGGCGCTCGGCGTCGCCGAAGTACGCGGGCACGGTGATCACGGCCTGAGTGACCGTGTCACCGAGGTAGGCCTCCGCGTCGCGCTTCAGCTTCTGCAGGATGCGGGCGGAGATCTCCTGCGCGTTGTACGCCTTGCCGTCGATGTCGATCGACCAGTTGGTGCCCATGTGGCGCTTCACCGATCGGATGGTGCGGTCAGGGTTGGTGATCGCCTGGCGCTTCGCCACCTCGCCGACGAGGACCTCGCCGGTCTTGGAGAACGCGACCACCGACGGGGTGGTGCGAGAGCCCTCCGAGTTCGGGGCCACGACGGGCTCGCCGGCCTCGAGGACCGCGACGACTGAGTTGGTGGTGCCGAGGTCGATTCCGACGGCCTTGGACATGGGCAGTGCCTCCTGCGGGCTTGGTGCGAGGGGGGTTGTACAGCGAAGATGCTAGAACCTTGAGTGTCTCGGTATCAACTTTGGGTGTCGGCAGGACATTCCCGGCACTTGACCGTCAGGGATAGATTTCTGCGATGGCGCGCAGCGACTCGTTCGTCGAGGCCCTCGCGACCGTCCCCCTCTTCTCCGCCTGCTCCAAGAAGGAGCTGCAGATGGTGGCGAAGTCGGCCGACCGCCTGACCGTGCCGGCGGGCAAGGCCGTGGTCACCGAGGGTGCCGCGGGAGCCGAGTTCTTCGTGATCCTCGACGGCCGGGCCCGGGTGGAACGCCACGGGCGGGAGGTCGCCAGCCTCGGCGCCGGGGCCTTCTTCGGCGACCTGGCCCTCCTCGACCGGGCACCGCGCAACGCCAGCGTCATCGCCGACTCGGACCTGGAGCTGGCCAAGCTCGGCCAGCGCGCGTTCGACGGCTTGCTCGACCATCCCGGCTTCTCGAAGAAGCTGCTCGCCGGTCTCGCGCGTCGTCTGCGCGAACAGGACGCGCGCAACCTCTGAGGCCGCTCCGGCCCGCGCGCTCCGCGCACTCCAGTCGCCGCCGGTGTCCGAGGCCGGAGTAACTTTCGCCCCTGTGAACCGCCTGAAGCTGCCGAAGCCGCACCAGCTCGTCCTCGTCGTCGGCGTGCTCGTCGCGCTCGGCACGCTGGCATCGGGCATCGCCCCGCGGATCACCGAGTGGGCCAACACGTCCCGCGTCTCGCGCGAGCCGTTCGGTGGCGTGCCCGATCCCTTGTACTGGGCGTTCTACGCGACCGCGGCCGTGATGCTGTTCGTCTGTGCCTGGCTGGTCAGCCAGCGGGTCCGCAACTACGAGCGCGGCGCGCCCGACGACCGCCGCACCACCAAGGCCAACCTGCACCGCCGGATGCGCGACTTCCGGGCCGGGGTCTGGATGCAGACCCTCCTGCGCGATCCGGCCGCCGGTCTGATGCACTCCTTCATCTACTTCGGGTTCCTGTGGCTGTTCATCGCCACCGTGGTGCTCGAGCTCGACCACCAGCTGCCCGACAACCTGAAGTTCCTCCACGGCGGTGTGTACGAGGGCTACGCGTTCGCGGCCGACCTCGCCGGCGTCGTGTTCACCGTGGGCATCGTGTGGGCGATCGCCCGGCGCTACCTCGAACGGCCGTACCGGATCCGGATCAAGACCAAGCCGGAGGACGCGGTCATCCTCCTCACGTTCCTGGTGATCGCGCTCACCGGCTTCTTCACCGAGGCGCTGCGCATCGCGCAGGTCGGACGCCCCGACTTCGAGAAGTGGTCGTTCGTCGGGTACCCGATCTCGTCGCTGTTCGACTCGTGGTCGGCGAGCGGACTCCACAGCGCGCACGAGTGGCTGTGGGGCATCCACTTCGCCGCCTTCGTCGCGTTCCTGATCATCCTGCCGACCACGAAGCTCCGGCACATGATCACGTCGCCGATGAACATGTACCTCAAGGACCAGGACCGGCCCAAGGGTGCGATGAAGCCCATGCCGAACCTCATGGAGACCGACCTCGAGACCTTCGGTGCGGCGACGGTCGAGGACTTCACCTGGAAGCAGCTGTTCGACACCGACGCCTGCACCATCTGCGGGCGCTGCACCTCGGTGTGCCCGGCCCATGCGACCGGGAAGCCGCTCGACCCCCGCGAGATCGTGCTGAAGGTGGGAGAGGTCATGGCGGCCACCGGCGACCCGGTCGTGTCACCGCCGGTGAGCGTCGCGCGCGGGATCACCATCACCGCCGACTCGGTGTTCGAGCGCGTGACGTCGGAGGAGCTGTGGGCGTGCACCTCGTGCAAGGCGTGTGACGAGATCTGCCCGGTGAACATCGAGATCCTCGACAAGATCCTCGACATGCGCCGCTACCTCTCCCTGATGGAGAGCGACTTCCCGGCCGAGCTCGGCAACACGTACCGGTCGATGGAGAACTCGTCGAACGTCTACGGCATGAACCAGGGTGACCGGGGGGATTGGGCCGCCACCCTCGACGGCGTCGAGATCGTCGAGGCCGGCTCGGGCGCCCTCGGCCACGAGTACCTCTACTGGATCGGGTGCGCGGGCTCGTTCGACGACCGCAACAAGAAGACGAGCCGCGCCGTCGCCAAGCTACTGGAGCGCGCCGGCATCGACTTCGCCATCCTCGGCCCGAGCGAGCTCTGCACCGGCGACCCGGCCCGCCGCTCGGGCAACGAGTACATCTTCCAGATGCTGGCCATGCAGAACATCGAGTCGCTCGAGGGGCTCGGTGTGCAGAAGATCATCACCCAGTGCCCGCACTGCTTCAACACGCTGAAGAACGAGTATCCGCAGCTCGGCGGCAACTACGAGGTGGTGCACCACTCGCAGCTCCTGAGCCAGCTCGTGGCCGACGGCCGTCTCTCGGTCGCGGGCGCCACCCTCGAGGAACGCGTCACCTACCACGACAGCTGCTATCTCGGCCGCCACAACGACGTCTACCTCGCGCCGCGCAACGTGATCGGGAAGCTCGGCGGCATCGACGTCGTCGAGATGCCCCGCAACGGCACCCGGGGCATGTGCTGCGGCGCCGGCGGCGCCCGCATGTGGATGGAGGAGCGCGTGGGCAAGAAGGTGAACATCGAGCGCACCGAGGAGGCGCTCGGCACCGGCGCCCAACGCATCGCGGTGGCGTGCCCGTTCTGCTACGTGATGATGGACGACGGCGTGAAGGAGAAGGGCCGCGACGAGGACGTCAAGGTCCAGGACATCGCCGAGCTGCTCCTCGAGGCAATCGAGACCGGCGAGCTCGCCCCTGCGCCGCTCACTGCGGAGTTCCGACCCGGCGTCTAGGAGCTCACCCCGCGCCCGTGGCGGAAGCACTCGACGACGTGGTCGTCGACCAGCCCGGCCGCCTGCATGAACGCGTACGCCGTGGTCGGGCCGACGAAGTGGAAGCCGCGCCGCTTGAGCTCCTTGCTCAGCGCCTTCGACTCGTCCGTCGTCGCGGGTAGGTCCTCG
>DATBBL010000304.1:0-4523 GCA_036271015.1 Acidimicrobiia bacterium
CCGACGTCACCCGCCGCTACGTCGACGGTGGCACCGTGCTGCTCCACGACTCCGACTGCACCTCGTATCCCGGGTCGTGGCACTCGGCGCTCGACGCGTTGCCCGGCCTCGCCGACGAGTTCGCCGCGCGCGCGTTGTCGGTCGGCACCGTCGGGGCTCATGGCATCGGGGAGCCGGTACTGCGGCACCGATCGGCTCGGAGAGTCCCGCGTAGGATCGACCGGTGATCTTCATCGTCGTGAAGTTCCTGGTGAAGCCGGAGTGGGTCGACCGGTGGATGGAGCTGGTGACGCCGTTCACCGAAGCGACGCGGGCCGAGCCCGGCAACCTGTGGTTCGACTGGTCGCGCAGCCTCGAGGTGCCGAACGAGTTCGTGCTCGTGGAGGCGTTCCGTGGCGGCGACGCCGGACGCGCGCACGTGGAGAGCGAGCACTTCGCCGCCGCCATCGCCGCGATGCCGCCGGCGCTGCTCGAGACGCCCCGCATCGTGAGCCAGGTCGTCGACCAGGACGGCTGGAACGAGATGGGGGAGATGCAGGTCAGCCCGTGATCCGGTAGAGCCGGCCGCTGGTCCAGTCGCCCACGTACAACGCGCCGGTCCCGTCGACGAGCACGGGCACCGGATTGGCGAACCCGGTGAGGAAGGTCGTCGTCCGGCCCGTGTAGCCGGAGGCCGAGCGTGCCAACCGCACCAGCTTCACGTGGCCGGTGGCCCACTCGGCGACGACCGCGCCGGTGCCGACCGTCGTCCCGAGCTGGCCGGTGACGATCGCCACGCCGCTGACGGCCGAGTGCTTCCCGAGCACCGCGATCGGCGCGGGTACCCCGGCGCACGCCGCCGTGTCCTGCCCGTAGCACGCCGGAAACCCCCACGACTGCCCGGACTGCACCAGCGCCAACCAGTCGCCGGGGGTCTTGGCGCCGAGGTCGTCGCGCTGGTCCATGGTCACGAAGAGGTCGTCGGTCCCGGGCCAGAACGTGAGCCCGACCGCGGCGCGGATGTGGTCGGCCACCACCTGCACGTCGCTGCCGTCGGGGCGGAACGACAGGACCGACGCCGACCAGGTCTCGGTCGGGTGGCAATGGTCGCACGGCGCGGAGATGCCGAGGTACAGGCGCCCGTCGGCGCCCTGCGCGATGCCGTTCACCTCGCCGGTGCCCTTCGCCACGGTGAGGATCGAGGTGCGGCTCGTGAACTGCGTGCCGTCGAACCCGCGCAGCGCGAGCACGCCGGTCGCCTGCGCGACGTACAGCGTGTCGCCGATCCAGAGCAGGCCGAGCGGCGTGTGCACATCGGTCACCACCTTCTGCGGTGTCGTACCCGCCGCGCTCACGAGAAAGATCGCATCGGTGTTGTTGTCGGTCGCCTGCGCGGTCGCGGCCCACACGCGGCCTTGCGCGTCCACGGCGAGCGCCGAGAGCTTCTTCAACGACCGCGCGTAGACGGTCGCGGCGAGACCGCGCGGACCGTGCAGCCCCGCGCCGATCGCAACCGTGTTCGTCGCCGCGCCGGCGGGCGCGAGCAGCGCGACGAGCGCGCCCGCGCCGGTCGCGATCGCGACGACGAGCGCGAGCACGAGCGACCGGAGGCGGACGACAAACACGGTGGGGAGCGTTGCAGTCGCAGCCTGTGCACGCGCTGAGCGTGCGCTGCGAACCCGAGATTCTTACCCGGCTCTTGCACGGTATCAGAGGGCTCTCAGCGCCAGCCGTGTTGCGTGAGCGCACGCACTCGGACGTTGAAGGAGGTGATGCACATGCAGAGATGGTTGAGAACCGGCGTACTCACGGTGGGACTCACCGGCGCGTTGATCGGCGGTGGAACGATGGTCGCTCACGCGCAGACGAGCGACACTTCGGGTTCCTCCTCGAGCAGCTCGGGTTCCGGCTCGGGGTCGACCTCGACGTCGAACGGGTCCTCGGCGACCACGACCCCGTCAGGGGGTACGGGGAGCGGGAGCACGCAGGGCAATTGCCCGAACATGTGAGCCCGTCGGGACGGTAGGTCACCCGCCCGGCTCGGTCGGCCGGGCGGGTGCCACCGGCGCGGTCACCGTGATCCAGCTCGTCCCCGGCCGGGTCGCGGTCAGCCGGTGGGGTGTCCCCGCCCGGAGCAGCAGCCAGTCGCCCGGCGTCAGCACGACCGGCGCCCCCGCGACCTCGAGCTCCGCGCCGCCGGCCACCACGACCAACCACTCGTCCGCCGTGCCGAGGTAGTCGACGGGGGCCTCGAGGCGACCGCTGAGGATCTGCTCGACCACCGCGGCACCGGCAGTGGCCAGCACCTCGGTCGCCTCACCCGTCGCGGGCGCTTCTGCCGCGTCGCGGAGGCGTCCCCGCACGATGTCGTCCATCGCGCCTCGAACTCAGTGGGTGAAGGAACGGGTGCCCTGCAGGTCGAGGAGCCCCTCGGCCAGCGCTTCCACCTCGGCCCGCCACGACTCCGCCTCCTGCACCGGCACCAGCACCAACTTGGAGAAGCCGACCGCGAGGAACTCCTCCAGCCGATCGCGCAGCGCCGGCAACCCCACCGCGATCACCTCGCCGGGGTCGAAGCCCAGGCGTGCCCCGACCATGCTCGCGTACGGCTCCGGGACCTCCGTGCGCCCGTAGAACACCATGGCGCCGTAGTGCTCGTCGTCGATCTCCCGGCCCGCGGCGGCGGCGGCCTCTTCGACCGCGGCCCGTCCCTCGGCGACCTGCGCGGGCGTGCAGAAGCTGGGGAGCCAGCCGTCGGCGAGCTCACCGACCCGGCGCAGCTCGCGGCGTGCCCGCCCGCCCAGCCACACGTCGGGTGGCTGCTGCACCGGGCGCGTCCCGATCGACACGCCCTCGTAGTGGAAGCGGGGCCCGTCGTGGTCGACCGCGTCCTCGGTCCAGAGGCGGCGCAGCAACGGCAACGCCTCGTCGAACCACGGCGCGCGCTCCTCACGGGTGACCCCGAACGCCTGTTGCTCGTGGGGCTCGACCACGCCGAGGCCGAACGCGGGGAGAGCCCGACCGCCGGACAGCACGTCGAGGCTGGCCCACTGCTTCGCCAACAGCACCGGGTTGCGACCGGGCAGCACCTGCACGCTCGTTCCCAGCTTCAGCTTCTTCGTGCGCCCGGCGGCGAACGCGAGCGACACCATCGGCTCGGGGATCGGCCCCGTCGCGCGCTCGGAGCACCAGATGGAGTCGAACCCGAGCGACTCCAACGCGTCGATCAGCTCCGCGAAGCGCGCCCCGCCATCGGCCAGCCCCTGGGTGCCGATCCCGTACCCGATGCGGACCTTCATGCGCCCCCTTCAGTGGTCGATGCCGCTGCGCTCATGCTGGATTCTGCTGCATCTCATGCTGACAATGGTCGATTCCGCTACGCCGTCCCGCCCTCCGGGCACGGATCCGCTGCATCTCATGTGGTCCGGAACGACTCGTAGCCGCGCAGCTCGCGCCGGGCGATCTGCTGCAGGTGCACCTCGTCGGGACCGTCGACCAGGTGCAGGGTGCGCGCGTGCGTGTACATCGACGCTAGCGGCCAGTCGTCCGAGACGCCCGCGGCCCCGAACGTCTGGATGGCGCGGTCGATGACCGTGGTTGCGAGCCGGGCGGCCACCACCTTGATGGCGGCGATCTCGAACCGCGCACCTTTCGCGCCCACGGTGTCCATCAGCCAGGCCGCCTTCGTGGTGAGGAGGCGCGCCTGCTCGATCTCGATCCGGGACTCCGCGATCTGCGCCTGTATGGTGCCCTGGTCGGCGATCGGCTTGCCGAACGCCACCCGCTGCTGGGTGCGCTCGCACGTGAGCCGCAGCGCCTTCTCGGCCATGCCGATGGCGCGCATGCAGTGATGGATCCGCCCCGGTCCCAGGCGAGCCTGCGCGATCGCGAACCCGCCGCCCTCCTCGCCGAGCAGGTACTCCCTCGGGATGCGGACGTCCTCGAACAGCGTCTCGCAGTGGCCACCGCCCGCGTCGTGGCCGAACACGGGGAGCGAGCGGATCACCGACACGCCCGGCGTGGCGAACGGCACGATCACCATGCTGTGACGCCGGTGGCGGTCGGCGTCGGGATCGGACACACCCATGAGGATGGCGAAGCTGCAGCGGCTCGACGCCGCGCCGCTCGTCCACCACTTGTGCGCGTTGACGACGTACTGGTCGCCATCGCGCGTGATCCGACTGGTGATGTTCGTGGCGTCGGAGCTCGCCACCCACGGCTCGGTCATGGCGAAGCACGAGCGCGTCTCACCGTCGAGCAATGGTCGCAGGAACTGCTCCACCTGGAGCGGCGTGGCGAACTTGACCAGCGCCTCCATGTTGCCGGTGTCGGGCGCCGAGCAGTTCGTGGCCTCTTGCGACAGCGGAGACTGGCCCATCAGCTCGCACAGCGGCGCGTACTCGAGGGTGCTCAGCCCGGGGCCGTAGTCGCTCCCGGGGAGGAACAGGTTCCACAGCCCGCGGGCCCGCGCCTCCGCCTTCAGGTCCTCCATCACCGGCGGATGGAAGTGCGGGTCACCCGAGGCCGCGACCTGCTCCGCGTAG
>DATBBL010000305.1:0-7274 GCA_036271015.1 Acidimicrobiia bacterium
GCGCTGGTACCGATCGCGTTGCTCGGACGCGGACGGCGGCGCGCGCCCGCGCTCGAGCCGCGCGGGAACCCGCGGCGCGCCGCACGGCGCCGGGCTCCCGCCTTCCTCGCGGTCGGGGTGCTCGTCGTCGCGTGGTTGCCACCGCTCGTCGATGCACTGGCGCACGATGGTGGGAACCTCCGCGACCTCGTCGACTTCTGGTTCGCCGAACACCAGACCATGGGGTTCGGGAGCGCGGTCCGCGTCGTGTTCCTCGAGCTCTCGGTGCGGGCGCCGTGGTTGGGGTTCCACGAGCCGACGTTCCTCGGCGCGGTCGCCCCCCGAGGCACTCCCGTCCCGATCGGGCTGCTCCTCGTGGTCGGCGCCGCGGTCGCAGCGTGGCGGGCCGGGGACCGCTACGCGTTGCGATGCGCGTTGACCGTGCTGGCATGCATCGGCGTGGCCGTGCTCTCGGTCGCTCGCATCGTCGGGTTCGCGTCCCCGTACCTCGTCTTCGCGACCCGTGTCATCGGCGCGGCGAGCGTGTTGGTCACGTTCTGGATCGTGGTGCGACTGGTCCGCCGAGAACGACACCCGCGTCTGCACGCGGCGATCACCGGCGTCGCGGTCGTCGTCGGCGTCGTCGTCGTCGCCGGGTGCACGATCAGCGCGGGCCGCGCCGGCATCGGGACGGCCGACGAGCAGCGCGCCTCCAGCACGTTGTCGCGGGTTGCCGCCGCGGCGCTCCCCAACATGGCGCACGCGGATCGAGTCCGCGTCGACTCGGGCGCGAGCTTCTCCGGATCGAGCTTCAAGGTCGGGCTCATGTACTACCTCGTGCACCACGGGTACGAGGTCACCACCGACGGCTCCGACCGGCTGCGGTTGGGCTCCCATTACACGAGCTCGGAGCCGACCGACATCACACTCGTGGTCACCGCCGGCCCGCAGCAGTTCGACCGCGTCGCGTCGACGCACCGGCTGCTCGCGGAATCGGCGCGGCCGGTGCGGTTCCCGGTCGGCGCCCCGCCGCCCCGCCCGGGCGAGGACCCGTACGTGTACCTGCGACGCGTGCGCGACCGCGTCGACCGCGCGACGTACCGCCGCCTGGTCACGTACACAACCGGTCGCTACCCGATCGCGGTGTTCGAGAGCGGCTGAGGCGCCGCCACCCGCCCTCCCCCGCGACGTGCGCCGTCTCCTAGGGTCCGGGGCAGTGACCCAGGAGCAGCTCCCCGTCGACGACGCACCGGCGCGCCCGCCGCGCCCACCGAGCACCTTCGTGGTGAGCCTCACGCCCTTCACCCGGGCCGGTGCGCTCGACGAGCCCGGGCTCCGGGCGCACCTGCAGCGGCTCGGTGCGGCCGGGATCGGCGTGTACCTCGCCGGCAGCGGGAGCGGCGAGGGCTACACGCTGAGCCGTGACGAGCGCGGCCGCGTGTTCGCGATCGGCGTCGAAGAGCTCGGGGGGACGGTGCCGGTGCGCGCGATGGGCGTGGAGCCCCGCAGCGCGGCCGAGGTGGTGGCCCTGGCCGAGGACGCGGTGGCCGCCGGGCTCGACGCCACCCAGGTGTACTCGCTCGACCTCGGCCACGGCTACGTGCCGACCGGCGACGAGATGACCACCTACCTCCGCACCGTGCTCGACGAGGCCCCCGGCAACCTCGTGCTCTCGACCCACCACTCGGTCGGCTACCACTACCCGCCGGACCGCATCGGCGAGCTGGTCTCGGCGTACCCGAGCGTGATCGGCGTCAACGTGACCCACCCCGAGCTGACCTACGTCGCCGAGGTGCTCGCCGCGATCGACGGTCGCGCCGACGTGCACGTCGGCGGCCCGGTCCATGCGCTCGGCGCGCTCGCGCTCGGCGCCCAGGGCTACCTCAGCTCGGAGGGCAACCTGGCGCCCCGCCTGTGTGTCTCGCTGATCGAGCGGTTCGTCGCCGGCGACCGCGACGCCGCGGCCGGCATCCACGCGCAGATCCTGCAGGTGTTCGAGGCGACCCAGGCGCTCGGTGGCATCGTGGGGGCCAAGGCGGCCCTGCAGCTCCTCGGTGCCGCGGGCGGATGGCCTCGCCCACCCCGCCTCCCGGTCGACGCCGAGCGGGCCCGGTCGCTCGTCGACGTGCTGCAGGAGCTCGGCCTCGATCGGAGCGAAGGACTCGCCTGACCGTTTTGTCACGTGGCGCGGACCGCGACGCGGCGTGAATGATGGGGACATGGTGCAGATCGAATCCGCATGGCCCAAGTACCCCGACTACGAGATCAACCTCCGGCGCGACGGAGTCGTGGCCCGGGCGTGGTACGGCGACCTCCTGCTCGCCGAGAGCAAGAACGCCGTCCGGCTCGAAGAGACGAAGCACGTCGATCGGCTGTACTTCCCGGTCGAGGACGTGCACTGGGAGTACTTCACCCCGACCGAGAACTTAACCATCTGCCCGTTCAAGGGTGCCGCCACCTATTGGTCGCTCACCGCGGTCGACCCGGTCGAGAAGGACATCGTGTGGACCTACACGACCCCGTTCGACGAGGTGGGCGGCATCAAGGATCACGTTGCGTTCTACCAGGAGCGCGTGCGCATCGAACTCGAGGACACCTGGCCGGGTGACGACCCGACTGCCGTCACCACCAACCGGTTCCCGGCGTGGGGTGACGCGTCGGATCTCCTGCGGTTGATCGACGTCCAGCCCGCAGGCGACGGCCACTTCGTCGGTCCCGCCTATCGCGACACCACGCGCAACGTCGTGGAGGGCGGACAGATGCTCGCGCAGGGGATCGTGGCCGCGTCGAAGACCCTGCCCCGCCAACGCGTCACCCAGGCGGCGATGTACTTCCCGAAGGCGGCCGCGTTCGACGCGCCCCTCGACCTCGCGGTCGACGTCCTGCGCGAAGGGCGCACCTTCTCGACCGTCGAGGTGCGGGTCAACCAGGACGACACGCTCCGCAGCGTGGGCCTGTACCTCCTCGACGCCGGCGCGCCCGACGTGATCGACGGCAGCGTGGCGATGCCCGACGTCGCCGGGCCCGCCGACTCCGAGCCGTACGACATGAAGGTGACCGGCCGCGACCTGCGGATCGTGAACGGCGACTACCGCCCCGATCCCGACCACCTCGGACCGCCCGAGCTGCACGCCTGGATCCGGTTCCGCGACGCGCCGTCGGAGCCGTACCTCCACGCCGCGTTGATGGCGCAGCCGACCACGCACTGGACGATCGCGGCGGCGATGCTCCCCCACCCCGGCTTCGGTGAGGCGCAGGCGCACGTGAGCCTCTCGACCGGCATCATGGCCGTCACCATGGCGTTCCACGACGACGTCGACGTGACGCAGTGGCTGCTCTACTCCAACCCCGCCATCCACGCCGGGCGCGGCCTCTGCCAGGGCGAGGGGCACGTGTTCACCGAGGACGGTCGCCTGGTGGCGTCCTACACGGTGCAGGCGATGATCCGGGACTTCGTGCAGGGTCCCGAGGCGATGGGCCACGACTCCTCGACCGCGATGTGAGATGCCGATCGCGCTCAACCACACCATCGTCTGGTGCCGGGACCGGCGGCTGTCGGCCGAGTTCCTGACCGACCTGTTCGGGCTGCCCGGCGCCACGCCCTGGGGGCCCTTCCGGATCGTCGACCTGGCGAACGGCGTGTCGCTCGACTACCACGAGACCGACGGCGAGATCGCGCCGCAGCACTACGCGTTCCTGGTGAGCGAAGCGGAGTTCGACGCCATCTTCGGGCGGATCCTCGGTCGCGGCCTGGACCACTGGGCCGACCCGATGCAGCACGAGCCGCAGGCGATCAACCACGACGACGGCGGGCGGGGCGTCTACTTCCAGGATCCCGACGGGCACCTGCTCGAGATCATCACCCGCCCCTACGGGAGCGGCGGCGCCTAGTCTGCGGACTGCCGTTTTTGCACCGAGACCGATTTCCGGGGGGATCCGCATGAGCACGCACCGTCCGATGGAGGGAATCCGCATCCTGGACCTCGCGGACCACACCTTCGTCCCGGCCGCGTCGGCCGTCCTCAGCGACTGGGGCGCCGAGGTCATCAAGATCGAGCACATCACCCGCGGTGACGCCGCCCGCGGCCTGGCGTCGACCGGCATGGCGATCTTCGCCGGTGACGTGTCGCCGATCCTCGAGCACGCGAACCGGGGCAAGCTCAGCCTCGCGCTCGACCTCAACCAGGACGAAGGGCGCGACATCCTCTACCGGCTCGCGGCGATCTCCGACGTGTTCCTCACCAACAAGATGCCGAGCGTCCGCGAGAAGCTCAAGACCGACGTGGACGACATCCGCGCCCACAACCCGAACATCATCTACGTGTCGGGCACCGGCTACGGAGCGCGCGGTCCCGATCGTGACGCCGGCGGTTACGACGCGATCTCGTACTGGTACCGCGGGACCAGCGGGATGAGCGCCAAGGCGCCCGATGCCGACACCGTGCCGGGGATGCCGGCCCCCGCCTACGGTGACACCATCGGCGCGATGACGATCGCCGGCGGCATCTCGGCTGCGCTCTTCCACCGCGAGCGCACCGGCGAGGCCGACGTGGTCGACGTCTCGTTGATGAACACCGGCATGTGGGCGATGGGGGCGGGCATCGCGGTGTCGCTCCTCGCGGGTATGCCGTGGCACGAGCTGGCGGCGCACACCGTCGGGCAGATCACCAACCCTCTGGTGCAGGTGTACGAGACGAAGGACGGTCGGTTCCTCTCGTTGTGCATGCTCCAGGGTCACTACTACTGGCCCGAGGCGTGCGAGCGCCTCGGCATCCCGCAGTACGTCGACGACCCGCGCTTCGACACCAACGAGCACTTCATCGAGAACGCGCCCCAGGGTGCGGAACTCGTCGCCGAGGCCATCCGGGGCAAGACGCTCGAGGACTGGAAGGCGCAGCTGCAGGGGATGAAGGGCCAGTGGGCGCCGGTGCAGGACACGGTCGAGGTCGCGTCCGACCCCCAGACCGTCGCCAACGGCTACCTGCAGGAGATCCACTCCAAGGGAGGCACCCCGTTCACGCTGGTGAGCACGCCGGTGCAGTTCAACGGCGCGCCCGCGCCCACCAGCCGCGGGCCGGAGTTCAACGAGCACGGCGACGAGATCCTCACCGAGAAGCTCGGCCTCGACTGGGACACCATCGTCGACCTCAAGGTGAAGGGCGTGGTCGGCTGACCCCGCCCCGCCCGCCACCCGTTCCTGCGTCGTTCGGCGTCGATACGACGCGAAACGACGCAAGTTCGGAGGGGTGGAGGGGTGGTCAGCTGACGAGCTTCGGGTTCCAGCCGGAGCGCGACGCGCAGGCGTCGTAGGCGGCGTCGAGGAACTGGCGGACGGCGGCCTCGGGCGACGGTGCGGTCCGCACGTCGTCGTAGCGGAGGATGAACTCGCCGAGGTCGTGGTTCCAGGACGCGCCCGGTGACGCCAGCTCCGCCGACTCGATGCCCTCGGGCTTGGGGTACGCGTACGCGTAGAACGCCGGCTCCGGGAACGACGCGTTGCCCGGCCACCACCCGATGCTCATCTGCTCGTAGTCGTACGCCACGCGGTCGAGCAGGCCGGCGCCGGGCGGCGGCGTGCACGGCTCACCGGAGAAGCGCGTCACCGCGAGGTCGGCGCCCCCCCAGAAGAACTGGACGCGCGACACCTTCCCCTGGAACACGGCGCGGTACGCCTCGAACACCGGCTCGATGAGGGTGAGCACTTGCCAGAACCGGGTAGCGGCGTCGCCGTCGTAGACATGATGCGTGGTGTCGTCGGGGAACGGGATGGGGTCGGGAACCTCCTGCGGGTTCGTCGGGAGCTCGGTGTCGATGCCCACCGAACGCAGCGCGTCGACGAACTCGCGCCAGAACTCGGCGATGGGCCGGTCGCGCAGCTCGACCCGCGCCGCGTCGCCCGACGCGACGCGGATCGCGACCTCGTGGGCGAGCAGATCGGCTTCGACCTCGAACAGACCCGCAGCCGACGGCACCGGGCCGGTGGTGATGCCCCGGGCCGACACGTACAGCGCGACGTGCGCCCACTCCGGCTCCTTCGGCGACAGCGCGACGCGCACCTTGCCGAGGATCTGCACGACCATGTGGAGCGTGTCGAGGGTGTCGACCCACCCCGCGTACGGGAGATCGGGCCACGCGGTCATTGGCGGTACCGCTCCACCGTCGACGCGTCGCGCTCCTCGGCGCCGTCGGGGTCGAGGCCGGCGGCGCGACGCGCCCGGCGCTGACGGAGGAGGTCCCAGAGCTGGTCCAGCTGCACCTCCAAGGCCTGCAGCCGGGCGCGCTCCTCGGCGCTCAGCGACCGGCCCTCGCCACGCGCCCGCTCGAGGGTGTGCTCCTCGTCGACGAGCTGGTCGATGTGCTGGATGATCTCGCGGTCGTCAGGCATCCCGCGACGCTACCGGCCTCGGCACCGGTCCGGCCACGGTGCCGGAACGAGGCGTTCAGCGGGCCCTGACCTCGTACGCGCAGCGACGCGCGCCCGCGATCATGTGCTGCACCCGCTCGACGTCCGCGCCATCCAGCACGGTGCGGATGAACTCGAGCTCGCTCGTGCATGCCTGGCCGTAGCGCTCGGCCACCGCCCAGATCGCGCAGTTGTGCTCCACGATCCGGTACACGCCGGGTTCGATCTTCTCCCAGCTCGCGAGGTAGCCGTCCTCGTCGAGGATGCGGGTCAGCTCCGCGACCTTGGCACCGAGCGTGCGCTTCTTCGCCAGGCGCGCCTGCGCGTTGGCGATGCGGGCCTCACGCCGCTTGGCGAAGAGCTGGTCGAGCAGCTCGCGATCGGTGTCGGCGACGTAGCCGAGCAGCTCGTTGGTGAGCTCGCCGTAGGCCTTGGGGAAATACGCGTCGGCCGCGTCCGTCGCTGCGTACACGAGGGTGCGCCGGCCGCGCTTCGCGGAGGGCGACGGCAGCTCGGTCGCCTCGACCAATCCGTCGCGTGCCAGCGCACTCAGGTGCTGGCGCGCCCCGCTGACGGTGATGTCGAGCTGCTCGGCCACCTGCTCCGACGTGGCCTCGCCCCGCCGACGGACGGCGTAGAGCACCGCACGCCGGCCCGCGGGGAGGCGGGTGACCGCGCCGGGATCGGCCGTGGTGCTCATCGCGAGGCGTCCGCGCGCACGATGAGGTGGCTGTCACCGAACTCGTGCCAGAGGTACCCACCGGCGAGCGCGGCGCGGTAGGCCGACTCGAGCGCGGCGCGCCCGGCGAACGCCTCGAGCATCATCAGGTGCGTCGACTCCGGTTCGTGCCACCCGGTGATGAGCCCGTCGACGGAACGCACCGGCGTGTCG
>DATBBL010000306.1:0-9438 GCA_036271015.1 Acidimicrobiia bacterium
GGCCGGGATCACCAGGAACACCAGGAAGGTGGAGATCACCACGATCGCCGGCGCCAGCGCGAAGACGCGCTTGTCGGCCTGCGCGGGGGTGATGTCCTCCTTCTGGATGAACTTGATGCCGTCGCCCACCAGCTGGAACCAGCCGTGGAAGCCACCGGGATCCATGGGCCCGAGGCGGCTCTGCATGTGGCTCATCATCTTGAGCAGGAACACGTAGCCGAGCACCAGCGCGGTGAGCGGCACGATCGCCAGGATGATGATCGTCTTGATCGCGAGGGTGGTGCCCCATCCGATGTCGAGCGCGAGCAGGCCGTGCACAGACCCCAGAGAGATCACCGGTCGATGTCCCCGAGGATGAAGTAGAGCGACGCCAGGATGGTGATCACGTCGGGCACGAACACACCACGCAGCAGCCACGGCAGGATCGACACGTTGCTGAACGACGCCGAGCGGATCTTCACCCGGAACGGGCCCGTCGCGCCCTTGGAGATGACGTAGTAGCCCATCTGCCCGAGCGGGTTCTCGGTCTCGACCCAGGACTCGCCTTCGGGCACCTTGATGATGCGCGGGACCTTGGCCATGATCGGCCCCGCGGGCATCTGGTCGAGCATCTGCACCACCATGCGCGCCGATTCCCGCGTCTCCTGCAGCCGCACCCAGTAGCGGGCGAACGAGTCGCCGTCGGGGTGCGTCCAGACCTTGAAGTCGAGGTCGGGGTACACGAGGTACGGCCGGCCGTCGCGCCGGAGGTCCCAGTCGACGCCCGACGCGCGCAGGTTCGAACCCGACACGCCGTACGCCGCGCCGAGCTCGGGCGGGATGATGCCGATCGAACGGGTGCGAGCCTCGAAGATCTCGTTCCCGGCGACGAGGTCCTCGAACACGTCGCAGGCGTCGAAGACCGTCTTCATCGCGGTGCGGGTCTCGTTGATCCAACCCCACGGGAGGTCGTCCTTGATGCCGCCGATGCGGTTGAAGTTGGGGTGGAAGCGCCCACCGGTGGCGGCCTCGATGAGGTTCAGCACGTGCTCGCGGTCGCGGAAGCCGTAGAAGGCGGGCGTGAGCGCGCCGACCTGCAGGCCCATCTCGCCGAGGAACAGCACGAACGTCGCGATCCGGCTGAGCTCGGTGAGGATGGTGCGGATGTACTGCGCGCGCGGCGGCGCCTCGATGCCCATCAGGTGCTCGGCCGCGTCGATGAACGGCACCTCGTTGGCGAAGCTCGACAGCCAGTCGATGCGGTTGATCAGCGTCGTGATCTGCGGGTACGTGCGGAACTCCACCAGCTTCTCGTAGCCCCGGTGCATGTACCCGATCACGGGGTCGGCCGAGACGACGCGCTCCCCGTCGAGCCGCACCACGAGTCGCAGCGTGCCGTGGGTGGCGGGGTGCTGCGGGCCGAGGTTGAGGATCATGTCGCCGGTGTCGAGCTCGACGCCCACCTGTGCGTCCGCCAGGTGGCGGAACGCGCGCGGGTCGATGTCGAACTCGGGCAGCGGCGGGTTGGTGGTGCTCACGTGGCGGCCTCCGTGGTCGCCGCGTCGGCCTCGGCGTCGGCGTCGGCGCCTTCCCCGGGCATGGGCTCGACGTCGACGAGGCCGGGCCAGGGCTTCACGACGCGCGCGAGCAGCGGGTAGTCCTTGCGCAGGGGGTGCCCCTCGAACTCCGACGGGAGATAGAGGTGCCGCAGCGCGGGATGGCCGTCGAACACGAAGCCGTACATCTCCCACGTCTCGCGCTCGTGCCAGTCGGCGCCCGCGTAGACCGGCACCCACGACTGCACCAGCAGCGACTCCTCGTCGACGTCGGCCTTGAGGGTGAGACCCCAGTGGCGGCTGGTCGACTGCACGCGGGCGAAGACCTGGAAGCGACCGTCGGAGCCGGCCGCGCCGTACGTGGTCTCCTGCGGCTGCACCGGTGCCGACGTGTCACTGCCGGCGTCGTCGCCACCCTCCTTGGGCGCCGGCATCCAGTCGATGCCGGCGATGAACGAGAGGTAGTCGCAGTCCAGCGCGCCCTTCGCGACCTCGGCGGCGCGCCGCCAGTCGATGCGCCGGACGCGCACCACCGGCATGCCGAACACCGCGGCCTGGTCGAGCACCGCGACGCCCAACTCGTTCCCGAAGCGCGCGACCAGCTCGGTGTGCAGGTCGTCGAGCACGTGGGGATCGGGAGCGACCTCCTCGGTCGGCTCCGCCTCGACGTCGGCCTCGGGCGTCTCGGTGCCGCTCACGTCACTCAACGACGATCGGCTCCCCGCGCCACCGCTGCTCGAGCTCGTGGTTGCCGATGCCCTCGTTCTGGATCCGCTCCTGGAGGAGCACGATGCCCTGGATGAGGGCCTCGGGCCGCGGCGGGCAGCCGGGCACGTAGACGTCGACCGGCACGATCTGGTCGATGCCCTTGGTGACCGAGTACGAGTCCCAGTACGGTCCGCCGCAGTTGGCGCACGAACCCATCGAGATCACATACTTCGGGTCGGGCATCTGGTCGTAGAGGCGACGGACCGCGGGCGCCATCTTGTCGGTGACGGTGCCCGACACGCAGATGAGGTCGGCCTGGCGCGGGCTCGCGGGGAACGGGATGACCCCGAGGCGCATGACGTCGTAGCGCGGGCTCGCCAGCGCCGCGCCCATCTCGATCGCGCAGCAGGCGAGGCCCCACTGGAACATCCACAGCGAGTACTTGCGGCTGTAGTTGAGGAGCCAGGTGAGCGGTTTGAGCGCCGGCTTCGAGAGGGTCCCCTTCTCGACTAGGCCCACCGCAGCACTCCCTTCCTCCAGGCGTACACGAGCCCGAGGGTGAGGATCACGATGAACACCGTCATCTCGACCAGGCCGAACACCCCGAGGGAGCCGGGGCCCGAGTCGAGCTTGACCGCCCACGGGAAGATGAAGACGGCCTCGACGTCGAACATCACGAAGAGGAGGGCGTACACGTAGTAGCGGACGTTCGACTGACCGAAGCCGAGCACCGGATCCGAGCCCGCCTCGTAGGGCATGAGCTTCGCCGCGTCGGGCCGCTGCGGTCGGAGGAGCCGGCCGACTCCGAGCATGGCGCCGACCATCAGCAGGGCGGCACCGATGAACACCGCCACCGCGAGATAATTCCTGTAGAACTCGCTCACGCGTGGGCCTCCCGCCCCCTCGCTGGAATGAGGCGTCGGTGTGGGGGGTTGGATTGCGGGCGCAGCATAGCTCCGGCTTTTCTGCGGTCGGCAAACCGTGCCCGGACGAGAATGGACCGCATGACAAGGGAATCCGACCACCCGGTGGCCGCATCGATCAGCCAGCTCCGCCAGCGTCTGGGACGTGATTCCCGCACCGCGTTCGTGCTCTCCGGAGGGGGCAACCAGTCGGTCGCGCAGGTGGGCATGCTGCGCGCCCTGCTCGAGCGCGACATCGTGCCCGACGTGATCGTGGGCTGCTCCGCCGGAGCGTTCAACGGCGCGACCATCGCCGCCTCGCCGAGCCTCCGCGGCGTCGAGCGGCTCGAGGCCACCTGGGAGTCGCTGCGCGGCGAGGAGGTGTTCCCCGGCGGCCGGTTGTCGCGGGCGTGGAACCTCCTCACCCGGGACGACCACCTCTTCTCCAACCAGGGTCTGCGCGACATCTTCAGGCGGGGTGACACCGCCGCCACCTTCGAGGATCTCGTGATCCCGTTGCGGGTGGTGGCCGCCGACCTCGACACCGGCGACGAGGTGGTGTTCGCCCACGGCCCGCTCCAGCCCGCGTTGCTGGCCAGCGCCGCGCTGCCCGGCATCTACCCACCCATCCGTCACGACGGCCGCACGCTGGTCGATGGCGCGGTCGTCGACACCGTCCCGCTGTGGCACGCTCTCGCCGGCCCGATCGACCGGATCTACGTGATGAACGTCGCCGGCGACCTCATGGACCGCCCGCTGCGCTCCCCGATCGACGTCGCCGTCCGCGCGTTCGCCATCAGCCGCAAGCAGCGGTTCGACCTCGAGCTGCGGAACGTGCCCGAGAGCGTCGAGGTCGTGGTGTTCCCCGCTCCGATCGACGATCGCGAGCTCTTCGACTTCTCCGGCGGCCGCCGGCTCATGGACGACGCCCACGACCTGGCCGAGCAGGCGCTCGACGAGGCCGAGCAGGCCAAGCGCCGACGTCGCCAGCTCCGCCGTCCGTTCTGGCGCCGCGACGCCGAGGTCGGCTGACGGTTCATTGGTGATCTGACGACACCGGGCGTTGTCTACCCGGCAATGAATCGGGGCCGGGGCGTCAGATGAGCGACGCGGCGTCGCGGGCGAAGTGCAGGAAGGTCCCGGGCAGGATCCCGAGCAGGAGCACCATCACGCCCGTCGCGACCAGCACGACCACCGCGGCAGCGCCGATCCGTCGGCGCCGGGCGGGCGCCGCCTCGCCGGCCTCGTCGTCACCGGCGAAGGTGACCACGATGACGCGCAGGTAGAAGAATGCGAGCACGACCGCGCTCAGGACGCCGACCAGGGCGAGCCAGTACTCGCGGGCGTCGATCGCGGCGCCGAACACCTGCAGCTTGGCGATGAAACCGCCGGTGAACGGCACCCCCGCCTGGGCGAGGAGGAAGAAGGTGAGGAACCCGGCCAGGACGGGCGAGCTCCGGGCCAGGCCCCGGTACTGGTCGAAATTGTGGCGGGCGTCGTGCGAGCGCCGGCCCACGAGGGTGACCACCGCGAACGCGCCGATGGTCATGAACGTGTAGGTGAAGAGATAGAAGAGCGCGGCTTCGAGACCGCGGTGCGCGGCGGCCCGGTCGTCGACCGAGGCGGCGGCGAAGCCGATGAGCACGTACCCCGCGTTGGCGATCGAGGAGTACGCGAGGGCGCGTTTGAGGTCGGTCTGCACGACCGCGGCGACGGTGCCGACGACGAGCGTCACCGTGGCCAGCGCCATGATGATGGGACGCCAGTCGGTGCGGTAGAGCGGGAACGCCACCAGGAAGATGCGCAGGAAGGCGGCGAAGCCCGCCACCTTGGTGGCCGACGACATGAACGCGGTGATCGGGCTGGGCGCGCCCTGGTACACGTCGGGCGTCCACATGTGGAAGGGCGCGGCGGAGATCTTGAACGCCAGCCCGACCACCAGCAGGGCGAAGCCCGCGAGCAGCGTGCCGTTCTCGAACAGGGTGTTCTGACGGAGGAACTGCGCGATCCCGGTGAGCGACGCCGACCCGGTGGCGCCGTACACGAGCGCCACGCCGTAGAGGAACACCGCCGAGGCGAACGAGCCGAGCACGAAGTACTTGATGCCCGCCTCCTGCGAGGCGAGCCGGCGGCGGTCGAACGCCACCAGCACGTAGAGCGGGATCGACAGCGCCTCGAGCGCGACGAACACCACGATGAGGTTGTTCGCGGTGGTCATCACCACCATGGCGGCCGCCGAGAGCAGCAGCATGGCGAAGTACTCCGGCGCCTCCAAACCTTCAGGCCGGATGTAGTCGAGCGACAGGAGCAACGTGAGGAAGAGCGCCGACACGACGAGGATGCCGAGGAAGATCGCGAAGGCGTCGACCCGCACCATCCCGGCCATGGTGACGGTGGCGCCGTGATCCCGGACGTTGATCCACTGCCACGCCAACGTGCCGCCGGCGGCGAGGGTGCCGAGCAGGGCGACGACGGTGGTGACGGGCACGACGGCCGGGCGGGTGCGAAGCAGCGCGCGCAGCAGCACCACGAGGACGCCGGCGCCCGCCAGCGCCACCACCGGCGCCAGCGCCAGCCAGTCGACGTGCGGACCGTGGATCGAGTCGGGGGCCACCGCGGCGAGGACGCCGGCGCTCACTTGCCCGGCCCCTTCCGCACGTCACCCTTGGGCACCGACCGCGCGTTCGGGCCCCGGTTGGACACGCCCGGCTCGCGGTAGTCCGAGTGCTGTTCGACGTGGACGATCAGCGCCTTCACCGACGGCTCGATGCGATCGAGCACCGGCTTCGGGTACAGCCCCAGGAACAGGCTGAGCGCGAGCAGCGGAACGACGCACGCCAGCTCGCGCAGGTTGATCTCGGGCAGCTTGCGGTTCTCTTCGCTCGGCTCGCCCATGAACACCCGTTGGTACGCCCACAGCAGGTACACGGCGGCCAGGATCACGCCGATGGCGCCGATCACCGCGTACGGCTTGTCGATGATGAACGTGCCGATGAGCACGAGGAACTCGCCGATGAAACCGGAGAAGCCGGGCAAGCCGATCGACGCGAACGCGGTCGCGCAGAACAACCCGCCGAGGATCGGCACCGACTTCCACAGACCACCGAACGAACCGATGTTGAAGGTGTGTCTGCGGTCGTAGAGCATCCCGACGAGGAGGAAGAGCGCACCGGTGGTGAGCCCGTGGCTGATCATCGTGAAGATGCCGCCCTCGATGCCCTGTGTGGTGAGGGCGAAGATGCCGACCACGACGAAGCCCAGGTGCGCAACCGACGAGTACGCGACCAACCGTTTCAGGTTCGGTTGCATGGCGGCGACGATGGCGCCGTAGATGATGCCGACCGTCCCCAGCACGAGGAGGAGGGGCGCGAGGTCGACCGACGCCTGCGGGAAGAGCGCGAGCGAGAAGCGCAGGAACCCGTAGGTGCCCATCTTGAGCAGCACACCGGCCAGGATCACCGACCCCGCGGTGGGTGCCTCGGTGTGTGCGTCCGGCAGCCAGGTGTGCAGCGGGAACAGGGGCACCTTCACCGCGAAGGCGGCGAAGAAGGCGAGGAACAACCACCGGGCGGTGCCCTCGTCGAGACCGCCGGGTGCCCATGCGGTGAGCGTCCGCAGGTCGAAGGTGAGATGGCCGGTGGCGGACTGGTGCAGGAACCCGAGCGAGAGGAGGCCGACGAGCAGGAACGCCGAGCCCGCCATCGTGTACAGGAAGAACTTCAGCGCGGCGTAGTTGCGCCGGTCGTGGCCCCACCCGAGGATGATGAAGTACATCGGGACGAGGACGACCTCGAAGAACACGAAGAACACGATGAGGTCGAGCGCGAGGAACACGCCGAGGAGCGCCGCCTCGAGCAGGAGCATCCAGGCGGTGAACGCCTTGACCCGGTTGGTGAGCTTCGCCGACGCGAGCAGCCCGATCGGGAAGAGCAGCGCGGTCAGGACGATCATGAAGAGGCTGATGCCGTCGACGCCGACGACGTACTTGACGCCGATCGACCCCATCCAGCGTTCGCTCTCCACGAACTGGTAGCCGGCGCGACCGGTCTGGAAGTGCCAGAGCATCCAGAGCGACAAGCCGAGCGTGGCGGCAGTCGCCGCGTACCCGACCGCGCGCGCCGCCTCGACGCGAGCCGCGGGGAGGAGGAACACGACCAGCGCGCCGATCGCCGGCGCCGCGATGATCGCGGTGAGGATCGGGAACCCTCCGAACGGGTCGTGCATCAGCGGGCCGCCCAGATCAGGAGGTACGCCAGCAGCGCGACCGTGCCGAGTACGACGCCGAGCGCGTAGTTGCGGACGAAGCCGGATTGCAACCGTCGGAAGCCGCTCCCGGTCTCGCGCACGAGCCAGCCGACGCCGTTCACCGCGCCGTCGATGATGCCGACGTCGAACACCCGGGCCAGCCAGCCGGCGGAGCCTCGCAGCGGGCCGTCGACGAATCGCGAGATGCTCTCGTCGTAGTAGTAGGCGTGGCCGAAGAGCCGGCCGAAGAACCCGAGCCGCTCGTCGAACGGATCCCGGTCGACCGACTCCAAGCCGCGCCGGTAGAGCGCATAGGCCACACCGAGCCCGATCAGGCCCATGATGACCGCCAGCACCGACAGGCCGACCCCACCGAGGAACGACGGTGCCGCGATGTCGTGATGCGCGTCGGCGAACACCGGCTCGAGCCACTGGTCCAGCCACTCGATCCGCCGGAAGGGCAGGTCGAGCACGCCGCCGACCACCGCCAGCCCGGCGAGCAGGACCACCGGCCCCACCATGAGTCCGTTGCCCTCGTGCGGCTCGTGGTGCAGCACCGGCGTGCGGGGCGGGTCGCCGTAGCTCACCGTCGGCGTAGCGGGATCGATGGTGACGACGTGTGCACCCTCGTCGTCGGTGCGCTCGGGTTCGGCGTGCTCGGCCCCGGCGGAGTCGGTCGCCTCCCACCGCTCGTTGCCGTAGAAGGTGAGGAGCACCTGGCGGGTCATGTAGGCGGCGGTGAGGACGGCGGCGAGCAGCCCGATGACCCACAATCCGTACTGGTCGGCCTGGAAGGCCTTCTCGAGCACGCCGTCCTTCGCCCAGAACCCGGCGAAGGGTGGCACGCCGGCGATGGCGAGGAACGCGATCACGAACGCGATCGCGGTGTAGGGCATGTACTTGCGGAACCGACCCATGATCCGCATGTCCTGGTTGTCGGCGTCCCCGTGGATCACGGTGCCGGCCCCCAGGAAGAGCGTGGCCTTGAAGAAGGCGTGCGTGATCACCAGGAAGAGGGCGGCGCCGTACGCGCCGACGCCGAGCGCGAGGAACATGTAGCCGAGCTGGCTGATGGTCGAGTACGCCAGCACGCGTTTGATGTCGGGTTGCACCAGCGCGACGGTGCCGGCGAGGAAGGCGGTGGCGGCACCGACCCAGGCGACCACCGTCATCGCGTCACCGCTCACCTCGAAGAAGGTGTGGGCCCGCGCCACCAGGAAGACACCAGCCGTGACCATCGTCGCGGCGTGGATGAGCGCCGAGACCGGGGTCGGGCCCTCCATCGCGTCCGGCAACCAGAGATGCAGCGGGAACTGGGCGCTCTTGCCGATCGCGCCTAGGAAGAGGAGGAGCGCGATCGCGGTCGCGGTGCCGGAGTCGAGGCGGAGCGCGCCGGCCAACGCGCCGTTGGCGCCGGTGTAGTTCAGCGACCCGAGCTCGGCGAACATCAGGAACATGGCGATCATGAACCCGACGTCGCCGACTCGCGTGGTGATGAACGCCTTCTTCCCGGCGTTGGCCGCCGACGGGCGCTCGAACCAGAACGCGACCAGCAGGTACGAGCAGAGGCCGACGCCCTCCCAGCCGAGGAACGTCATCAGGAAGCTGCTGCCGAGGACCAGGACCAGCATCGCGGCCACGAACAGGTTCATGTAGGCGAAGAACCGCGAGAACCGCGGGTCCCCGTGCATGTACCCGATCGAATAGATGTGGATCAGCGTGGCGACACCGGTGACGAACAGGATGAACGCGATCGAGAGCGGGTCGGCGAGGAACCCGAACTCCACTTTGAGGCCGCCGGCGGGCAACCAGGTGAAGAGGTTCACCACGTGCTGGCGGTGCTCCGGCGGGAGGTCGCGCAGCGCGAAGAACATGACGACCGACACCAGGAACGCGAGGCCGAGCAACGCGCTGGCGATCCAACCGGCGATCGGCTCGCGGATGCGCTTGCCGAACAGCAGCAGGAACGCGGCGCCGAACAGCGGCAGCGCGGGGACGAGCCAGATCAGATCGAGGACGTCGCGCGAGCTCATCGGCAGGTCAGCCCT
>DATBBL010000307.1:0-6292 GCA_036271015.1 Acidimicrobiia bacterium
CCGAGATCAGCGGCGACCGCGAGCGCGGTGTCGTGGAGCCGGCGACCGCTGAGGGAGCGGCCGTGGTCGTCGGCGAGCAGCACGTGGTCGGGCCACCGTGCCGCGGCCTGCTCGACCAGCGCCCACACGGTCGGCGGGTACCCCAGGAGGCCATCCACGAGTTCGGGACCGTAACATGCTTCTCCGAATCCAAGGGCCACGCTCTCACGCACTGCGACGAAGGGGCGCGACACGAGTGGAGCGCAACGACCTCACTGCCGGCGCGCGGGCGCGGGCGGCGTCCCGGGCGGGGCGGTTCCGTGCCGCCGGCCACTGGGGGACGGAACCGGTGGACCTCGTGCGCGACGCGGCGCGACGGGACCCGCACCGCGTCGCGGTCGCGGGGCGCGAGCGGTCGCTCCGGTACGGCGACCTCGACGCCGCCATCGACGGCGGGGTCGCCGCGCTCCACCGCGAGGGCGTGGCGGCCGGCGACGCGCTGTTGCTGCTGGTCGGCAACGAAGTCACGTCCGTCGTCGCCATCCACGCCGCGCTGCGCGCCGGCGCGCTGGTGATGGTCGCACCGACCACTGCCGGGAGCGCGCAGGTCCGCGACATCGTGACCATGACCGAGCCGTCGCTCACGCTCGCCCCCGACGTGCTGGTTCCGGACGGGGACGGCCGCGGGACCACGCGTTGGGTGCCCATGTCCACCATCGGCGACGCCGAGCCGGTGACGACGGCCGCGCCCTCGCCGCGGGATCCGGACGAGCCGTCGATGGTGATCTTCACGTCGGGCACGACCTCGCGCCCCAAGGGCGTGGTGCACTCGCTGAACACGATGCTGGTGGCGACGCGCAACTACATCGACGCCGCGGCCCTCACGGTCGCCGACAACTTGTTCGTGATCAGCCCGTTGGCGTCGGTGACGGGGATGTTGCAGGCGATCACGGTCGTCCCGCTCCTCGGCGCGCAGCTCACGCTCGAGCACCGCTTCGACGACGCCGCCACGTTCGACTTCCTGATGGAGACGGACGCCACCTTCTTCGGTGGGCCCGACCTCCTCCTCGACCGGGTCATGAACGAGGCGTCGGCGCGCGGCGTCACCGACCTGCCGCTCACCACCGTGTACCTCGGCGGGTCCATGCTCGACCCGCGCATCCTCACGCGCGCCGAGCACGAGTACGGGATCGTCGTCCTCCGGGCCTACGGGTCGTCCGAGGCGCCCCTCAGCACCTCGGGGACGCGCGACGAACCGGAAGCCGTCCGGCTCGCCGACGACGGCCGGCCGCTGCCCGGCGTCGAGGTGCGCATCGGGTCGCGACTGGATCCGGCGGAGTGCTGCATCGGCGGCGCGCATCTGTTTCTCGGCTACGCGGATCCCGCGGACGATGCCGGCGCGTTCGACGACGACTGGTTCGGCACCGGCGACCTCGCCGAGCTGCGCGACGGCCGCCTGCGCATCTCGGGCCGGATCAAGGACATCGTGATCCGCAACGGGCTCAAGATCCCGATCACCGAGATCGACGGCATGGTCGCCCGGCTCCCCGGCGTCGAGCAGTGCGCGGGCTACGGCGTGGCCGACGACAGCACCGGCGAGCGCCTGGCCATGGCCGTTCGTCTCCGCGCCGGCACCGAGCTGCCCTTCGACGCCATGGTCGAAGGTCTGGTCGCGGCCGGGGCCGCGAAGTGGAAGATCCCCGAGGAGCTCGTGGTCTGGGACGACCTCTTCCCGGAGACCGCGTCGGGCAAGGTGCAGCGCACGCTGCTCGAGGAGCGCGGCGCGGGCCGCCCGCGGTCGGTGGCGGCTCGCCTCACCAGCGGATGACGAACTCGCGCGTGTCGTCGATCTCGTCGATGCGGCCCGCCACCATCTCCGCGGTCAGTGCGGGGTCGGTGATGCCGGTCGTCATGCCGAGGAACACACGTGACACCCTGCCCCCGCCGACCGAGTACGCCTGGCCGGTGACCGCGCACGACGCGTGGCACAGGTAGGCCACGAACGGCGAGATCAGCTCCGGCGCCATCGACTCGTCGATCTGTCCCGCGGTCATGCGGGTGCGGGCGATCGGCGCGATCGCGTTCACCATGACGTTGTTGCGGGCGCCTTCGATCGACAGCACCCGGGTCAGGCCCATGAGGCCGGCCTTCGCCGCGCCGTAGTTCGACTGGCCGAAGTTGCCGAACAGGCCCGACCCGGAGCTGGTGTTGACGACGCGCCCGTAGTTCTGCTCGCGCAGGACGGGCCAGGCGGTGCGGAGGACGTTGAACGCTCCTTTGAGGTGCACGTCGATGACTGCGTCGAGCAGCTCGGGAGTGACGTTCTTGAACGCCGCGTCGCGGAGGATCCCCGCGTTGTTCACGACGATGTCGATGCGCCCGAAGGTGTCGAGCGCGCACTCCACGATCGCGGTGCCGCCGTCCGGCGTCGCCACGGAGTCGGCGTTGGCGACCGCCTCACCCCCCGCGGCCCGGATCTCGCCGACGACCTGCTCGGCGGCCGACGCCGATCCGCCCGTCCCGTCGACCGCGCCGCCGAGGTCGTTGACGACCACCTGCGCACCCCGCCGTGCGAGCTCCAGCGCATGGCTGCGCCCGAGCCCGCCTCCCGCACCGGTGACGACCGCGACCCGGCCGTCGAAGATCAATGGATCCATGGCCGCGGAGACTACGCAGGCCGGCCGGGTTCCGCTCCGCGGGAAGCCTGCTCGCGCCACCGCTAGAGTCACGTTCCGCAGCCCGAAGAACGCAGGGTGCGGCGAGAGAAGGATGTCCGCGATGGCGAAGGCCGCCCCGAAGCCGACCGCGAAGCCGACGTCGAGCGACGACCAGGAGCGGCTGAGCGGCTGGCAGCAGCGGGCGCTCGACCGGTCGCTCGTCGAGGCCAAGCGGCGTGCCCTCGACAAGAGCAACGGCTTCGTCAAGGCCGCCATGGCGCTGCTCGACGAGACCGGAACGCTCAACTTCACGGTGCAGGACGTCGTCGACCGGTCGAAGCTCTCCCTCCGCAGCTTCTACCAGACGTTCGCGAGCAAGGACGATCTCCTGCTCGCGTTGTTCGAGGAGTACGTCGCCACCGCGGCCGACTGGCAACGCGACCGCATGGCGAAGCACGACGACCCGGTCGATCAGATCCGCGACTTCCTCACCAGCCTGTGGGTCGGCAAGCTCAGCCCCGACGTGGTACGGGCCCTCGCGGTCTACAACATGACCCTCTCGTCGACCCGTCCCGCGGATCTCGCGCACGCACTCGAGCCGCAGCTCCTGGTCCTGCTCGAGGCGGTGGAGCGCGGCATCGCGTCGGGCCAGGTGCGCGACGACATCGGGAGTCGGCGGCTGGCCGAGATCCTCCTGCACACCGGCAACGCCGCGGTCCAGACGACGATCCTGCACACCGGCAGCGAGTCGCCCGACGACGTGTGGGCGTTCTGCCTGGGGGGTCTCCGCCGCCAGGCCTGAGGGCGCCGGACCGACCGGTGACCGACGCGACGACCGCGGGCTAGGGTTGCCCGGCGTTGCGAGAGTGTGATTCTCGTCACCGAGCATCGCGTTCGCCGAGCAGCACGGGAGCACCGCATGAGCGCAACGCTCGACGACCAGGTCCGCCTCATGGAGGCCAGCTGGTTCATGTCGTACCCGCACGACGTGTACGCGCGCCTCCGGCGCGACGCGCCGGTGTACTGGTCCGAGCGCGACGGCCTCTGGGCGGTCTCGAAGTACGACGACGTGCGGTGGGTGTCGAAGACCCCGGCCCGGTTCGGGAGCGCCTACCACATCTACGTCGCCGCGGCCGGCGTGCAGGACGACGGCGAGCCCAGCACCGACGTACTCGGGCTGCCCCGGCGGGCCGAGCTGCGCAAGATCGAGGCGCTCGGTCCGCTGCACACCGACAACCTGGTGATGGCCGACGGCGAACGCCACACCTTCCTCCGCAAGATCGCCAGCCACGCGTTCACCCCTCGGGCGATCGGGGAGCTCGAGGACCAGGTGAAGCGGATCGCGGCGCACCTGTTCGACCAGATCCCCGACGAGGTCGAGGTCGACTTCGTCGACACCGTCGCCGCGCCGTTGCCGATGATCATGATCGCGCTGATGCTCGGTGTGCCGATCGAGGATCTCGACACGTTCCGGGCGTGGTCGGACGCGTTCATCGAGATGTCCGACGAGTCGGCGATGGGTCAGGCGGAGGACCGCATCAACGAGATCATCGCGTTCCGCGAGTACTTCACCGAGCAGCTGCAGGACCGGGTCGCCCACCCGCGCGACGATCTGCTCACCAAGCTCGCCCAGGCCGAGTGGCACGGCCAGCCGCTCAGCATCGACGAGCAGCTCGCCACCGCGCAGATCCTGCTGATCGCGGGCAACGAGACCACCCGCGGGCTGCTCGCGGGCGCCGGCCAGCTGCTCGCCGAGCAGCCCGACCAGCGCCGGCTCCTCGCCGAGTCGCCGGACCTGATCCCGGGCGCGGTGGAGGAGCTCCTCCGCTACCTCACCCCCGTGACGCACATGTGCCGCACCGCGCTCGACGACACCGAGATCCGCGGGCAGCACATCGCCAAGGGCGACTTCCTGTGCCTGCTCTACCCGGCGGCCAATCGCGACGAAGACGTGTGGGAACGAGCGGACGACTTCGACGTGACGCGCGCGCCGGATCCCGCCCACGTGGCCTTCGGCTTCGCCGAACACTTCTGCCTCGGTGCCAGCCTGGCCCGGCGCGAGGCCAAGATCGTGCTCGCCGAGCTCCTGTCCCGATTTCCGAACTACGAGATCGTCGGCCCGACGACCCGCACCCGCCAGCACATGACCCCCGGCATCAAGACCATGCCCGTCGTGTTCCATCGCTGACCGCGCTCCTCGACGAGGCGCGGCGGACGGCCGACGATAGGCTGCTTTCCGTTTTCCAAGAATGATCTTTCCGACCCGGTGAGGTGATGATGCTCGACCGCACCACCGGCCGCCGCGAGCGAGCATGATGCAGGGCATGCCGTCGATGCGCGAGCGGCTCGACGCCGGCCAGTTGGTGCTGTGCATGGCGCTGTCCCAGGCCCGGACGGCCGACATCCCGATGATGGCGGCGGCGTCGGGTTTCGACGCGGTGTACGTCGACCTCGAGCACAGTGCCATCTCGCTCGAGACGACGTCGGTGCTGTGCGCGGGTGCGATCGCGGCCGGCATCACGCCGCTCGTGCGAGTCCCGGCACACGACCACCAGTACCTCACGCGCGCGCTCGACATCGGCGCGATGGGCGTGATCGTGCCGCACGTCGAGACCGAAGCCGAGGCCGGGCAGATCGCCGACGCCTGCCGCTTCCCGCCTCGCGGGCACCGGTCGATCGCCGGCCCCAACCCCGCCAACCGCTACCAACCGCTGTCTCAACGCGACCTGCTCGACGCCTTCGACGAGCAGACGGTCGTGGCCGTGATGCTGGAGACCCCGGCGGCGGTGGAGCGGGCCGACGCGATCGCGTCGGTCCCCGGCGTCGACATGGTGATGCTCGGGCCGCACGACCTCACCGCGGAGATGGGCATCCTCGGTCAGTTCCGCGACCAGGCGTTCCTCGACGCGGTGCGCGCGGTGGCGAAGGCGTGCCGCAGCCACGGCCGGATCTTCGGCATCGCCGGCATCCGCGACCTCGAGCTCCTCACCGAATTCGTCGGGCTCGGGCTGCGCTTCGTCAGCGCCGGCACCGACGTCGGGTTCATGACCGAGGCGGCGAGCGCGCACGCCACCCGGTTGCGCGCCATCCCCGCGGGGGACGAGCGCCCCGGTGCGGAGCAGCAGGAGCGGATGAGGTGAGCACGCCGATCCACACCGAGCCGGTGCACGACCCGATGGCCTGGGTCGGCGACGACTTCACGAGCGACGAGGACCTCGTCTACCGGCTCGAACCGCGCACCGTGCAGGGACTCGAGGAGATCCTCGACCGCGTCCGCGACCTGCCCCGCGACTCCATCGAACGCGAGCACGTGGGTCATCCCGACGTCGACGGTCCCGCGCGCGAGGTCTACGAGGAGCTCATGTCCGGTCGGGGGCTCGTGGTGGTGCGCGGGTTCCCGGTGGAGGAGCACGGCGTCGACGAGATGGAGCTCCTGTACTGGGCCTGGCTCACGCACTTCGGTCGCCTCGTCTCGAACAACTCCTTCGGGCACCGGATGGTGCGGGTGCAGCAGGAGGTGCTGGCGAACGGGGTGCAGCCGGCGCGCGGCACGAAGTCCTCCGGGGAGCTCGCCATGCACAACGACGCCGCCGACCTGTTCTCGCTGTTGTGGATCCACCAGGCGGAGCGGGGCGGGGAGAGCCAGTTCTCGAGCG
>DATBBL010000308.1:0-20521 GCA_036271015.1 Acidimicrobiia bacterium
GGTCCCGATCACTCGAGCACCCGCGCTTACAGCAAGCTGGACGGCCAACGTCCCCACTCCCCCACCCGCGCCGTGGATGACCACCTGCTGGTCAGCTTTGAGATCGGCGTGAACAAAGAGTGCCTGCCACGCCGTGAGCGCGGCCATCGGGAACGCTGCTGCGTCGACGTGCGATACGGAATCGGGCTTGGTGGCGAGGTTCCTGGCCTCGACTGCCACGAACTCAGCAAGGGAACCGTCTCGGTACCAGTCGGTCAGCCCGAACACCTCGTCACCGACGCCGAAACCCGTGGTGCCATACCCGAGGCTTACTACGGTCCCGGAAACTTCGTGACCGGGTATCACCGGCCGACGGTCTCTCCCGGAGCGGTCCACCCACGTCGACGGCCACTGCAACTCGGTCGGAGTAAAGCTCGCCGCTCCAACTTGAATCAAGACATCGCCGATCCGAGGTTCCGGCCGCGGCCGTTCTTCGACACTCATGCGGTCAGGACGTTGGTCTTCCTGCCGAGCGAGGAGCGCAGCCATCTGGGAAGGGAGCAGCGTCGTCGTCATGTCTTCACGCCCTGGGCAATCGGAGAGGGCCGAACTAGCGAACCCCGGCTTCGGCCGGGCCTTCATCGGGTGCAGATGGCAGTTCGGCGCTACTCACCTCGGCTGGCGGCTTGTGTTCGTCCATCGCGTCGGGCTTCATGAAGTGGTGACCAGAGCATGACGTGCCAACGCTGATCGGTCCATCGGGCCGGATTGCCGCTCTGGCGCAGAGACGCGACCCGCGTGGACTGCGGCTCACTCGGCACGGTCAACAGCCCGCAAGTGAACGAACGGTGAACACCACACGGCCGTGCCTCGTCATTCCTCGCCGGAGGCGTACGTACGGGAGGCGGGTGCGCTCCTTTTCAAGGGGTGCGGGCGGGTACTCCCGGACCCTCGATCGAGGCCCCGGCTTCGGCCGGGGCCTCGTCGTCCCGGGAGGTCGGTAGAAATGCCGCCCGGTATCAGCAGGAACGCGGGCACCGATCACCCGCGGGCGAGCACCCGCGACATCGATTGTGACCAGTCGTCCTCTACGGGGTGCGGTTCGCGGAACGCGCTCGGAGGAACGATGTCAGGAGGCCGACGGCGTGGAGCCAACCAACGTTCGGTACGAATCGAGACATCGACTGCAATCCCCATCTATGGAGGGAGAGCCGAGGTCCGGAGCGCGCCCTGCTGACGAACAGGATCTTGTATTGCGCGTCTCGCCGCCGTCAAGAGGAGTCCGAGTGATCGTGGCCGTCTCGGTGTGGGCGTCGCACCCACGCGCGACCATCAGGCGATGACGGATGACGAGGTACTCAACGAGCCACGTGCTGACGGCTTCGAGCTCATCGAACGTCTGGCGGCCGTCCTCCCCTGGGCCGCGTGCGCAACCGCGCCCATCTTGCGCGATCCGGCGCACGAAGAGCGGCAGAACTTACCCTTTCAGGGCGGCGCGAACTGAGTAAGTCCGAGAGACTCAACAGGCTCCGCGACCGAGTCCTGAAGCTTCGCGATCGCTTGAGCGAGGTACGGAGCTTCAGCGTGCGCTTGTAACGCATATCCGCATCTCGGTATCGCTGTTTTTCCCTCGCTGCTGTTCCGAGGCCACGACGCGGTCCAGGCCCAAAGCGTTGGCGCGTACAACCTTTGGGCGGGGACGCCCGCTGGCCGGTCCAGAGGCTGGAGCGCGTCGAGGAGGCCGTCCTCCCGACCCCTCACCAGGTCGACAAGCTTGCCGGAGTCATCGATGCCGAGGGTGCCGGCGAAATCCGGCGGACGGTTCGCGAACTCACCGCATTCAGCGGCACCTGACGCGGATCAGGAGCCCTCGAAAGGGCCCCTGACCTGCACGTTCACCGTGGGCGATAGCAGATTTGAACTGCTGACCCCTTCCGTGTCAAGGAAGTGCTCTCCCCCTGAGCTAATCGCCCGGTGAGCGGGTCATGGTAGCAACCACCTCTTCCGTCACTCCGTTGCGATCGCCTCCAGTACGTCGAGCCGTGAGGCGCGCCAGGCCGGGAGGACCGCCGCCAGCACCCCGGCGATCATCGACCCCAGCACGAACAGCACCACCTCCAGCACCGGGACGCGGAAGACCGTCAGTCCCTGCTCCTCGAGCGCGCGCGCGAACGCCCACCCCCACAGCACGCCGAGCGCGATGCCCACGAGACCGCCGAGCACTGCGATCACGACCGACTCCCACCGCACCATGCGCCGCATCTGCCGGCGCGACATCCCGACGACGCGCAGCAGGCCGAGCTCGCGGGTGCGTTCGAAGACCGACAGCGCGAGTGTGTTCACGATCCCGAGGATCGCGATGATCTCGGACAACGCCAGAATCGCGATCAGTACGGTGAGGAACTGGTCGACCTGGGCCTGCTGGTCGGCGCGGAACTCGGCACGCGTCAGCACCGAGATGTTCGGGAAGTCGGTCGCCAGCTCCTGCTGGAGCGCACGCTGCGTCGCCGGGCGCTCACCACCTCGCGTACGGACCAGCACGATCGAGTCCTCGGGCGACCCGCCCGCGCCGATCGCGAGCGTGTCGGGACCTACCAGCAAGGGCACCGACTGGCCGAAGATCCCGATGAAGTTCTGCTGGCGGTAGACCCCGCGCACGACGAGGGGCAACGCGCCGCTCGAGAACTGCACGGGGAGGGTGTCGCCGGTCGTGACTCCCAGGTGGCGCGCCAGATCATCGGCCACCAACACTCCGTTCCCGGTGAGGCCACCTGCTCCACCATTGACGAATCCGAGCTCGACGACGCGGGTGAGCGCGTTGGGGTCGAGGCCGCCGACGGTCTTGATGTTGCCGTTCACCGATCCGTCGGTGAACCGTATGGGCACCGCCTGCCGCACCACCGGTACTTGCCGGAGTCGCCGGGCGACGTCCTTGGAGAAACCGGCGAAGCCGTCGGCCTTCACCACGTAGTCGGCCCGCAGCCCCGCGCCCGTGTCGCGGCCCACCGACGCGCGCGCCGACGCGCCGAACGTCGCGGTGAGCCCCACCAGCGCGAGCCCGATGACGAGGGCGGACGCGGTGATCGCGGTGCGCCGCGGGTTGCGCATGGCATTCGCCCGCGCCAGCGCCCCGGGGGGTCCGAGCCGCCGGAGCGGCGCGCCGATGGTTCGGACCGCAGGCCGGGCGACGGCCGGGAGCACCATCACCACACCGACGAGCACGCCGAACGCACCGATCGCCACCACCTGCACCTGGTCGACGAGACCGGTCACGTCGCGGGCGCGGGCCAGCCCGTAGATCAGTGCTGCGATCCCCGCCGCGAGCACCAGCAGCCCGGCGATGACCCGGCGGCGGAACCCTCCCACCGCCCGGGGCGCCACGTCGGCGATCGCGGCCACCGGTGGCACCCGGGCCGCGCGCACGGCCGGGAGGAGCGCGGCAACCACCGTGACGCCGATGCCGACGGCGAGCGACACCACCACCGTGCGCGCCAGCAGCACCGTCGTGGTGTCGGGGAGGTCGAGCCCCAGGTCGCGCAGGAGCTGGAGGAGGCCCGCCCCGAGGCCGATGCCGGCCAGCAACCCGAGCGACGACGCGACCGCCGCCAGCACGAACGCTTCGAGCACCACCGATCGGACGACCTGGCCTCCCGTCGCGCCCATCGCCCGCAGGAGCCCCAGCTCGCGGGTGCGCTGGGTCACCAGGATGGTGAAGGTGTTGAAGATGATGAACGCGCCGACCACGACACCGATCGCCGCGAACCCGAGCAACGCGTCGGTGAAGAAGCCGAGGAACTGGCGGACCGGCTTGCCGACCTCGAGCGTCGCCTGCTGCGCGGTGAGGACGTCGTAGGCGGGTCCGAGCGCGGTCTGGACGCGCTGTTGCAGCACCGCGGTGGGAACGCCGGGGTCGCGCTGCACGTAGACGGCGTCGATCGCCGACCGGGCGTCGAACTCCCGCTGGGCGGTCGCGAGGTCGAAGGCGGCGAAGGTGACCGCGCCGAAGTCGGTGGTGTCACCGAACCCGAACAGGCCGACGATCCGGAACCGCTTGGCCGCGCCGCTGAGCAGCACCCGGACGTCGTCCCCGACCGCGAACCCGTGCTTCGCCGCCGTCCCGGCGTCCATCGCCACCTGGCGCGGCCCCGCGGGTGCCCGGCCGTCGGTCAGGCGGAACGGACCGCCGTCGACCCACGACACACCGATCGTCGGCGGCCCCCCGCCGCCGATGTCGTCACCCTTGGCGTCGACGAACGTGGCCAGGGTGGTCTTGAGGAACCCCTCGGCCCGCCGCACGCCCGGGACCGCCCGCACATCATCGACGGTGGCATCGGGGATCCGACCGGGGTTGGAGCGGTCACCGAGCGCGGAGGCGCCCTGCACCTGGAGGTCGACGTTCGTCAGGGTCTGGGCGAAGACGGCGTCGAACGACCGCTTGACCGTGTCGGTCAGCACGTAGGTGGCGCTGACGAAGCTGACCCCGAGCAGGATGGCCAGCGCGGTCAGGGCCAGGCGGACCTTCCGGGCCACCAGGCCCCTGATCGTCGCCTTCCACATCCCGCTGAGCGCTCCCTTCTCGAGCCCATCTTGGTCGAGCGGGCCTCCGGGACCGGTGCACCAGGCCGCCGGACCCCCCAGATCTCACTCTCCGCGCGAATCTCGAACCTTTCTGTGGGTCCGGCGCTCAAGAAACGGGCGCCGAGGTGCCGATGAACCCTGAGGCACACACATCTGGGACTTGGGGAGACGGGGCATGCGCGCGAAGAGGTTCCTGAACAAGCGGTCCGCGGCGGTGATGGTGACGCTCGTCCTCGGCCTCGGGCTGGCCTCGTGCGGCTTCGCCAACAGCTCCGCCACTCCTCCGACCGAGCCCTTCGACGCGGCGCTGCTCAGCGCCCTGAACGTCGACCGGACCGCGAACGGGCTGCCTCCGCTCACCTGGAGCCCGAAGCTCTCCAACCAGGCCGGCACCTGGGCGGCGAACATGGCCGCGGTGAACTCGCTCTACCACCAGAACCTGAGCGCGCTCATCAACTCGTCCGACTACCAGGGCTACAGCACTCTCGGCGAGAACATCATCGTGGGACCGGGCAGCATGAGCCCCGAAGCCCTGGAAGCCGCCTGGATGAACTCGCCGCCGCACAAGGCGAACATCCTGAGCGGCGCCTTCAACATCGTGGGGATCGGCTACGTCCGGGGGCCCGACGGCCGTATCTGGGCCGTCCAGGACTTCGGCGGGATCTGAGCCTCCGGGTCCACGGTGCACAACGGGTGAGGGGCCGCAGCCTCGGCTGCGGCCCTTGCGCGTGGGGCGTCTCTGTTGGCCGACGCGCCCGTCAGACGCTGGCGCTCGGGGCCCAGGCGCAGGCCTCGGCGACGTCGAGCACCGCGTTGAGCCGGCCGAACGCCAGCCATTCGCCGATCATCGCCGTCAGCTCGAGGATCTCCGCGTCGGTGAACTCGGCCCGCATCCGGGTGAAGAACTCGTCGTCGAGCGAGCGGTGGTCGAGGGCGAACTTCTCCGCGTACTCGATCGCCAGCCGCTCTTGCGTCGAGTAGTCGCCCGCCTCGGGGTCGTCGACGTGCTCGTAGAGCGCCTCGGTGACACCGCGATCGGCCATCTCCGGGAATCGCCAGGCCAGGCAGACGTTGCACCCGTTGATCTGGGCGATGCGCATCCGGGCGACCTCGCGGACTCGTGGGGTCACGAGCCGATCGCCGTAGACGGCGGCGCTCAGCGCACCGACCGCCGCACCGAGCTCCGGCGAGAGCGACCACACCTGAATGAGCTCGCCACCCTCGCCTTCGGGAACGGTGATCCTGGCCATGGGAGTCCTCCTGGTCCTCGGCCCTGCGAGCCTACGACGTTTCCGGGGATCCCCCGCATGAGTGTCGTACCCATCCGCGACAATGAAGGAGTGACCACGCTGCCCCTCCCGCTGCTCCCTCCCGAGCTCCACCGCGGCGAGCCCCTCCACCCGGCGCTGCGCGGCTTCCACCCCGCCGTCGCCGAGTGGTTCCGGCGTCGCTTCCCCGAGGGCCCGACCACTCCGCAGGCGGAAGGGTGGCCCAATGTCGAGGCGGGCCGCGACACCCTGATCGCCGCGCCCACGGGCTCGGGCAAGACGCTCGCTGCGTTCCTGGTCTGCATCGACCGGCTCTATCGCGCCCACGAGCGCGGCGAGGCCGTCGACGGCGTGACGCGCGTGGTCTACGTGTCGCCGCTGAAGGCGCTGGCCGTCGACATCGCCGAGAACCTCGAACGCCCGCTCGGTGAGATCGCCGACCTCGCGGCCGAGCTCGGGCTCGCCGCGCCCCGCATCCGCGTCGCGGTCCGCACCGGCGACACCACGAGCTCCGAGCGCGCCGCCATGCTGCGCAAGCCGCCGAGCTTCGTGGTCACCACGCCCGAGTCGCTGTACCTGCTCGTCACCAGCGACAAGGGTCGGGAGCTCCTGCGCACGGTGGAGACCGTCATCGTCGACGAGATCCACGCCGTCGCGCGCGACAAGCGCGGCGCGCACCTCGCGCTCACCCTCGAGAGGCTCGAGGCGCTTGCCGACACCCGTCCGAATCGTGTCGGGCTCTCGGCCACCCAGCGTCCCATTGAGACCGTCGGCCGGCTCCTGGTCGGCGACCGTCCTCTGCCCGTGATCGTCGACTCCGGTCACCAACGCGATCGCGACCGCGCGCTCGAGCTCCCCGAGGGAGAGCTCGAGGCGGTCACGTCGGCGGAGCAGATGGGCGACGTGCTCGACCGCATCGCCGCGCTGGTCGAGCAGCACCGCACCACCATCGTGTTCGTCAACACCCGGCGGCTGGCCGAGCGCCTCGCACACCAGCTCGGGGAGCGCCTGGGCGACGACGTCGTCGCCGCGCACCACGGCAGCCTGTCGAAGGAGCGCCGGTACCGGGTCGAGACGCGATTGCGTGCCGGCGACCTGCGGGCGCTGGTGGCCACTGCGTCGCTCGAGCTGGGGATCGACATCGGGCCGGTGGAGCTGGTGTGCCAGATCGGCTCGCCGCGCAGCATCGCCACGTTCCTGCAACGCGTCGGCCGCTCGAACCACAGCCGGGCGGGCACGCCGAAGGGACGCCTCTACCCGCTCACGCGCGACGAGCTCGTCGAGTGCACCGCCCTCCTCGCCGCGGTGCGGGCGGGTCGCCTCGACGCCATCCAGCTGCCGACCCTGCCGCTCGACATCGCCGCGCAACAGATCGTCGCCGAAGTCGGTGCGCAGGAGTGGAAGACCGACGAGCTGTTCGCGCTCGTCCGCCGCGCCGCGCCGTACACCGAGATGACCCGTGAGCAGTTCGACGAGGTCGTCGACCTCGTCAGCAACGGCATCGCCACCGGGCGCGGGGCACGGGGCGCGTACGTGCACCACGACGCGGTCAACGGCGAGCTGCGCGGTCGCAAGGGCGCGCGCCTCGCCGCGGCCACCTCGGGCGGTGCGATCCCGGAGAACGGCGACTACCGCGTGGTGGCCGAGCCCGACGACACCTTCATCGGCACCGTCAACGAGGACTGGGCGGTCGAGTCGATGGCAGGCGACATCTTCCTGCTCGGCACGCACTCGTGGCAGATCCGCAAGGTGGAGGCGGGCGTGGTGCGGGTGCGCGACGCGGGAGACGCGCCCCCGAACGTGCCGTTCTGGATGGGTGAGGCACCGGCGCGCACCGCCGAGCTGTCGCAGGAGGTCTCGCAGCTGCGCGCCACCGTCGACGCGTTCCTGGCCGCGGGCGACCCCGACGGCGCCCGCCAGTGGCTGGTCGACACCGCCGGCATCACACGCGAGCCGGCCACCATGGTGGTCGACTACCTGGCGGTGGCCAGGGCGGTGCTGGGCGCGATGCCCACGCAGGAGCAGCTCGTGCTCGAGCGCTTCTTCGACGAGACGGGCGGCATGCAGCTCGTGGTGCATTCGCCGTACGGCGGGCGGGTCAACCGCGCCCTGGGGCTCGCGCTGCGCAAGAAGTTCTGCCGCACGTTCAACTTCGAGCTCCAGGCGGCGGCGAGCGACGACGCCATCGTGTTGTCGCTGGGTCCCCACCACAGCTTCCCGTTGCAGGAGGTGCCCGGATACCTCAGCAGCGCGACCGTCGACGACACCCTGCAGCACGCCATCCTCGACTCCCCCATGTTCCAGGCCCGCTGGCGCTGGAACCTCAACCGCTCCCTGATGGTGCTGCGCTTCCGGGGCGGTCGGCGCAACCCGCCGCCGATCCAGCGCATGGAGTCCGACGACCTCATGGCCGCGGTCTTCCCGCAGGCGGCGGCGTGCCAGGAGAACGCCACCGGCCCGATCGAGATCCCCGACCACGTGCTCGTGCGCCAGACCATCAGCGACACGTTGCACGAGGCGCTCGACGTCGACGGCGTGCGCGACCTGCTGGAGCGCATGGAGTCCGGTGCGGTCACTGTGCACTACGCCGACACCACCGAGCCATCGGTGCTGGCCCACGAGATCCTCACCGCCCGGCCCTACGCGTTCCTCGACGACGAGGAGCTGCAGAACCGGCGCACCAACGCGGTCACGTTGCGGCGCGGGTTGGCCGTCGACCTCGCGTCGATCGGGGCGCTCGACCCCGAGGCCGTCGATCAGGTGCACAGTGAGATCACGCCCGAGCCCGACTCGGCCGACGACCTGCACGATCTCCTGTCGTCGCTGGTGGTGTGCCGCCCGCGACCCGAGTGGCAGGAGCGGTTCGACCAGCTGGCGGCGCGGGGACGGGCATCGATGCTCGAACACCGCGGGCACGCACTGTGGTGCACCACCGAACGGCGCGACGACGCCGCCCGCGCGTTCGCGGACGACGAGGACGCGGCGGCCGCGATCCTGCGGGGTCACCTCGAGATCACCGGCATCACCACCGTCGCCGAGCTGGCGTCGTCGACGACGCTCACCGAAGGACGTGTACTGGCCGGGCTGGCCTACCTCGAGCAGAGCGGCTTCGCGCTCCAGGGGCACTACCGCGACCAGGCCGTCGACACCGAGTGGGTGTCGCGACGGTTGTTGGCGCGGATGCACTCGTACTCCCGGCGCACCCGGCGGGGCGGGGTGGAACCGGCGACCGCCCAGGACTTCATGCGCTTCCTGCTGCGCTGGCAGCACGTCGCCCCCGGCACCCAGCTCACGGGTGAAGCGGGCCTCCTCACGGTGGTCGAGCAACTGCAGGGTTTCGATGCCGCCGCGGTGGCGTGGGAACCCGACCTGATCGGGTCGCGGTTGCGCCGCTACGACCCCGCGTGGCTCGACCGGCTGTGCCACGACGGCGAGGTGGCGTGGCTACGGATGAACCCCCCGGCGCGAGCCACCGACGCCCCGTCGGTCGCGCCGTCGAAGGCCACGCCGATCTCGGTGGTCGCGCGGGTGGACCTGCCGTGGCTGTTGGCCGCGGCGCGCGTCGGTACCGACCCCGGCGCGCCGGTGGTGGGTGGCACCGCCGAGATCCTCGAGGTGCTGCAAGAGCGCGGCGCGTGCTTCGCCACCGAGTTGGGCACGGCCACCAACCGTCTCCCCGAGGACATCGAGCGCGCGCTTTGGGACGGCGTGGCGCGCGGCCTGGTGATGTCCGACGGGTTCGGCGCCATCCGCGCCCGGGTCGAGCACGGCAAGCGCACGACCGAGGGGCGCCGCTTCTCCCGCCTCGCCCGCGCGCCGCGGCTCGCCCGCGCCGCGGCCGGGCGCTGGTCGCTGGTGCCGTCCACCGAGGTCGACCTCGAGGAGCTCACCGGCAGTGATCGCGACGAGCTGGCCGAAGCGGTCGCCGAGCTGCTGCTCCACCGGTGGGGTGTGCTCTTCCGCGACCTGGTGATGCACGACTCCCTGCGCTTCCCGTGGCGGGACCTGCAATGGGCGCTCCGGCGCCTGGAGGACCGCGGCCTGGTCCGGGGCGGGCGGTTCGTCAGCGGCTTCAGCGGGGAGCAGTACGCGCTGCCGGAGGCGCACGAGCAGCTCACCCAGGCCCGCAAGGCGCCTCGCACGGGTGAACGGGTGACCGTGAACGCCACCGACCCGTTGAACCTGGCCGGGGTGATCGTGCCCGGCCCCCGGGTCCCCGCGGTGCGGACCAACCGGGTCACCTACGTCGACGGTGTCGTCGAGGGCACCGCCGACACCGAGCGCGCACGGAGCGCCTGAGCGCGCGAGGATCCTTGCGTGAGCACGCTCCAGGCCCCCGGACACGAGTACCGCGACTACGCCGACCTGCTCGAGGACTACTACGCCCGGGGCTGGACCGACGGGCTGCCGGTGGTGCCGCCCACGCCGGAGGCGGTGGCGCAGTTCCTCGAGGTCGCGGCGCTCGCCCCCGACGTCGTGCTCGGCGCGGTTCCGACGCGCGAGGTCGTCGTCACCGCCGAGCACGCCGCCATCAACGCGGTGATGGCCGGCTGCCGACCGGAGTACATGCCAGTGGTGGTCGCCGCGGTACGTGCGCACCTGAACGAGAAGGGCAACTGCCACAGCGTGACCGGCACGTTGTCGGGCGCGGCGCAGGCGGTCGTGATCAACGGTCCTGCCCGGTTGCACCTCGACGTGAACTGCAAGGCCGGATGCTTCGGTCCCGGGTGGCGGGCGAACGCCACCATCGGCCGAGCGCTGCGACTCGTGGTCCGCAACGTGTGCCGGGCCATCCCCAATTTCCTCGACCGCGCCACCTATTCGACCCCGGCCCGCTACTCGTTCTGCTTCGGCGAGGACGAAGAGGGCAGCCGCCCGTGGGTGCCGATGAGCGTCGAGCGCGGTGTGCCCGAGGGTACGAGTGCGGTGACCGTGCACTCGGTGATGACCATGAGCTCAGCGGTGGATCTCAGCAGTCGGACGCCCGAGGGCGTGCTCGACAGCATCGTCGCGCACATTCGCACGCGCGGCGTGGCCACCGACGAGTGGTTGGGCATCGACAACACCGTGATGCTGGTCATGGGTCCCGAGCACCGGCGGTTCCTGGTCGACGCCGGCTGGTCGAAGGACGACGCCCGCGCCTACCTCTTCCCGCGGCTCAAGGCGGGTGAACGGCCGGTACGCATCGGCAAGCCCGAAGGCATCCTGATCGTCGGTGCGGGCGGGCCCGGCATGTCGGAGACCTGGGTCCTGTTCCCCCACCTCGCCTGGGCGATCACCGAGCCCGTCGTCCCCGAGCCCGCCGTGCCCGAGATGCCCGAACCCGGAGGTGACGCGTGAGCCTGATCGGTCTGGATCCCACCAGCGGTCCGCTGCCCGAGCCCGAGCACGGGCCCGCGCCCCGGTCGGCGTCGATCGAAGGCGCCGTGGTCGGGGTGGTGTCCAATGGGCTCGGCGAGAGCGATCGCTTCCTGCAAGCGGTGTCCCGCGAGCTGGCCGCGCTGGGCGGCACCGCGAGCGCGGTGTTCGTGCGCAAGCCCAGCGTCTCGGTGCCGCCCGACCCTATGGACTGGGAGAAGCTGATCTCGCAGGTGACGGTGGCCGTCGCCGGCTTCGGCGGTTGAGGCTCGTGCAGTGCGCGCAGTGTGCGCGACTCCGTGGAGCTCGAATGGGCCGGTATCCCCAGCGTGGCGATCGTGCACGAGGCGATGGCAGGCAGCGCCGCGGCCATGGCCGAGGTCAGCGGCATGCGCGGGTACGGCTTCGTGACCGTGCCCTATCCACACATCCCGCTCGCGGTGTGGAGCGACGACGAGATCGAGGAGTTGGCGCGCGCCGTCGCGCCGCAGCTCCTCGCCCGACTCACCGAAGGTGGAGCGCATGGGTGACGTGCCGGTACTGATCGAGGCCGCCATCAACGGTGGCACCACCAAGGACCGCAATCCGAACGTGCCGATCACCCCGGAGGAGATCCGCGCCGACGCCGCGCGCTGCCTCGACGCCGGTGCCACCATCATCCACGCGCACAACCACGACATCCGCCTGAATGGTGAGCCGGCCGCGCGTGCGTACCTGGACGCGTGGGCACCGCTCCTCGCCGAGCGCCCGGACGCGCTGTGGTACCCGACGCTGTGCGTCGCCGCCGACCCGCTGGGCAAGCTCGAGCACGTCCGGCTCATCGCCGAGCAGGTGCCGCTCACCATGGCCGCGGTCGACCCCGGCTCGACCAACCTCGGCACCCCGGGCACCGACGGTCTGCCCGAGGGCGGCGTCTACGCCAATTCCTACGACGACGTCCGCCAGGCGTTCGGGTTCTGCGAGGAGCACCGGCTCGGCCCGCAGCTCGCCATCTACGAACCGGGCTTTCTCCAGTGCGTGCTCACCTACCACCGCGCCGGGCGCCTGCCTGCGGGCGCCATGGTGAAGCTGTACTTCGGCGGCGAGTGGGGCATGTGGGCCCGCGCCCGTGGCGTCACCTTCGGGCTGCCGCCGACCCGCCACGCGCTGCTCGCGTACCTCGACATGCTCGAGGGCACCGACCTGCCGTGGTCGGTGTCGGTGTGGGGTGGCGATCTCATGGCCACTCCGGTCGCCGAGCTCGCGCTCGAGCGCGGTGGTCACCTCCACGTCGGACTCGAGGAGCACTTCGATCCCGACGCCAAGCCCACCAACCTGGCGCTGGTGGAACAGGCGGTGGCGCTGGCCGCATCGGTCGGACGGCCGGTGGCGACGACCGCCGATGCGATCAGCCTGCTGGGTCTGGCGAGTCCGGCAACGAGCGCAGGAAGCCCAGCAACGCCCGGTTGACCTCGTCGGGCCGCTCCTGCTGGATCCAGTGCCCGGAGCCTGCGATCCACACCGGGTCGCGCAGGTTGGGCACCGCGCTCCGTGTCGCCAGCACCGCTTCCTCGGTCTGGCCGAAGATCGAGTCGAACTCGGCGCCGATGAACAACGCCGGTTGCCGGACCTGCACGCCGGCGAACGGGGCGAGCAGCTCCTGGTTGCGGTCGATGTTGCGATACCAGTTGATGCCCCCGGCAAAGGTGCCGTGGTGCGCGAACGATTCGACGAACACGTCGAGGTCGGCGTCCGAGAGCCACGGGAGCGGGCCCGGCAGCTCGTTGGTGACGTCGGCGAACGACCGGGCGTTCGGATCGAAGAACCGGTACTCGTCGCGCGGGACGTCGCCCGACAGTCCGTAGAGCGTCGCCCCCAGGGTGCGCCGGAGGTCGGCGTCGAGCTCCGCCTCGGCGACGCCGGGCTCCTGGAAGTAGAGGATGTAGAGGAAGTTGTCGCCCAGGGCTGCCCGCATGGCCTCGGTCGGCGCGACGTGCGGGGTCGGCACCGGCGCGACGCCCGAGAAGTGGATGCTGAGCGCCGCGATGGCCCGGAAGCGGTCGGGGCGTAGGAGGGCGCAGTGCCACGCCACCGGGCCGCCCCAGTCGTGGCCCACGACCACCCCGGTCTCGATGCCGCTCGCGTCGAGCAGGCCGACGATGTCGCCGACGAGGTGGAGCTGGGTGTACTCGTCGACGCGCGCGGGCATGTCGGTGGTGCCGTAGCCCCGCTGGTCGGGCGCGAGCACGTGGTACCCGGCGTCACCGAGCGCCTGCAGCTGGTGGCGCCATGAGTACCAGCACTCGGGGAAGCCGTGGCAGAGCACGACGGCGGGCCCGTCGTCGGGCCCGGCTTCGGCGACGTGCAGGCGAATGCCGTTGGTGTCGACGTGCCGGTGGCGGATCATGTCACGCTCCATGCTCGGCCCGGTCGAGGTCGGCCGTCGGGTCGTGGGTGAGATCGGCGCCGCGGAACGCAGATGTGTGGGGCAGCGCGAGGTGCACGTCGGACTCCTCCTGGAGGCGGACCGCCAGCTCGGCGGCCCGGCAGTCGAGCACGTGACCACCGGCACGGCGGTCGTCGGTCAGGAAGTGGAGGTGGTAGCCGGCCACCTCGACGCCGGACGCGTACGGCGGCGACCAGAAGCCGACCATGGTGCCGCTGACCGGGCCGAGCTCGAACTCCGCCTGCTGCTCGGTCGCGACCGCGAGCGGCACGCCGGGTGCGGTCCGGCAGGCGGCGCGGACGTGGACGGCATCGAAGTGGCCGTCGACACGCACCGCGACGAACACGTTGGCCGAGCGGCGCAGCCGGTCGATGGCGGCGGCGAGGTCGGCGAAGCCGCCGCGGGCGTCGACCGTCACCGCGGGCGGGTCCCCGAAGCGCGTCACGACCGCGAACGGCGTGCGGGCGTCATCGTGGACCTCACCGACGCCACCGTCGGAACCGACGCGGAAGACGTGCCCGTCGAGCACCACCATCTCGCCGTCGAGATCCTCGAACGTGCCGAGGCCGAAGTCGCCGTGCTCGCGCACCACGCCGACCGACACCGCGCCCTGGTACACCCCTTCCACCAACGCACCTGCGGTCGAGACCTGGTACAGCGTGGGGTGCTCGACGCCGAGGAACTCCGCGAGCGCGCGTTCGACGAGGTGGTCGACCGGCGCACCGCTGGCGTCCGCCTGGTCGTGGAGCGCGGCGAGCACCGCGGCGTCGACGCGGGCGTGCAAGTCGGCCATCCGGGCAAGGTAGCGGCCGCCGCCACTCCCGCGGAGGTGCGACGGGCGTCAGCCGAACCGGTTCCACCAGCGCGAGGTCGCCACCGCCCCCACCACCAACAGTGCGCCGAGGGCCACGAGGTACACGGTGAGCTCGTGCACCTCCTTCACGGTGACGATGCGCCGGGGCAGCTCCCGGAACGCCCGCTCGAGCTGCGCCGCGCTCGCGGCGCGGGCGTAGGTACCGCCGGTGATCCGCGCGATCGACCGCAGGGTCGACTCGTCGATCTCGAGGAAGTTCCCCCGCCGTCCACTGCTGAAGTCGGGCGTGAAGCCACCGCCACCACTGACCGGTCCGAGGGTGTCACCACCGAACTGCTCGGCCGTGCACACCAGCGGGCTCGGCGTGGTGGTGCCGAACCCGATGGTGAACACGCGGACACGGCGATCGGACGCCTGCCGGGCGGCGTCGAGCGGGTCGACTCCGGTGGTGGCCGCACCGTCGGTGAGCAGTACGACGACGTCGGGGACGTACTTGCTCGCGAAGCGGTCCTGCCGCCGCTGCGCAGGCGTGAGCTTCACCGTGCTCGGCGCGACGTCGGGGTTGACGCGGGACAGCGCGTCGATCGACGAGAGCACGCCGTTGCCGATCGCGGTGCCGATCGACGTCGTGAGCCCGTCGATGGCCTGGTGCAGCTTGTCGCGGTCCGAAGTGGGCGGCACCAGGATCTGCGCGCTCCCCGCGAACGCGACCAGGCCCAGTCGCGTGCCACCGGGTTGGTCGTCGACGAACTTCCGCGCCGCGGCTTCGGCGGCGGCGAGCCGGTTCGGGCTGACGTCGGTCGAGCACATGGACCGTGAGACGTCGATGGTGATGATGATCGACGTGTCGCTGCGCGACGTGGCGAGGAGCGCCTGCGGACGCGCCGTCGCCAGCACGAGCACGGTGATCGCCGCCAGCAGCAGCCCGGCCGGGACCAGCCGGCGCCAGCGGGAGCGCTCGGGCTGCGCCTGTTTGATGAGCGACAAGCTGGCGAAGGTCACCGCATACTTGCGTCGTCGCCGCCGTAGCCAGAAGTACGCCGCGATCACGATCAGCGGCAGGACGAGCCCGATCAGCGCGAACGGCCAGAGGAAGCGCACGGTCAGATCACCCGCCCGTACCAGCGCATCGAGAGGGCGGCGGCGGCGAGGAACAGCAGGAGCCCGGCGCCGGCGAAGAGCGCGGTGATCTCGGTCTTGCGGCCGGCGACGGTGAGGTGGAGGTCGATGCTGTCATAGACCTTCCGCAGTGCGCTGGCGTCGCCGGCGCTGAAGTAGGCGCCGCCGCTGCGCTTGGCGACCCCGCGCAGCAGGTTGGCGTCGAGCGCGGTCGCGACCTGGAAGCCGTCGATGTCGACGACCGCGCCGTTGGGACTGCCGATCCCGATGGGGAAGATGCGCACGCCGGCTTGCGACGCGACCGAGGCCAGGGCGAGAGGATCGAGCGCTGCGGTGTTGTCGCCGTCGGAGAGGAGCACGACCGCGGCCGACCCCAGGAAGTGGACCCCGGGTTGCCGGGCGCCGTTGTCCAGTGCAGTCCGGTCGAGGGCGAGCGGCTCGCCCGCCACCGCACCCAGCGACGTGAGGATCCCGCGGCCGAGCGAGGTGCCGCCACGCGGGGACAGCCGGTCGATCGCGGCGAGGACCTCGTCGTGGGACCGGGACGGTGCCTGCACGACGTAGCCCGCGTCGCTGAAGGCGACGACGCCCATCCGGATGCTCGACGGCTGGTCGGCGACGAACGCACGCGCCGCCTTCTTGGCCGCCGCCATCCGCGTCGGTTTCAGGTCCTTCGCCTTCATGCTCGACGACACGTCGAAGGCGAGGATGACCGTGCCCTGCCGTTCGGGAAGGTCGACGGTCGCCTCGGGGCGGGCGAGACCCACGATGAGCACGACCACCCCGACGAGGAACAACGCCGGGGGCACGTGGCGGCGCCAGCCCAGCGGCTTCCCCGACCGGGTCGCGGAGCGCGCCATGGTGCCGAGCTCGTGCTCGTTCGCCGTCCGCCGGCGGGCGATCCACACGTAGCCGACGACGAGCACCGGCACGAGCAGGAGGAAGGCGAGCGCACCCGGCGCGAGGAAGGTCATCGGTGCCCGCGCCGCTTCCGGAAGGTGACCATACGCAGCAGCACGCGGACGATGTCGTCGTCGGTGGACAGGTCGTAGAGGTCGACGCCGGCGCGGCGGATGGCGCTCCGCAACTGCTCGTCGCGCGCCTCGGCGGCTTCCTGGAACCGCTGCCGGAACCGCGGGTCGCTGGTGTCGACCAGGAGCTGCTCTCCGGTCTCGGAGTCCTGCAGCACGACCACTCCGGCGTCGACCAGGCCGACCTCGCGCGCGTCCCAGAGGCGCACCGCGACCACCTCGTGACGCTGCGCGAGCATCCCGAGCGGCCGTTCCCACCCCGGCTCGCTGATGAAGTCGGACAGGACGAAGACCAGCGACCGTCGGCGGATGGTGGTGAGCCCGGCCCGGAAGAGCCCGCCCAGATCGGTGACCGCGCCCGCGCCGCTCGGCTCGCGCAGGAGGTCGCGGGTGAGCCGCAGGACCTGCCGGCGCCCGCTCCGCGGCTCGATGATGCGCTCGATGGCGTTGTCGTAGAGCACCGCGCCGATGCGGTTGCCGTCGCGGGTGAGCAGCCGACCGAGCGTGGCGGCCAGCTCCGCGAGCACGACGTCCTTGGTGCGTTCGACGTGGCCGAAGGCCATCGACGACGACCGGTCGAGCAGCAGCCAGGCGGTGAGCTCGCGGTCGTCGATGTACTGGCGCACGTAGGGGACGTCGAGGCGCGCGGTGACGTTCCAGTCGATGTAACGCACGTCGTCCTGCGCCTGGTACTCACGCAGATCGGCGAAGTCGGTGCCGGAGCCGTAGAACAGCGCGCGGTGATCGCCCTGCAGGAGCCCGTCGAGCCGACGGATGACCTGCCAGTCGAGCCGTTGCAGGAGTCGTTCAGCCTGGGCGGGATCTCGACGCGGCGGCGTCGAAGGAGCCGGTGCGGTCATCGCGCGGGACCTCGGGGTGGGCGACGGTGAGCAGGACCTGGTGGAGGATCTCGTCGGGGGTGACGCCGTCGGCAAGGGCCTCGTACGAGAGCACGAGGCGGTGGCGCATCACATCGAGCACGAGATCGTGGACGTCTTCCGGCAGCGCGTAGTCACGGCCGCGGATGAACGCCCGCGCCCGCGCCGCGAGGATGAGGTTGATCGCCGCGCGCGGGCTCGCGCCGTAGAGCAGGTAGTGGGCGATGCTGTCGAGGCCGGCGAGCCGGGGCTCGCGGGTGGCGCTGACCAGGCGCACCGCGTACTCGATCAGGGCCGGATCGACGTACACCGACCCACTGGCGCGTTGGAAGTTGACCAGCTGGTCGGTCTGGAGCACCTTGCGCACGGTCTCGAGTCCGCCCGTCATCCGCTCGACGATCACGAACTCCTCGGTGGGCGACGGGTACGACACGAGGACCTTGAGCATGAACCGGTCGACCTGCGCTTCGGGCAACGGGTAGGTGCCCTCGGACTCGATCGGGTTCTGGGTCGCCATCACCAGGAACGGGTCGGGCACGACGTGGGTCTCGCGACCGATGGTGACCTGGCGCTCCTGCATCACCTCGAGCAACGCGCTCTGCACCTTGGCCGGCGCCCGGTTGATCTCGTCGGCGAGGAGGAGGTTGGTGAACACCGGGCCGAGCGAGGTGGCGAACTCCCCCGACCGCTGGTTGTAGATACGGGTGCCGATGAGGTCGGCCGGCACGAGGTCGGGGGTGAACTGGATGCGGTGGAACTCCCCGCCGATCGAATCGGCCAAGGTCTTGATCGCCAGGGTCTTGGCCAGACCGGGCACGCCCTCGACCAGGATGTGACCGCGCGCCAGCAGCGCGATCACCAGCCGTTCGAGGAGCTGATCCTGGCCCACGATGACCTTCTTGACCTCGTAGAGCACTTGCTCCATGGGCTCACGGTCGTCGGTACGGGGTTCCATCCGTCTGCAACCTCTCCTCGGGAACGGGGTCGTGCGCGCGAAGCGCGATGGGCGCTAGCTGGGTGGGATGCGCGCGCCTCCGCCCGCGCTCGCGATCGGCACCGCGAAGCCGATGCCGACGAAGAAGCGCTGCCCGCTGGGGTTGGCGAGCGCGGTGACGATGCCGACGACCTGGCCCTGGCGATTGAGCAGGGGCCCGCCGGAGCTCCCGGGGTTCACCGCCGCGTCGAACTGGATGAGACCTTTGAGGTCGCCACGGCCGTCCTCGCGCGTGATGCTGCGGTCCAGACCGGACACGACCCCGGCGGTCATCGAGTCGAAGAGGCCCAAGGGGTTACCGACGGAGTAGGTGTCGTCACCCACTCGCACCCCACCCCCCAGCACCGCCGGCACGATCACGCGCGGCGGTGCCTCGGGTTGCAGCAGTGCGGTGTCGCGGTCGGGCGTCGAGGACACCACCTGTGCGGGCGTGTGCGACCCGTCGGCATAGGTGACTTCGATGCTCGTCGCCTGGTCGATCACGTGCTCGGCGGTGAGCACCTGACCCTCGGCGTTGATGATCACGCCGCTCCCGAGCGACGTGCTCCCGGCCTCGGTCCCTCCGAGGTCGGACTGGATCAGCACCAGCGACGGCTGGATCGTCCGGTAGACCTTGCCCGCGATCGCGGGCGCGAGCGTGGTGGTGGTCGCCGCGGTCGTCGACGGCGCGGCCTGGTCGGAACCCGAGCCACCGCTGCGGTCGACGACGACGAAGACGGCTGCGGCGACGACGGCACCGGCGACCGCGTACGCCAACGGTCGCAGCCAGCGTCTCCCACGACCGTTCCCGGCGCTCTCGGGCGTCCCGGCAGGGGCGTCAGTCGTCATGAATCCGACGAGGGGGCGACCAACGGGGTAGGTCGGTTCGAGGCACCGGGCGCCTCCCGTGAGGCCGGCAGCGTCCCGTCAGGCTGCCCGCCCATTCCTGTGGTGTGACTGAGAACCCATGGACGAGGGTAATCCCCGGTTCCGGCGACGACCACGCCCGCGACCGACCCGCGGCCGTCAGGAGATCAGATCGCGTTGAGGAGCGCGGCGAGGTCGCGGGGGCGGCTGACCATCGCCATGTGGCCGCTGTCGAGCTCGAGCACTTCGCACCCGCCGAGGTTCTCGACGAAGCGGTCCTGCTTGACCGGCGCCACGATCGCGTCGTCGTTCAGGCGGATCCAGACCCGGCGGAGGTCACGGGGCATCGTCGAGAGGACCATGGCGTCCGTCACCGACGCCGGCGCTTCCGGCACCAGGATGGACAGCCCCCACTCGAGGACCTCGGGGTCGTCGACGTCGTTGTAGAAGACGGCCTCGGCGATCTCGGGGGCGAGCGTCGTGAGCTCGTCGCTCGGGCTCTCGTCGCTGATGGCCTGGATCTCGGGGTCGAGCGTGTCGTAGGTGCTCTGCCCCTCTCCCGGCACCGTGCACGAGATGAAGACCAGGGCACGCATGCGGTCCGGCACCCGCCCCGCGACCTGGGGGATGGTCAACCCCGCGAGCGAGTGGCCGACGAGCACGACGTCGTGGAGGTCGCGGGACTCGATGTCGTCGACGACGGAATCGACGAAGTCGGCGATGCCGACCTTGGCGAGGTCGGCGGGATGGTCGCCGCGGCCGGGGAGATCGACCGCGAGCACGTCGCCGTCGAGGAACGGCAGCAGGCGGTCCCAGCACTCCTTCCCGAGTCCCCCACCGTGCACCAGCACCATCGTCATCGGGCGTCTCCTCTCGATCTCGACCCACGCGACGCGACCGAAGCGTGTCTAACACGGTGCGCGACACGTTGCCGCGCCGCATAAGAATTGGTGGTGCTCGCGCCGGTGAGGCGAGTGCGACGGAGGCCCGATGACCGAGTCCATGACGTCATCGTTGACAGCAGGTGAGGACTCGCTCGAGGGGGAGATCGAGGTCGTCGCCCGGCGCTTGGCCGCGGCCGGCGACAGCCGACCGGTCGGCGCGTTCCACCTCGGCTGGTGGAGCGAGCAGATGCTCGACTGGGCGTTCACGCATCCAGAGTTCAAGACGCAGCTGTTCCGGCTCGTGGACGTGTTCCCTCGCTGCCGGGATGCCGCCGACGTGCTCCGTC
>DATBBL010000309.1:0-3645 GCA_036271015.1 Acidimicrobiia bacterium
TCTCGATCTGGCGGCTGGCCTTGGGCTTTAGCGCCGACAGCTCCTCGTTCTCGATCACGACGTAGTTGCCGTTCTCGAGCTCGTAACCCTTCACGATCTGGTCGTTCGGGACCTCTTCGCCGGTCTTCTCCGAGACCCGGCGGTACCGGATGCGGGCACCGGTCTCCGCTTCGAGCTGGTGGAAGCGGACGTCCTGCGAGCGCGTCGCGGACACCAGCCGCACGGGCACGGTCACCAATCCGAAGCTGATCGATCCGGTCCAGATGGCAGTGGGCAAGGTGGTCTCCCCGTTCTCGTGGCCGCACCGATGGTCGACTCCGCTTCGCCATCCCGCTCTCCGAGCATGGCCCCGCGGCGTCTCCTACTACCTTCGCAGGTCGTGGCACCTGCTTCCAACAAGGGGTCCGGGCGGGGCCAGGAGCCCGACGCCGTCGCCCACGTGGAGATCGAGGGCCGGCGCCTGCGGGTCACCAACCTCGACAAGGTCTTGTACCCGGCGAACGGCTTCACCAAAGGTCAGGTCGTCGACTACTACGCCCGGGTCGCCCCGACCATGCTGCCCCACCTCCACGACCGGCCGACGACGATGGTCAGGCTGCCCGACGGCGTGACCGGCGAGCGGTTCTTCGAGAAGCGGTGCCCGGGACACCGGCCCGCCTGGCTCGACACCGTGCCGCTCGACGCCGACTCCGACGTCTTCGCCTGCTCGCTGGAGAGCGTGCCGGCGCTGGTGTGGACGGCCAACCTGGCCGCGCTCGAGCTGCACACGCCCCAGGCCCGCGCCGCCGACCCGTTGAAGCCCTCCGCCATCGTGTTCGACCTCGACCCGGGCCCCGGCACCGACCTCGCCGACTGTGCGCGCGTGGCCCGGGAGCTGCACGACCTCCTGGACCAGCTCGGGCTCCGGGCGGTGGCGAAGACCTCGGGCGCGAAGGGGCTGCACCTCTCGGTCGGCATCCGGCCGTCGGTCGACGCCGAGACGACCAAGGGCTTCGCCCTGGCGCTGGGCAAGGTCCTGGAGTCGCGCGACCCGAAGCGGGTGACCGTCACCATGGCGAAGGACCAGCGCGGTGGGCGTGTCTTCGTCGACTGGAGCCAGAACGACCGGCACAAGACGACGGTGTGCGCCTACTCCCTCCGCGCCACCGACACCCCGGGCGTGTCGACGCCGGTCGCGTGGGACGAGCTGCACGAGCTCGAGGAGTCAGGTGACGTCGGCGCCTTCGCGTTCACCCCCGCGGACGTGCTCGAACGGATCGACGAGCTCGGCGACCTGTACGCCGACAGCCTCCGCGGCGACCAGGAGCTGCCGCAACTCGGGTGACGCCGGGTGGAACATGTCCGGCGCACCGTCACGGGCCGTCGTTTACCATCCCGCGACGATGAGCTCGGACGTGCAGGCGCAACTCGACATCGCGCGACAGCTCCTGGCGGCGGGCGACGTCGACGACGCCGGCTCGATGCTCGGAGCCCTCGTCGACGCGCACGGTGATCCGACGGCCCACCACCTGCGCGGCGCCATCGAGTTCATGGACGACCGCCTCGACGACGCGTGCCGCGACTGGGAGGCGGCGTTCCAGGGCTTTCGCGATCGCGGCGAGCTCGCGCGGGCCGCACGGGTGGCGATGGATCTCGCCGAGCTGCACGTGGGTTCGCTCGGACACGAGGCCGCGGGGCAGGGATGGCTGGGACGAGCCCGCCGCCTGCTCGACCGCGTCGGGCAGTGCGTGGAGCACGGTTGGTTCGAGATCGCGCTCCTGGCGTGCACGCGACCGAACGTCGACGACCTGCTCGAGAGCGCCGACCGGGCGCTCGAGATCGCGCTGGAGTACGGGGACCCCGACCTGGAGGTGCGCGCGCTCGCCGACAGCGGGCTCGCGCTCGTCTCACAGGGACGGGTGCGTGACGGCTTCGCCCGGCTCGACGAGGCGCTCGCCGCGATCACCGGGGGTCAGCTCCGCGATCCCGCGGTCGCCGGCCTCGCGTTCTGCTCGATGCTGTCGTCCTGCGATCGCAGCGGCGATCTCCGCCGGGCCGAGGAGTGGAACCGGCTCATCGACGAGCTCGTCCTCGACCGGCTCGGCGGCCGGCCGCGCGTTCTCCACACGCACTGCCGGGTCGCCTACGGATCGGTGCTGCTGTGCGTCGGTCGCTGGCAGGAAGCCGAGGAGGTCATGCTCGAAGCGCTCGGGCCGAACGCGTCGCGTTCCGTGACCCATCGCATGGACGTGACCGCGTGCCTCGCCGAGCTCCGCATCGAGCAGGGACGAATCGACGAAGCGAGCAAGCTGATCGAACCCCACGCCGAGCAGGTGGTGATGTGCACTCCCCGCGCGCGCGTGCACCTCTCGCGCGGGGAGCACGACCTGGCCGTCGCCGTCGCCGCCCGGGGGCTCCGCGAGCTCGTCGGCGACGCCGCCCGTCGTGGCCCGCTCCTCGCGCTCACCGTCCAGGCGGAGCTGGGCCGCGGCGAGCCCGACGTCGCCGACCGCGCCGCGCGCGAGCTCGCCGCGCTGGCCGCGGGCACCGACAGCGCCGCACTCCACGCCGAGGCGGCGCTGGCACGGGGCCGGGTCGCCCGCGCGCGGGGCGAGCTGGACGCGGCCGCGACGAGCTTCGGGGACGCGGTGCGGAGCTTCGATCGACACGATCGGCCGCTGCAGTCGGCGGTCGCCCGGCTCGAGCTCGCGGATGCACTGGCCGCCGATGGACGCCGCGCCGATGCCGTCGTCGAAGCACACACCGCGCTCGATGTGCTCACGCGTCTCGGGGCCAGGCCGGCGGCGGACCGGACCGCGGCGCTGCTGCGGGGGCTCGGCGACGCGGCGCGGACCCGTCCCGTCGACGCCGCGGGTGCGGTGGGCTCGCTCACCCGCCGGGAAGCCGAGGTGCTGGCGTTGCTCCGCGAGGGCCTCACCAACCCCGAGATCGGGGAACGGCTGTTCATCTCGGCCAAGACCGCCGAGCACCACGTCGGACGGGTGCTCGCGAAGCTCGGGGTCCGGTCCCGGGCCGAGGCGGCCGCGGTCGCCGCGTCGGCCATGGCCGGTGCCGAGATCCCGGGAAATGGGGGGTCCCCCTAGGGGACCTGCCCGATGTGCTCGTCAAGACCTCCTGTCACGCTCGTCTCGACGGACCACGGAACGCCGTGGACCCTCTGAGGGAGGAGCAGCGCCATGGAGACCAAGATCGACGAGATCGCACCGGACATCTACCGGCTGTCCACGTGGATCGAGGACGTCGCGCCGCCCGCCGGCTTCACCTTCAACCAGTTCGTGGTGCGGGCCGAGCAGCCGTTCCTCTTCCACACCGGGATGCGCCAGCTGTATCCGCTCGTCTCCGACGCCGTCGACCGGGTCGTCGGCCGCCAGCACCTGCGCTGGATCTCGTTCGGCCATGTGGAAGCGGACGAGTGCGGAGCCATGAACCAGTTCCTCGCCGCGGCGCCGGACGCCCGGGTGGTCCACGGTGAGCTGGCGTGTGCGATCTCGCTGAACGACCTCGCCGATCGGCCGCCGCGTCCGATGGGCGACGAGGTGCTCGACCTCGGCGGCAAGCGGATGCGCTTCATCACCACGCCGCACGTCCCGCACAACTGGGAGAGCGGAGTCTGGTTCGAGGAGACCACGCGCACGCTGCTGGCCG
>DATBBL010000310.1:0-11159 GCA_036271015.1 Acidimicrobiia bacterium
CGCGGGAGACGCGTGCTGCTGGTCAACTGGAGCCCGGGTTGCGGGTTCTGCGTGGCGATCGCAGCCGAGCTCGCGGCGCTGGCACCGTTGCTCGAGGAGCGGCAGGTCGACCTCGTGTTGGTGGCGATGGGCGACGCCGACGGCAACCGCGCCGTCCTCGGCGACGCCGGACTGGTGACGCCGCTGCTGCTGCGGGGCGACACCGACGTCGACCCGTTCGCGGGCACCGGCACCCCGGCCGCCTATCTCCTCGACGAGGACGGTCGACTGGTCGAGACGATGGTCGTCGGGTCCGATCAGGTGCCCACGCTGGCGCGCGACCTCGCCGGCGTCGACCCAGGAGCTCGCTTCGGTGTCACCGACGAGGTCGACATCGCAGAGGACCTACGCGACGACGAGCGGGGGCGGTACCTCCCCGCGCCGGGTGCGATGTGCGGCCCCGGAGGCGGGGGCGGCGGCGCCAACCGCACCGACTGGAAGGGCACTCGCGCGTACGCGATCGGGGACTACCACGTCGGTCTGCGGTACGACGGGGACGAGACCGCCGACGTGCTCGACCGTCTGTTCCGCGGCGCGCGTGTCAACGACCGGCGCGTTCCCGACAACTACTCGGTCGCGCTCGGCGGGACGTCGACGACGAAGGGAGCCGGGACGTCGCGGTCGCTGAAGCTCCTCGTGCACGGCGGCACGCAGCTGGTACGCAGCCGCTCCGGCGGTCGCGTGCTGGCCGGGCTGTTGCAGCGTCTCTCCGCCGACGTCGCGCCAGCCGATCCCGCATGCACGCGAGTCATTGCGACTGCGGTGGTCCGTGACGGAGAGGCGCTCCTCCTTCCCGCCGGCCTGCTCGACTTCGTGAAGCAACTGCAGCCGCGTCTGGCCAAGGCGGGGCTCTGCATCGTCGACACCCCCCGCACGCTGCTCGACTGGTCGACGCGCGAGCTCGTGGTGCCCGAGCCGACGGTGCCCCACGACGAATCGGTGGTCGCCGAGCTCGACGAGGGAGTGAAGCTCGGGAGCGAGCTGCCGTGGGTGCGCCCCGGCCGCTATCCGTTGCGCACCTGGTTCCTCACCCGCAGCCCCGAGCACACGGGCCCGCTGAGCACCGCCGTCGCGGTGACCGCGGCGTTGCCCGCGCTCGCCGAGCTCGACGACCTGGTCGCCGATGTCGAGCGCCTCGCGGACCTGCTCTCGGCCGTCGCGACGTACGGCATCTGGTACGAGAGCGTCGACGATCTGGTCGATCAGGTCGTCGCCGGGCTCCGCTGACGACTAGCGCAGGTAGAGGCGACGGAGATCGAGGTACTCGCTGACCTCGAGCGCGGATTCCATCTCCGCCATCATCTCGGCCGCGCCCTCGGGCATCGCCTTCTGCTCGTTGGCCCGCGCCTCATCCTCGGAGGAGAAGTACACCGCGTCGGTGTAGGTGTCGCCGTCGTCGTGGATGGCGACGACCTCGCCGATCACGTCGGGCCGTGCCGCGCCGAGCACCTTCTCCGCCTCGGCGGCGCGCTTGAACACCGCGTCGGCCTTCGCCGGGTCCTTGATGCGCCCCTGCATCACCTGGATGAACGTGGCGTTGTCCTTCCCGCCACCGAACAACGTCTCGACGCGGGAGGAATCGTGGATGGTCACGTCGTCGACGTACTGCTGCATCTCCTCGAACCACGCGCCCTGCTCGGGCCGCTCGCTGTTCTTCCGCGCCGCCTCGGCGGACTCGAAGCGCGCCAGCACGACGAAGCGGTCGTCGTCGGTGATGCCCTGGGTGACGCCGAGGAACCCGGTGGCGCCCGGCCGCAGGTCGGTCTGCCACTTGTCGGCGTGACGCTGCATCGCGTCCGCGTCCTTCACCTTGCCGCTGATCACCTGGATGAACATGTCTCCTCCTTGCTGGGCCGGTGGTGCACCTTCCTGCCGGGTGGAGTTGATGATCGGGCCGCGACGGCCGACGTCGACACGGTAACCCCGGCCCGGTGCGATGTCGACGGCCGCGCCCCGCGCCGACCGAGGAGACGGTTCACTCCCGCGCCGACGTGGGTGGCTCGGCCTGGGTGGAGGCGCGCTGGTACGTGGTGACGGAAGCCCGGCCCATCACCAGCGCGGCGGCGACCGCGGCGAGGAGACCGGGGACGACGAACTGCGGGCGGCCGGTGGTCTCGGCGACGAACATGACCGCGGCCAACGGCACGCGGTACCCGGCGCCCAGGAAGGCGGCGACGCCGATGACGACGAACAGTGTGATGTTCCCGCCGCCCGCCACGCCGACGGCGAGCCGGCCGAGCAGCGCGCCGGCGACGACCAATGGGATGAACAGCCCACCGACGCCCCCGCCGGCCACGGTCGCCGCGGTGGCCAGGCATCGCACCACCAGCACGACGAGCAGGAGCCACCAGGCCCGGTGCAGGTCGAGCGCCCAGTCGATGGTGCGGTAGCCGACGCCGATGGCGAGCGGCTCGTCGGTGAGCAACCAGGTGAGCGCGAACAGCGCGGCGATGGCCAGGCCGGCGCCGACGATGCGCGTCCACGGACCGATGCGGGTGTGCAGTCCCTTCGCCGCCACCAGGAGCCAGGCGAACCCGCGTGCGCAGATCCCGGCGACGATGCCGAGCCCGACGGCGCCGGCGAGGTCGGCGAACGACAGCGCTGGCACGCCCCGCGCCTCGAACAGTGGTGTGATGCCGTTGACGGCGACGAACGCGAGGTAGCCCGACGCCGACGCGACCAACGCGGGCAGCAGCATGCGCCGGGCCAGGTCTTCCTGGTACGGCACCTCGAGGGCGAAGATCGCACCGGTGGCCGGCGCCTTGAAGATGGCGGCGACGCCGGCCGCCGCGCCCGCCACCAACAGCACACGCCGACTGCTCCCGGCGGTGAAGCGCGGAAAGCGCCGCTGCAGGAACGAGCCGAAGTACGAGCCGAGGTAGAGCGATCCGCCCTCGAGTCCCATCGCGCCGCCGAACGCGGGCGTGGCGATCGCCGCCAGCATCCGACCGGGGAACTCGCGGAGGCGATACGACTCCTCCGGGTCGTGGAACGCCTTGAGATACAGGTCGGTCATGCCCGCGTCGCGTGAACGGGCGACGTAGAACAGCGCCAGCCAGGACAGCGCCAGTCCGACGAGCGGCATGAACGCGAGCACCCAGGGCGAGAGCTCGAAGAGGCGGTCGAGGATGCCGTCGACGACGATGCGGTCGAAGAGCGCGACCGCGAACCCGGTGGCGACGCCGGTGATCGCCGCCAGCACGATCACCTCGTGCGAGCGACGGGCGAACTCGCGGAAACGGCGGGTGGTCTCGCCCGGCTTCACGACTCCGCTCCTGTGAACCACGCGGCGTCGGCCGGCTCGCCCGCGGCCTCGCCCAGTGCATGCAGCGCGTGCACCATCGTCGCCCGCTCGCGGGCCGGGATGCGGGCCACGATATCGGCGATCTCGCGCCGGCGCCGCTCGGTCACCGCGTCGACCAGGCGCCGGCCCGCTGGGGTCAGCCGGATCGACACCTCGCGCCGGTTCGTCGCCGACTCCGCTCGGTGCACGAGTCGCTTGGCGACCAGGCGGTCGCACAGCCGGGTGATGGTCGACGGGTGCACCGCCAGCACCTCGGCCAGCGCGGTCGGCCGCTGCGGGCCGCGACTCGCCAGCACCACCAACGCCCGGTACTGCGGGAGGGTGACGTCGTGGTCCGCCGCGGCCAACGATCGGACGGCCACCGACAGCAGCACGCGGGACGCACGGAGCACCGCGTCGACCACCTGCTCCGGCGACGATTGCATACTGCAATCATTGCATGCGGCACATCAGGTGTCGCCCGCGGCCGGCGGCCGGCGAGCGAGGACCGGCGAGCCAGGACCGGCGGGGCCGGCGTCCCGAGCTACGGCCGACGGGCGTCGTCGAGGAGCTCGAGGACCTCGTCGTCCTCGCGGGTCGACTCGGGGCCGAACGTGAGCACCAGGGTGCCGCGGATCCCGCAGCTCGGGCACGCGACCGCGCACACCGCGAGCATCTCCGACGGATCCGAATCGCCCTCGAGGCGTTCGAGCTGGTGGAGCTCGAGGGTGTCGGCCGGGTGCGGCGCGTGGCAGTGCCCACACTCGACCACGCCACCGGGACGGGAGTAGAAGTCGTCGGTGAACCCGTCGTCGCGGAACGTGCCGAGGATGCCGAGGAGGGAGCGCTCCATGGGCGTCAGCCTATGGGCGCGTCGACCGGATCGGGCTCGGGCGCGGGCGGCTCGGTCGGGGGCTCCATCGGTGGTGGCTGGGCCGGCGGTGGTGCGTCGGGCGGTGGTTCGTCCTCGTCGCGCACGCGGTGGCCGCCGTACCAGGCGGCCATGCTCACCGCACCCAGCCCGTAGACGCACACGACGATCCAGACCAGGAAGCCGATGCCGGGGATCAGCGCGACCAGGCGCAGGATGCCGAAGCCGGCGAAGAACGCGCCGAGCCGGGCGCCGGTGGACGTGCCCTTCACCCAATGGCGTCCGATGATGTACCCGGTGGTGACGTACCCGAGGGGTGCGAGCACGTTGAGCGCCGACAGCATCGTCAGACCGAGCGGGATGCCGACGATGGTCACCAGCACCAGCGCCGCCGCCATCGGTCCGACCAGCCCGACCAGCGCGCCCCACCCGAACGACGCCGCGATCCGCTTGCCCGCGGCGGCCGCGGTGTCGGCGGCGCGCGGGAGCAAGCCCACGAACGCGAGCCCCAGGATCGCCATCGAGATGGTGACCGCGATCCAGAGGTACGCGAGCGACCCGATGATGATCCCGGTGAAGATGGCGCGCAGGTCGACGCGCCTCACCTCACCGGCGACCGTGCCGTGAGCGATCTTCGGATCGCGCCGCGAGACGACATCGCCGCCGACCCGGCCGTCCGCGGTCACGACCACGCGACCGGTGAGCGCCACGACGTCGCCGCGGACCCGGCCGGTGATGCGGGCGTTGCCGTGCACGACGACCACGCCGCGGGTCACCCGGCCACTCACGACGAGGTCGCCCTCGCCCACGAGCACGTAGTCGGTGACGGTTCCCGCGATGCGGACGTCGCCGTCGGCGGTGGCGACGGGGCCGTGCACGACCTCGCCGCGCGCGACGTCGACGTCGCCGGTGATGCTGATGATGCGATCACTGCTGCCCGAGCGGCCACCGCCGCGCGTCGCCGCAAGGGCCGGCGCCGCCAGCGCGGCGACGGCGACGAGCGCGAGCGCGACGGCGGCGACAACCTGGCGACGCATGCGGCTCCCTCCGGCATCGGAGCGCGCAGCCTCGCGCGTGACCGCCGACGGGGCAACGACCCCGCCGGCGGTCAGTGAGCGGGAATCAGGCGGGGGGACCCGATCCGAGCTCGACGGTCGCGCTGTGGGTCTGACCCGAGGAGTCGACCCACTGGACCTTCACCGAGTCGCCGGGGCCGTACCGCACCATCGTGTGCGTCAGCTGCGAGCCGGACGTGATGGTGGTGCCGTCGATGCCGACGATGGTGTCACCCTGCCGGATCCCGGCCTTGTCGGCGCCGGAGCCCGACTGCACGCCGGCGACAGCGGCGCCGTTCCCGGAGCCGCTGCCCTGACCGGAGTTGCCACCGACGTCGCCGTTCCCGCCGAAGGGGTCGCCGAAGCCGTTGGAGGTGGTGTCGGACTGGACGCTCACCCCGAGGATGCCGGCGTGGGCGCCCACGTGGATGCTGTCGGAGCCGTTGCCGGCCTCGATCTGCTTGCCGATGGCGAGCGCGTCCTCGATGGGGATGGCGTAGCCCTCGTTCTGGCTGCCACCACCGAACCCGAAGCCACCGTTGCCCGTGGACGCGGCCGCGTCCATGCCGATGACGTTGCCGCTGGCGTCGACGAGCGGGCCGCCGGAGTCGCCGGGCTGGATGTTGGCGTTGGTCTGGATCAGTCCGTGCAAGGTCTCGGCGTCGCTGCCGTCCTGGTCGGAGGCGGTGATCTGCTGGTCGAGGCCGGTGACCGTGCCGCTCACCACGCTCGGCGCACCGCCCTTGCCGCCCGCGTTGCCCATGGCGACGATGGCGTCACCGATCTGCACCGACGACGAGTTGCCCAGGCTGGCGGCGTCGAGGCCGGACACCCCTTCGATCTGCACGAGGGCGACGTCGCTCTGGATGTCGTAGCCGAGCACCTTCGCCGGATGCTGGGAGCCGTCGCCGCCGATCTCGGCCTCGAGCTGGTTGGAGCTGGCGATGACGTGGTTGTTGGTCAGGACCAGGCCCGACGACGAGATGAGGATGCCGGTCCCGGCGGCCTCGCCCTGGTCGAGGGAGCTGGTGAAGTTCACGATCGACGGGCTGACCTTGCTGGCGATGCCGTTGACGTCGATGGCGCTGTTCTGGCCGTTGCCCGAGGAGCTGCCGTTGCTGCTGCGGCTGGGCACCTGCTGCTGCGACGGGAAGACGCTGCCCGCGTTCGTCGTGCTCGTCCCGTTGTCGGCGCCGATCGCGTAGCCGAGCACCCCGGCGAAGGCGAGGAAGCACGCGACCGCGAGCGCGGTGAGGCTGCGGCGACGCGACGCACGAGCATGACGATCGACGCTGCGCGGCGGGATCGGCGGGGGTGCGCCGTAGCCGGGTGCGCCGAAGCCCGGTGCGCCGTAGCCGGGCGCGCTCGCCGGGTCGGGTGCGGTCGGAGCCGTCGGCGGCGGGGGAGGCGGGGGAGGGGGTGTCGCCGCGGCCGGGGGGTACATCGGCTGGTACGGCGGGGAAGGCGGAGGCTGTGGCTCCGTGCGGTCGGCGTCGTCGGGGTGCGACATCGTGCGCTGCTCCAGGATCAGGGGACGGGGGGGGAACCCGTACCGAGGACTGTGCCCGACCCATCCTGAGAGGAACCTGTTCGGGGTCGGGTGTGGTGCTTTGGTCACCGATGGTCTCTCTGGTAACGACCGGGTGGCCCGCGATGTGCCCGCCGGCCTGAGAGCCCCTCTCAGGAACGGGGCCGCGTCCACGGGCGCAGTCTGCGCGCCCGACGGCGACGAACCACCTCGGTGGTGGAGGAATTCGCCTCGAATACGCGTGGCGGAACCGGGCGACCGAGACGGAGAGCGGGCGGTTCGCTGCCGGTCCCGCCCGCCCCCCGAGGGGGGGATCGAATCGCGCGCATTCGGTTCGATAGTCTCCGCCGATGCCAGGTTTCGAGGGCCGGAAGCGCCTGCCCGTCGTCGCAGCCGCCGTCTGACCGGCGTGGCCCGTCGTCGCCCGCTTCCGACATCGCCCGAGACCCCGCGCACGGTCCGGATCGCCGGCATCGACATCGCCGCGGTGTCGATGTCCGAAGCGGTCGACGTCATGCTCGGGCTCGGGAGCCGGGGCGACCCGCAGCTCGTCGTGACGCCGAACGTCGACCACGTCGTGGTGGTGGAACGGGACCCGGAGTTCGCGGCGGCGTACTCGAGCGCGGCGTTGCGGCTGGCCGACGGTGCGCCGCTCGTGTTCCTCTCCCGCCTCCTCGGCACGCCGCTCCCGGAGCGGGTGACCGGCGTGGACCTCACGGGTGAGCTCCTGCGTCGCTGCGAGCGGACCGGCCACTCGGCGTTCTTCTGCGGCGGGAGCCCGCCGGCCCTGGCGGGCGCGCTCGAACGGATCAAGGCGGACCACCCGGGCCTGGTCATCGCGGGCGCGGTGTCACCGACCGTCGATCTCGACCAGCCGACCGCGGACGAGGAGGAGGCACTGGCGGCGATGCGGGCCGCAGCACCCGACCTCGTCTTCATCTTCTTGGGGTCGCCGAAGGGCGAGAAGTGGTTCCTGCGCCGACGCGCCGAGCTCCCCTCGAGCGTGTTCGTCAGCGTGGGCGCGACCGTCGACTTCCTCGCCGGCGACGTGCGGCGCGCGCCGGCGTGGGTCCAGTCGGCCGGTCTCGAATGGCTCTGGCGGTTCGCGCACGAGCCTCGACGGCTGTTCCGTCGCTACGTGATCCGGGATTCGCGCTTCGCGGTGATCGCGGCGCGGGAGCTGCTGGCCCGTCGAGGGTGCTCCGGCACCTGAACCCTTCGCCGAGCACCGTCCGCCACGGGGGCGGTCAGGGGAGGGGCGGCGCGCTCGCGGCCAACCGGCTCCCCGGGCCGCCGACGGTCGAGGGGCCGTTGTTGGTGATGCGACGCAGCGACGGCAGGATCTTGGCCACGTCGCCCCTGGCCGCGTCGACCAACGAGGCCGACATCGTCGGCTCGGTGAACAGCACGGTCGCGTCGCTGCCGCCGGTCGAGTCGACCACGTAGGCGCCGTACCGGCTGAGGGCGTCGAAGATGGCGTTGCCGAGCGGGCTCAGCCCGGCGGGACGCGGGGTGCCGGCGGGGATGGCGAGGAGCGAGCCTTCCGGTGCGGTGCCGGGGGCACCGCCGTCGTCGTTCGAGATCGCCGGCCACACGTCGCCGCTGCCGAGGAGGTAGTAGGGAAGCGCGATGGCGAGCGCATGCGGGATGGTGGTCGTCTCACCGCTCCTGATCAGGCCACCGAGCAGCGACACGCCGGTGGCGCGCACCCACCCGATGCCGACCCCCGACCCCTTGAGGTCGACGGGGATGGTCACGCTGGCGGTCCGGGCACCGAGGTCGAGGTCCCAGAACTCGTTCGCGTGGAGGCCGTCGGGCGAGATGACGGCGAGGTGGGCGTCGGTGCCGGCGGCGGGGCGGGCGCCGGCGGGGATGCGCAGGGTGACGGGACCCGGGAAGGTGCCACCGCTGACGGCGATGGTCACGAGGGGGTCGCCGGCGGAGGCGCGCGCCACCGGGATCGAGTACTCCGCGCTGTTGATCCACGGCGTGGTCGATGCGAGGTTGACGATCTGGCGGGGGTCGTACGCGGCGCCGGAGCCGAGCGGGGTGTTCCAGGGTGAGGTGGACGAGAACGGCCAGGACGCCGGATCGCGCGACGACGCCCCCGGCGGTGGCGGGCTCCCCGGCGCGGCGGCGGCGACCGAACCCGACGGTGCCTTGGCGGCCGGCGGCAGGCAACCGGAGGCCAGCACCGCGACGGCGAGGGCGGCGCCCGCGATCGCCCAGGTCCGTCGGATCGTGGTTCGCCGCATGGTGGTGCTCCTCGAAGTGACTCGGGAACACCAGAGGTCGGCAGGGCGTGCGACCACCTTGAGTGAACGAGAAGGTCACGAGCCGTGCAGAATTGTCGCGCATCGGGGCACGGCGGCCGTCCGGGCGGGCCTGGTCGGCTAGGACGGGGGTTGCATCACCTGGAGCCGATCCCAGGGGATGCCGGCGAGCACCTGGTACGCCGGGAGGCCGCCGAAGGCCTGGTCGTAAGGGTTGGGCCGGCCGGCGGCCACGTACGGTGCGCTGCTCTCGGCGGTCAGGACGACCGCGCCCGACTTGTCGGTCACGTACATCCCGTACTCCTGCAGCGCGCGGGCGATCGCGACACCGCCGGGGGGCAGGCCCAGCTTGGTCACGTCGATCGAGGGATCGAGCCGGAACCGCGTGCCTTCGGGGATCGCATCCGGACCGGTGGAATTGCCGTCGGTGCGGTTCGCCGGCGGGACCTGGGTGCCCCGGGTCGCGTGGACCACGTTGACCGCCAACGCATGGTCGATCCTCCCGGCCTGCAGCTCGGACGCCTTGATCGCTCCGGCCAGGTAGGACATGCCCGACGCCGACACTCCGTACGGGTACGGGAAGACTCCCTGCGACTGGCTCACGTTCTCGATCCGACCGCCCCAGCACGCCGACCAGGAGCCGTCGAAGGCCCGCTGCGCAACCCAGAGCTCCCACTCGGTGTCGGTGGCCGGCTGCCAGATCACGAGGGCGTGATCGGTGCCGTTCGCCGACTGCGCGTTCGCGGGGATGGGGACCGCGGCGAGCTGCCCGAGCAGGCCGGCATCCGAATTGCAGCCCGGGGCGATGGAGACGGCCACGGTCGCCTGGTCCGCCGGCACGCGGTAGATCGGGATGCTGTAGTCGTCGGTGTTGATGCTCACCCCGCCGTAGTTGTCGCGCCACTGCTGGTTGAACGAGCCCACGAGCTGCTGGGAGTCGGGTGCCACCGCGGCGTCGGCGGCGAGGGGCGTGTTCCAGAAGCTGGTCGCGCTGAAGGGGGTCACGCCGCCGGTGCCGAGCGCGACCCCGGTGGGCGCGGAAGTGGTCGTCGGGCGGGGAGGGTTGGTCGACTGCGTGCGGGTCGACGTCGACGTCGTTTCCGATCCGGTCTTGACGAAGAGCGCCGCCATCACCACGGTCACCAGCAGGGTGGCGGCGACGAGGGCGATCGTGCGCCGACGATGCGCGGCGCGTCGGCGCTCGGCGCGCCTCGTCGTGGCGTCACGCGAGTCACGGCGTACTCGTGGTTCGCTGGTCGTGATCTGCACCGCTGCCCGTCCAGAGGGGACCCGTCCGATCGGGTCAGGCTATTGGCTCCGGGTCGGACTTCTCCTTCGGGCGACGGGTGGCGCCGGTCCTACACCAATTCGCGGGTGGTGGTGTCGCCGCTCGCGGCAGGGAGAGGTCGCGGGACGTCGACACCGTCGGACACCTTCGACGTGCGTCGCGGAACCAGGAAGAATTCCGCGCCCGCGATCCCCGCCCACGTCCAGAGGAGGAGGTTGGGGAACGGGTAGCTCAGCGGGCCGAGGTTCCCCACGACGAGGAAGCAGATGAACACGGCCAGCAGGCCCATCCGCCACGGGTACAGCTCGGGTGGGCCGCGCCGGACGATCGCGCCGCCCACCGCGCCGAAGAGCGCGACGCACCACAGTGCCGTCCCCACGAGCCCCAGCTCCGCCAGGTGCGACAGGAACACGTTGTGCACCTCGATGCCGGCCCCGGTGAGCGGGTACGTGTCCGTCTGCCGCAGGTAATCGGCGCCCTTGTCCACGAACGTCTGCCAGCCGAACCCGAAGATGGGCCGGGCCTCCGCCATCCGCACCGCCGCGTTGTTGGTGTTGTAGCGGTCCCACACCGGTAACTTGTCATTGACCCGGTCGTCGGCCTTGGCAGACAGACCGGGAACCAGCGCCAGCACCGCGATCACCCCGATCACGCCGACGATGACAGTCGGGACGATGTACCGGCGCGCCCGCGGCACCACGATCATCGCCGCGAGGGTCCCGGCGATGGCGCCGATCCACACCGCGCGGGTGACGGTGAACAGGATTCCGAGTGCACCGAGGACGACGACCGTCCCGCACACGACGCGGATCCACGGCTTCC
>DATBBL010000311.1:0-1689 GCA_036271015.1 Acidimicrobiia bacterium
GTTCTTCGAGTTCATCGGACGCATCGCCGACGAGGCGACCGAGGAGGGCGTCGTTCGACTTCCGCCGGTGCTCTTCCAGCCCGCCGCGGCCGCCGACGTCTCGGCGGTGGTGGCCGACGTGGCGCGCGGGGCGCCGGTCATGGGCACGATCGAGATCGGCGGGCCCGAGCAGTACCGGTTCGACGAGCTCGTGCGCAAGCACCTCGAGGCGCACGGGGACCCGCGCGTCGTCGTGGCCGATCCCCATGCTCGCTACTTCAACACCGAGCTCGACGAACGTTCACTCGTGCCGGGCGACGGGGCGCGCCTGCTGCCCACGACCTACGACGAGTGGGCTCGTCGGTCCGCAACTCAGGAGTCGTAGCGGTGTCCGCGACCGAGGCAACGACGTTCGTCCCGCGGTTCCTTGACGGATCGCCCCACGTCCCACAGCATGACGACGCGTACGTCCACGTACGACTCACCGAACCAGCAGGACCGACGGAAGCGGTGACCGTCTATCTCCCCGACGGGACCGCGCTCACCGTCCCCGGACGTGACCTGCTCCAGCTCGCCCCGGCGGACGACGCAGGGAGGTGAACCGATGGCACGGATCCTGGTGCAGACGACCATCGTCGACACCGACGACGACTGGAACGTGGCCCGCTTCTCGCTGCTCGCAGAGGAGCTGCGCCGCTCGGGACACGATGTCACCGCCCGCAACCGCGGTGCCAGCGAGGTCGACCCCACGCTGAGCCGACTCGACGGGCTCGAGTACGACGAGCTCTGGCTGCTGGCCGTCGACACCGGCGGTGGCCTCACCGCCGACGACGCCGCCGGGATCCTCCGGTTCCGGCAGCGCGGCGGTGGTGTCGTCACCGCGCGCGACCACCACGACCTTGGTTCCTGCCTGTTGCGCCTCGGCTCGATCGGGCGGGTGAACCACTTCCACACCAAGAACCCGGAGGCGAACCCACGGCGCGACGACCAGGACAATCCCGGCATCTCGTGGCCCAACTACCACTCGGGCGCCAACGGCGACTACCAACGGGTCTTCGTCGACGAGCCCGGGCACGAGCTGCTGCACACCGACCGGACCGCGAGCGGGCACATCGAGTGGTTCCCTGCCCATCCTCACGAGGGCGCGGTGTCCGTCCCCGTTGACTGCCCGTTCGCCACGGTGGTCGGGCGCGGGCGGAGCGTCGTCACCCGGCGCTACTTCAACCTCGCGGTCGCGCTGGACGGCGAGGTCGGCGACGACGGTCGACCCCTGGGACGTGCCCTCGCCTGCTCGACCTTCCACCACTTCGCCGACATGAACTGGGACGTGCACGCCGGCGCGCCGTCCTTCGTCACCGACCCGCCCGGCCGCGAGATCGAGCGCGACCCGCTCCGGTTCGAGATCTTCAAGGGCTACGTGCGCAACATCGCCCAGTGGCTCGTCGCCGACCGCGGTGCCGCCGCGCAGACAGGTGCCGCGGCGTAGTCGCCCAGCAGCGCGTCAGCCTCGGAGTGTCGCGAGCTGCTCCCCGAAGTGCGCCATGGCCTCGATGAACAAGAAGACGGCCCAGCTCACGCGCGCCACTCCGAGCGCGGCCACCTCCTCGAGCGACGACAGCTGCGGCACGCGGCTGACGTTCACCGGCGCCTCGACCTCGGACATGAAGAGGCGCAGCGCGTCCGGCGCCCAGAGCGCGATCGGGTACACGC
>DATBBL010000312.1:0-3979 GCA_036271015.1 Acidimicrobiia bacterium
CTCGCCGCCGGCCTGCGGATCTTCGGGAAGCTCGGCTTCGAAGAGGGCGTCGCCGGCCACATCACGGCACGCGATCCGGAGCGGCTCGACCACTTCTGGGTGAACCCGTTCGGGATGAGCTTCAGCCACATCTGCGTCTCCGACCTCCTGTTGGTGAACTCGCGGGGCGAGGTCGTCGAAGGCGAGGGCAGCGTCAACACCGCCGCGTTCGCGATCCACTCGACCCTCCACGAGGCCCGCCCCGACATCACGGCCGCGGCGCACTCGCACTCGATCTACGGCAAGGCGTGGTCGTCGCTCGGTCGTCTCCTCGACCCGCTGACGCAGGACGCGTGCGCGTTCTACGGCGACCACGCGTTGTTCGACGACTACACCGGTGTGGTGATCGACCCGGAGGAGGGCAAGCGCATCGCCCACGCCCTCGGCGCCATGAAGGCGGTCATCCTGCGCAACCACGGGCTGCTCACCACCGGCAACTCGGTCGACGAGGCGGTGTGGTGGTTCGTCACCATGGAGCGCTCGTGCCAGGCCCAGCTCCTCGCCGAGGCCGCGGGCACCCCGATCCCCATCGACGCCGAGATGGCCGCGCTCACCAAGTCACAGGTGGGTGAGCCGGTGTCGGGCTACTTCAACAGCAAGCCGCTCTTCGCGAAGATCTTGCGCGAGCAGCCCGACCTGCTCGACTGATTTTCCCGCGTCGTTCGCATCCGCTCACTCCGTCACCGTCGGCGAGACGGGCGGAGCCCGCTCTCGCCTCCCGTACGCCGGACGTTCCTTCGCGTCGGCTCACGCGCGCACGAGCTCGCGCGCGGTGTCGAGGGTGTGGTCGCGCCACCAGGCGAGCTCGCGGCCGGTCTCGTCGAACGCCTTCTCCCACGCGAGCTGCAGCATCACGCCGAGCAGGCACAGCGACCACTGACGCTCGAACCACGGCGCGGTGTCGACGGCGTGCCGCTCGAGCGCGGCGCGGTAGGCGTCGACGGTCGCGTCCTTCTCGAATCCGTGCGGCAGGCGGGCGCGGTTGAGCGCGAGCGAGTGTGCGATCTCGGTGAGCGGCGGCCCCGCGCCCGTGAGCGACCAGTCCACGCAGACCGTGCGCCCGTCGGGCCGCGTCCCGAGGTTCGAGAACTTGGTGTCGCCGTGGAGCAGGGTCCGGGGCGTCTCGGCCAGGGCGTCGAACAGCGCCCACGGCGCCCGGCGGAGCGGCCGCAACGCCGCAGCCAGCTCGGGGGAGGCATCGTCGAGCCGCTGCCAGCCCTCGGCGGCGATGCGCGGCACGGGTTGCGGGAAGCCGAGCGCCGCCTCCGCGTCGAGCGCGTCGGGTCCGAAGAACGAATAGCGGTTGCTGACCGGCACGAGCCCGACGTCGTCATGCCAGCCCCAGCACGTCGCGTGCACGGTGGCGAGGTGGTCGAGGAACCGGAGGTGCTGCTCCTCGTCGATCGGCGCGTCACCGGCGGGAATCAGCCAGCGACCGACGTCGCGCATGAGCACCGCGCCGTGGCCCTCCTCGCGGGCGGCGCCGACGGTGGCATGGTCGATGCAGTCGGGCAGCAGGTCCAACACGCCGGACTCCCACACCCGCACCGGGACGCACCCGACGTCGCCGGTCTGGCGCATGATCCAGTCGTCGCGGTGGTCGACGTGCTTCAGCACGAACGGCTCGTCGTCGATCACCAGGCGCTCGAAGCGGGCGCCCGACTTCGAGTCGTCGACCGCCATCGGCACCCGGGTCGATGCGCCCGCGACCAGGTCGTCGATCGACGCCGCCACCGGTCGTGGACGCATCACGCACCGCCCCTGTCGGCGCAGAACTGGCCGAGGTCGACGATGACCTGCTGGGGCGCCGATCCGCAGCCGGCGTCGGTGCCGCCGCTGGCGACGACGGTCCAGGCGCCGGCGCCGGCGTGGAGGATCACGGTGAGCGGGCTGAAGGTCGCACCCGGTTTCGCCGCCAACTGCGCCGCCGCCCACGTCGGGTCGGACGCGGCGAGGCGGCACGACGCCACGTCGGCGTCGGCCCGCGCGTTGCTGACCGCGGCGTCGACCGCGGCTCGGACCGGCCCGGTGTCGGCCCCGCACGGTCCGGGCGGTGTGTCGCCGGCGGCCGCCGCGGTGGTGGTGGTCGTGGCCGCACCCGCTCCCGCACCCGTCTCCGACGTGCCCGCACCCGTCGTGATCGGGGCGCCGGTCGTGCTCGTCGGCGCGGCGGTGGTCGACGTCGTCGAGCCGGTCGTCGGCGGGATGGCCACGCGCGCGGCGGTGTCGTCGTCGCGGATCGCGTGCGCGGCGGCGACCGCGGCGACCACGAGCGGGGCGGCGACGATCACGGTGAGCAGCCAGCGTCGGGCCATCGCGCCAGTCTCGCGGGCCGAGCGGCCGAGGGGGCTACATTCCCGGCATCCCTGCCGATCCCGCGCCCGACCTGGCGACCGACCTCGCGTTCGCGCACGCGCTCGCCGACGCCGCCGACGTCATCACGATGAGCCGGTTCCGCGCGCGCGACCTGGCGGTCGAGACCAAGCCCGACCTGACGCCGGTCACCGATGCCGACCGCGCCGTCGAGGTGATGATCCGCGACCGCCTCGAGCGTGACCGCCCCGGGGACGCGGTACTGGGCGAGGAGCTCGGCACCGCCGGCACCGGTCACCGGCGGTGGATCGTCGACCCCATCGACGGCACCAAGGGCTATGCCCGCGGGATCCCCGTGTGGGCCACGCTCATCGGGCTCGAGGTCGAGGGCGAGCTCGTGGCCGGCGTCGTGTCCGCACCGGCGCTCGGGTCGCGCTGGTCGGCGGCGCGGGGCCACGGCGCGCGGCGCGACGGCGAGCCGGTCACCGTGTCGAAGGTGGCGCGGATCGAGGACGCCCACCTGGCGTACGACTCGGTCGCTGCGTTCGAGTCGGTCGGGCTCGAGCCGGAGTTCCTCGCGCTCGCACGCCGGTGCTGGCGTACGCGCGGCTTCGGTGACTTCTGGGCGCACATGCTGGTGGCCGACGGTTCCATCGACATCGCGCTGGAGGTCGGCGGGCTGGCGGTGTGGGATCTCGCCGCGGTGCGCGCGGTGGTCGAGGAGGCGGGTGGACGCTGCACCGATCTGCGCGGCGAGGCACGCATCGACACCGGTGACGTGATCTCGACCAACGGATTGGTGCACGACGACGTGGTGGCGGCGTTTGCGCCGCGGCGCTGAGCGCACCGAGACAGGGAGACGGGATGGGCACCGAGGTCACCGTCGGCATCGACATCGGCACGTCGTCGGTGAAGGCGATCGCGGCCGACGGCGACGGCAACGTCGTGGCGCGCACCCGCGTCGCCCACGAGGTGCGCGTGCCCGCGCCGGAGCGCTTCGAGCACGACGCCTTGGTCGCGTGGCACGACGGCCCGCTCCGCGCCCTCGCGGAGCTCGGTGACCTCGACGTGCGCGGCGTGAGCGTGGCGGCCATGGTCCCGTCGCTCACCGCCGTCGACGGGACCGGCACGCCGGTCACTCCCGGGTTGCTGTACGGCGACGACCGCGGCCGGACCGGCGAACCGGAGGGACGCGGCGGCACCGACGACGCGTCGGGCGGGTTCCTCGGGTTCGTCCGCTGGCTGGCGGAGGCGACGCCGGGGGCGCACGGCCTCTGGCCCGCGCAGGCGGTCGCCAACCACGCGTTGAGCGGGGAGGCGGTGCTCGACACGACGACGGCCGCGCTCGCGCACCCTCTGTTCGACTGGGTCGGGTGGGACGAACAGCTGGCGACCGGGCTCGGGATCCGGACGGCACAGCTGCCGCGCCTCGTACCCACCGGGTGGGAGGCGGGCCGCATCGGAGGCGACGGACCCGCGCTCGCGTCGGGGTGCGTCGACGCGATGGCCGAACAACTGGTGGCCGGGGCCGATCAGCCGGGCGACGTGCTGGTGCTGTTCGGCACCACGTTGATCGTGTGGGTGGTGGCCGGAGAGGCGGCCGAGGTCCCGGGCTACGTGAGCATTC
>DATBBL010000313.1:0-10353 GCA_036271015.1 Acidimicrobiia bacterium
GGTTGGTGTTCTTGATGTTCTGATCCTCGATGAACGCGGCGATGCTGACGCCGAAGATCCAGCCGCAGAAGCCGGCGACGAAGGACCGGCCCCAACCCCGGTGCACGCCGAGGAGACGGCTGCTGAACCAACCGACGACGATGATGAACGGGATGCCGTAGAACAGCAGCGCCCCCGTGTCGAGCTCGACCACGATGCCGTACGTCATGGCGCGCAGCCTACGGCCGACGAACCACGCCTACTCGGTGAGCCGCGAGACCCACCGGGAGAGCGGGTCCAGCGCGTAGTAGACGGCGAGCGCGCCGTGGAGCGCGAGGCAGGCGTAGGCGTTGATCAGAGCAACCACGATCGTGAGCGCGTAGAACCCGGGACCGATCGTGAACAGGACGGTGGCGGTCCGCCGCTGCGCCTCGGGGAAGGCGTCGTCGAGGAGCCGCCGGCGCGACGACCCGTAGAGCCACAACGCGGCCCAGGCGAACGCGTTCACCGTCATGGCGACGCTGTAGACGACCGCGGCCACCGTCTCTCCCTCGCCGCGTTGGAGCGCCTGACCGAAGATGCCGGTCGGGTACGGGATGAACACGACGGTCGCGAGGAGCAGGAGGTTGAGGTAGACGAGGTTGCGGTCGACGCGCGCGAAGTGCCCGAAGATCGTGTGGTGGTTGAGCCACATGATTCCGATCACCGCGAAGCTGACGACGTACGCCGCGTACGCGGGCCAACGATCGGCGAGCTCGGAGCCGAGGTGGTGGTAGTCGTCGGGGGTGGTGATGGTCAGCACCAACAGGGTGATGGCGATGGCGAAGACGCCGTCGCTGAACGCCTCGAGCCGCGCCTTGCCCATCCGCTGAGGCTACGAGATCATCCGCCCATGACCGTCGACGTCGTGACCACCGGATTCGTCAGGCTCGTCACCATCAACCGACCCGAGCAGCGGAACGCGCTGGACCGCGCGACGTACCGCGGCATCGGCGAGGCGTTCGCGAGCGCGGAGCACGACGACGCCGTGCGGGTGGTGGTGCTCACCGGCGCCGGCGACCAGGCCTTCTGCGCGGGGATGGACCTCAAGGCCTTCGCCTCGGGCGATCGCATCACCGCCGACGACGGCCCCGGGCCCTCGGTCTTCGTCGAGCGCGTCTACCCGAAGCCGATCATCGCCGCGGTGAACGGCGCGGCCGTCGCCGGCGGCTTCGGCATCATGTTGGCCTGCGACCTCGTGGTCGCTGCCGACCACGCCACCTTCGGGTTGCCGGAGGTGAAACGAGGGCTGGTCGGCGTGGGCGCGACGAGCCGGGCCGCACTCCGGCTCCCACCCGCGGTCACGCTCGAGCTCGCGCTCACCGGCGAGCTGATGGACGCGCCGCGCGCGCTGCACCACGGGCTGGTGAACCGGGTCGTCCCCGGGGCCGACGTCGTGCCGACCGCGCTCGGCCTGGCCGAGCAGATCGCGGCGAACGCGCCGCTCGCGGTGGTGCTGGCGAAGGAGATCGCGTTCGACGCCGCCCGCCTCCTCGACGCCGACATCGCGACCTTCCGTGCCAAGGCGGCGGCCGTCTTCGAGAGCGAGGACGCGCGGGAGGGCACCGTCGCCTTCGCCCAGAAGCGGCCGCCGCGGTTCCGGGGCCGCTGAGCGGGCTCCGCCCGTCTCGCCGTTGGGACGGAGTGAGCGGACGCGAGCGACGGGGATGTGTCAGTCGAAGCAGACGGGCACCGCGTCGGGGCCGCGCTCGTACATCCCGATGATCCGCGGCGCGGGGGCGTCGGGATCCGGTCGGAGGTTCGGAAGCCGCTCGACGAGCGCGCCCACCGCGGCGCGGATCTCGGCTCGGGCCACGTGCATACCGAGGCAGATGTGTGCACCGCTGCCGAAGCCGAGGTGCGACTGCACGGGCCGGCTCGGATCGAAGCGGTCGGGGTCGTCCCATCGCGCCGGGTCGCGGTTGGCCGCGGCCAGGCAGACGTGCACGACCGAACCCGTCGGAACGGCGATGCCCCCCAACTCGGTGTCGCGGGCGACGAAGCGACTGAACATCGGATCCGTCGGCGTCCACCGCAACGACTCCTCGACCACCGGGCGGAGCGTCTCCGGATCGTTCCGGACCTCCGCGAGCAGCTCCGGTCGCTGTAGGAGCGCGGTCATGGTGATGCCCATCTGCTTCCAGGTCGTGCCCGACCCGGCCGCGAGCAGCAGAAAGGCGAACGAGATGATCTCCGCGTCGGTGAGGCGCTTTGTGACGCCGTCCTCGTCGGTGATCTCGGCCTCGACCAGCACGCTGATCAGGTCGTCGCGTGGCTCGGCCCGGCGCGCTTCGACGACGGGTTGGACGATGCGGAGGAACTCGCCGATCCCGACGCCGTCGGAGGTGACGGCGGCGCGGATGGTGAGCGCCTCCGCGATCGAGATGCCGAAGCTCCCGGTGATGGTCAGGAGCGGGATGGCGGAGAAGAACTCGACGTTGAGGTCGGCGCGCCCCGCGCCCTCCAAGCGGGAGACGAGGGCATCGACGGTCCGCTGGATCCACTGCTGGTGCCACCACGCGGCGCGCTTCGGGAGGAACGACGGCTGCACCAGCGCGCGGTACCGGCGGTGCCGGGCGCCGTCCATGAACAGGATGCTGGCGTCGATCATGTCGTCGCCCAGGGGGTCGCCGGCCACGTAGGTCTCGCCCTCGCGGAACACCGCGTCGGAGGTGGCGAAGTCGAAGCAGGAGACGTGCGTGCGGTCGGGATAGGGCAGGCCCTGGAAGAACGCCTCGCCGTGGTAGCCGACGAGCTCCCCCACGATGCCCGCGTGCACGGGACCGGTCTCCCGCAACCGGTGGAACTCCGGATACGGATCGTCCTCGAACGCGCCGCCGCGGGTCGCGTAGACGTTGCTGCGCAGGTCGAACAGCTCGCGCAGGCGCGAGCGATCGAGCGCGTCGTAGTCGCTGGTCGCCGTCATCGTCGCTCGAGCACCACGACCGGGATCACCCGGTCGGTGCGCGTCGCGTAGGTGTCGTAGTTCGGCCACGATCGGTTCATGAGCCGCCAGAGCTCGTCCCGCTCGGCGCCCTCGGCGGTCCGGGCACGTACGTCGAACCGTTCACCCCGTACCTGCACGGATGCGTCCGGGTGCGCGAGCAGGTTCTTGTACCAACCCGGGTGATCAGGCGCGCCGCCTTTCGACGCGACCACCACGAGGTCGTCGCCGCGGCTGTCGTAGATCAGCGCGAACTTGCGGGGCTCGCCGCTCTTCCGTCCGGTGGTGGTGAGCACGAGGATGGTGGCGCCGTTCCAGAGGTAGCCCTCCTCGCCGTCGGTCTCCTCGTAGCGGCGGACGTGTTCGTCGCCGAAGAGGGAGAGGTCGGGCGCTGTGTACGCGGGCTCGGTCATGGGGGTCCTCCTCGGAGCACGGCGGGCGGGTCATGCGGCGGCCCGGAGCCGGGGCACGACGTCATCGAACAACCGCTCGATCGTCGCGCCCGGATCGGGTGATGCCGGAGCGAAGATCAGGTGGCGGGCACCGGCGTCGACGAACCGCTGCAGCGACGCGGTGACCTCGTCGACATCCCCCACCGCGGCGACGTGCTCGACCATCGACCGGAAGTCCTGGCGGTACGTCCCGCCCAGGAACCGGGCGGTGTCGGCGCGCGCCTGCTCGCTGTCGGCATGGAGCCCGACGAACACGAACGCGCACCATTCGAACCGGTCGAGCGACCGGCCGCCACGCTCGGCGTGCTCGCGGATGACGGCCACCGATTCGGCGTAGCGGCGGGGCGAATAGAGGTACGGCATCCACCCGTCACCGAGGCGCGCGGCGCGGCGCATCGCCGGCCGCTGCCGCCCTGCCACGACGATGGGCGGCCCGCCGGGTTGCGCCGGCGCCGGGTGGATGCGGACGTCGTCCATCGCGTAGAAGCGGCCGTCGTGGGTGACCGGCTCCCCGGTCCACAGCCGGCGCAGCAGGGGGATGGCCTCGTCGGTGCGGGGTCCCCGCTCCTCAATGGGGACCCGACAGGCGCGGAACTCCCCCGGGTACTCACCGCCGATCCCGACCCCCAGGGTGACCCGGCCGCCGGTGACGCGGTCGAGGTCGGCGACCTGCTTGGCGACGATGGCGGGCGTGTACAACGGGAGCAGCAGGATGCTGGTACCGACGCGCACGCGACGGGTGCGTGCGGCCAGGACCGCCAGGGCCATCATGACCTCGGGGCTCGGATTGGGGGAGGCCACGTGGCCGCCCATCCACAGCGCGTCGACGGGCAGCTCCTCGAGGCGCGCCAGGCATTCGGCATCGAGCCCCGCGCCGGGGACCACCCCGAAGGTGAGTGCGCTCACGCCCCCGACTCGACGCGCTCGGCCACGGTCTCGGCCGTGCGCCAGAGCGCGGCGCGGCAGAACTCCCAGAGGTGGTGCGCGCACTCGTCGGCCGACCACGGCAGCGCACCGATGCCGATGGCGTGCGCGTACGCGACGACGAGGCGCATCACCAGGTCGGCGTCGCGCGCCGGATCCGCGACACGCGTGGTGGCGCGGTCGACCCGGCGGATGTGGTCCTCGACCAGCCGCCGGTACGGCGCGAAGGCCAGCTCGGACTCCGCCGGATCCAGCTCCGAGAGGCGGAGGCGTTCCCGGGCGTGGAACCGCAGGCGGCGGTAGGCCTCCGGCTCCGTGCTCATGAGGATCGGGAGCTGGATCACGACCCGCAGCTGCTCGACCGGGTCGGTCTCACGGGCCGCGATCGCCTCCATCTCGTCGACGCCGTCCTCGACGTTCTCCTCGAGCACGGCGAGCAGGAGCTCGTCCTTGCTCCCGAAGTGCCGGTAGAACGTCTGCAGCGCGACGCCGGCGCGGTCGGCGAGCTGGCGGACCGTGAACTGCCCCTCGCCCTCGACCACGAGGGCCTGCCCGGCCCGGATGAGCTGCACGGCGGGATCGCGCCCGGTGCGGCGGGAAGCCTCCTGGGCGCGGCGTCCCGCGCGCAGCGCGGAGCGCAGCTCCCAGCGCTTGCCCGGCCACGTGGCGTCGGCGCCGAGCTCCTGCGAACGCGCCACCACCGCCATCGGCGACGACCGTACTAGAACGCTGCTCTTGCCGCCACGAGAACGATGTTGTAGCTTTCCGCGCTGCCACTGGGCGTCGCCAGTGTGATCAAGCGTGATGGGGGGGCCGTGATCGAGGGGGGCCTTGCGTCGTTCGACTCCCGCCTGCCCTCGCACACCGCGGCCGCGAGCTGCTGCCTGCTGGCGACGTGATTGGCGGAGACATCTCCGAACGCCGCGTCCGCGGCTGAGACCAAGAGGGGGACCATGACTGCAAGCAGGAAACGAGGCGTCGGGCTCGTACTCGTCGCCACGGTGACATGCCTCGTCGCCGCGTGGCTCACACCCACCGTGAGCGGCGCGTCGACGCCTGCTGCGGTGACCGCCACCAACGGCACGATCAAGGTCGGGGGCATCGGGTACGTGGCGAACTTCGGCGACGCCGCGATCGGTGCGCAGGCACGGTTCCAGCGGGCCAACGAGACCAAAGAGGTCAAGGGGTACAAGTTCCAGTGGACGGAGTTCGCCGACGACAAGAACGACCCGGCGACCGCGCTCTCCGAGACGCGTCGTCTGGTGACCCAGGACGGCATCTTTGCGCTCGTCCCGAACGTGTCGCTCGCGACGCCGGGTGACTTCCTGACCCAGCAGCAGATCCCGTGGTTCGGGCCCGGCTATGACGCCACGTACTGTCCCGACAAGGGTGTGAAGGGCTTCGGCTTCAGCACCTACGGCTGCATCTTGCGCCTCGACGCCACCAAGGCCTACGGCAGCACGTTCCAGCTGCTGAAGGCGGAGCTCGCGGCGAAGGGCATCAGCAAGCCGAGCATCGCGCTGATCGGCACCGACTCCCAGTCCGGCAAGTCCGGGGTCACCCAGAGCGCCTCGGCCGCCCAGGGTTCGGGCATGAACGTCGTGTACGCCAAGGGCACGATTCCCGCCCCGCCCGCGGTGGTCGGCGACTACTCGCCGTACATCCAGGCGATGCTCACCTCGAACGGCGGCAAGGCTCCGGACGTGATCTACTCGCAGGCGCCGCCGACCATCTCGTTGCAATTGTTCAACGGGCTCAAGCCCGCGGGCTTCACGGGGACGATCATCTCGCCCTACTACTCGAAGCTCCTGCAGAAGGCCCTGGCGGGGTCGTACGTGTTCATGCAGTTCGCGGGGTACGAGACGAAGTCGAAGGGCATCGACCAGTTCAAGGCCGACGTGGAGGCGTTCAAGCCCGGGACACCCGGTTCGCTGACCCTCGCGGCCGGCTACTTCGCGGCTGACATGTTCATCCAGGCCGTGAAGCTGGCCTTGAAGTCGAACAAGACGCTCACGTCCGCGTCGGTGCAGAAGGCGGCGTCGGGGATGACGTACCAGATCCCGGACACCATCGGTCCGACGAAGTACCCGAGCTCGTACAGCATCCCGGATCAGGCGTGCAACGTGCTGGACCACGTGAACGACGACGGGTCGGGGTTCACCCTGTCCCAGCCGTACACGTGCACCACGAAGACCTTCCCGATCCCGTCGAAGTTCAAGGGCGCCAACTACCCGTCCTGACAGCGTCACGAAGTGAAGCGCGCGAGGGCCGGGGTCCGCCGACCCCGGCCCTCGCGTTGCGCTTGCGTGGCGCGCGAAGCTCTGCGATCAGCCCAGCAGTCTCCAGAAGGAACGACGGGTGACGGTCACGACCGAGCAGGACGGGCGCGTCCCAGCGTCCGGTGACGAGCGGATGTTGACCCTCCGAGGCGTCACGGTGCGCTTCGGTGGGATCACCGCGCTCGACGCGGTGAGCATCGACGCCAACCGGGGTGAGGTCCTCGGCATCATCGGTCCGAACGGCGCCGGCAAGACGACGCTCTTCGACGTGATCTCCGGCGTGCGGGCCCCCAACGAGGGATCGGTGCTGCTCGCCGGGCAGGACGTCACGTCCACGTCGAGCACGAAGCGGGCCCGCCGCGGCCTGCGGCGCACCTTCCAGCGGGTGCAGGCGTTCGGGTGGCTGACGGTCGAGGACAACATCCTCGCCGCGCTCGAGTGGCACGGCGGTGGTGGTGGGTTCGTCGCCGACCTCGCGTACTTCCCCACTCGCCGCCGTCGCGAGAAGGAACGTCGCCGGCGCGTCGACGAGGTGCTGGAGCGCTGCGGACTGACCGCGGTGCGTAGGGAGCTCGCCGGGTCACTGCCCATCGGGGTGGCCCGCATGGTCGAGCTCGCGCGCGCGATCGTCGACGAACCCAAGCTCTTGCTCCTCGACGAGCCGGCCTCAGGCCTGGACGAGACCGAGGTCGTGCGTCTCGGTGAGCAGATCCAGGCGGTGCGCGACGACAGCGGGTGCGCCGTCCTGCTCGTGGAGCACAACGCCGGCTTCGTCATGCAACAGAGCGACCGCGTCGTCGTCCTGGACCTCGGCACGGTGCTCGCGGAAGGTCTGCCGTCGGAGGTGCAACGCAACCAGGCCGTGCGCGACGCCTACCTCGGCGAGGCCGACCACTCCGTCCCGCCCCGCCCGACACCGTCGAACCCGACACCGCCCGCGGACGCGGACTGAGCCCATGACCCAGTTCTGGAACCTCACCTTCTCCGGCCTGGTCACGGGCGCGATCTACGCGATCATGGCCTCGGGGCTGGTCCTCACGTACAGCACGTCGGGCATCTTCAACTTCGCCCATGGCGCGGTCGCCTTCGCCACCGCCTACCTCTACTACCAGCTCAACACCGGCCTCGGCGTGCCGATCGTGCCCGCGCTGATCATCTCCGCGTTCATCTTCGCCCCGGTGCTCGGGCTCCTGCTCGACCGCATCCTGCTCCGGCGGTTGGCGAAGGCACCCGTGTACGCGCGGATCGTCGGGACCATCGGTCTGCTCGTTGCGCTGCCCGCCCTGATCCAATGGCTCGTGGTGGCCGTCGGCAACGACGTGCTCGACCTCGGCCTCCGGGGCAACGACGCGGTGAACGAAGGCGCGCCGGTTCCTGGCATCGGTCCGACCCCCCACGACAACTACAAGATCGCCGGGGTCGTGCTGAATTCCGACCAGATCGCGGTGTTCGTCGTCGCCGCCATCGCCGCGATCGTGCTGTGGTTCGTCATCCGGCGCACGCGTGTCGGCCTCGAGATGCGCGCCGTCGTCGACCGCGAGTCGCTGGCCAACATCCGGGGTGTCAACGCGGCCCGGACTTCGGCCGCGGCATGGATCATGACCATGATCCTCGCCGGTCTGGGCGGTGTGCTGATCGCGCCGCTCTTCCAGCTGCAGGACATCGTGTTCACGTTGGTCGTGCTGGGTTCGCTCGCCGCGGTCGTCCTCGGCGGCCTCCGATCGATCCCCATCGCCTTCGCCGGCGGGCTGCTCCTCGGGGTGATCCAGAACCTCGTCGCGGGCTACAGCGACGACTTCCTCCCCAAGTTCCTGAGCAACCTCAGCGGCCTCAAGTCGTCGGTGCCGTTCCTGCTCGTCATCGTCCTGTTGCTCTTCATCGGCCGCGACCGGTCGCGCCGCGGGGGATCGGTCGCCGACGACGTCCCGCCACCCGACCACCGCGACGGCATGTCGAGGCTCCGCCGCCAGCTGCCGTGGGCGATCTGGACCCTGATCCTCATCGCCTTCTCGCTGGGGTGGTTCGGGTGGGACTGGCTGCGCGCCGACACCTACGACCAGACCGTCATCGCGCAGAGCCTCGCGATGGCGATCATCTTCCTGTCGTTCGTCGTCGTCACCGGGATGGGCGGCCAGGTGAGCCTCATGCAGGCGAGCTTCGTGACCGCGGGCGGCTTCGCGGCCGGGTGGGCCCTCACCCACGACTTCGGCGTGGACATCCCCGGCGTGTTCGACCACGGCCACATGAACTTCTTCTGGGCGGTGGTGATCGCGGCGCTGGCGGCCGCCGCGCTCGGCGCGCTGCTGGCGTTGCCGCTCACCCGGCTCGGAGGGGTCAACTTCGCGCTGGGCACCCTGGCGTGGGCATTCTTCCTCGCGCTCGTCCCCTGGTCGACCGAGTCCATTCGCAACGGCGAGAGCGGCTGGACGATCCGCGCCCCGACGTTGAACGTTCCCGGGCTCAATTGGCTCAACGACCTGCTCGTGCACAAGCTCGAATGGACGGGCGCGGTCGCGCACCTGCCCAAGATGGACTTCAGCCTCCTCCAGGAGCAGATCCTGCTGTTCCTCGCGGTGTTCGGGTTCCTCACGCTCGTGATCCACGCGCTCATGCGCTCGCCATCGGGTCGCGAGGCGCTCGCGGTGCGCAGCTCGGAGGTCGCGGCCGAAGCGTCGGGCATCGCGGTCAACCGGTCGAAGATCCTGATCTTCGCCTTGTCCGCCGCGATCGCGGGCATCGGCGGGGCGATGCTCGGTATGTTCTCGTTCCAGTTCACCAACGCGAGCGCGCCGGTGCTGCCGGGACTGATCTGGCTCGCGCTCGCGGTGACGTTCGGCATCCGCCGTCCCGGTGGCGCGCTGCTCGCCGGCTTCGCGTTCGCCGGCGGCACCGCCGTGTTCCACTGGATCGCGTCGTGGTCGTTCCTCAGCGGCGGCGATGTGCAGGCCCTCATCACGTCCGTCTTCTTCGTGCCCATCCTGTCGGGCCTCGGGGCCATCCAGCTCGCCCAGGAACCCGACGGCATCCTCGCCCTCACCGGTCAGCAGAAGCTGCGCCGGAAGCGCGAGAAGGCGCGCCTGGCCCGCATCTCCGCGGCCGAAGCCGAGGTGCACGGGGGCACCGTCCCGGAACACGAGCGGCAACACCGCACCGAGGAGTCGGCGGAACGCGCGGAGCTCGCCGCGAGCCAGGTTCGACCACCCTCGCTCGATGCGGTCGACGCCGCCTTCGCCATGGAGGAAGTCGTCGCGGGCTACGGCGACGCGGAGGTCCTCCATGGGGTCGACCTGCGCGTCGAGCGCGGCAAGGTGACCGCGCTGCTCGGCGCCAACGGCGCCGGCAAGTCCACCCTCTGCGCGGTCGCGGCCGGCATGGTCGACGCTTCGATCGGCAGGGTGTTCCTCGAGGGCAAGGAGATCACCCACGCCGAGTCGTTCCGGCGTGCCCGCGACGGCGTGCTCCTCGTGCCCGAGGCCCGGGGGATCTTCCCCGGCCTCACCGTGGAGGAGAACCTGACCGTGCTCCTGCGGGACGAAGCGCTCCGCACCGGCGCCTACGAGCGCTTCCCGATCCTCTTGGAGCGGCGCAAGCAAATGGCCGGCCTCCTCTCCGGTGGCGAGCAGCAGATGCTGAGCCTCGCCCCGGCCCTCGCCGACCCGCCGATCGTGCTCATCGCCGACGAGCCCACGCTCGGTCTCGCGCCCCTCGCGGCCGACGGCGTGATGGAGGCGATCCT
>DATBBL010000314.1:0-7653 GCA_036271015.1 Acidimicrobiia bacterium
GACCCGCTGCTGGGTGCGCTCGCACATGAGTCGCAGCGCTTTCTCGGCCATGCCGATGGCGCGCATGCAGTGATGGATCCGCCCCGGTCCCAGGCGGGCCTGCGCGATCGCGAACCCGCCGCCCTCCTCGCCGAGCAGGTACTCCCTGGGGATGCGGACGTCCTCGAACAGCGTCTCGCAGTGGCCACCGCCCGCGTCGTGGCCGAACACGGGGAGCGAGCGGACCACCGACACGCCCGGGGTGTCGAACGGCACGATCACCATGCTGTGACGCCGGTGGCGGTCAGCGTCGGGATCGGAGACGCCCATGAGGATGGCGAAGCTGCAGCGGCTCGACGCCGCGCCGCTCGTCCACCACTTGTGCGCGTTGACGACGTAGTGGTCGCCGTCGCGCGTGATCCGACTGGTGATGTTGGTGGCGTCGGAGCTCGCGACCCACGGCTCGGTCATGGCGAAGCACGAGCGCGTCTCACCGTCGAGCAATGGTCGCAGGAACTGCTCCACCTGGAGCGGTGTGGCGAACTTGACCAGCGCCTCCATGTTGCCGGTGTCGGGCGCCGAGCAGTTCGTGGCCTCTTGCGACAGCGGAGACTGGCCCATCAGCTCGCACAGCGGCGCGTACTCGAGGTTGCTCAGCCCGGGGCCGTAGTCGCTCCCGGGGAGGAACAGGTTCCACAGCCCGCGGGCCCGCGCCTCCGCCTTCAGGTCCTCCATCACCGGCGGATGGAAGTGCGGGTCACCCGAGGCCGCGACCTGCTCCGCGTAGACGGCCTCGGCCGGGTCCACCCGGTCGCGAACGAAGTCCGCGAGCTGCCCGCGGAGCTCCTCCGTGCGGGCGCTGGGGGCGAAGTCCATGGCTCGGGACCCTACTCCGCGCCCCCTGAGGCGCCGCCGGGGCGGCGGCCCGGTGCGTCAGCACGCGCACTTCACATAGCTGTCGTCGGGGATCGGCGGCAGTGCGGGGGCCACGTGGTCGATGGGGTCCGTGGTGGGCACGTCGAGCTCGCGCCGCGTGGTCATGGTGCGCGGATCGAGGGCGAGCACGCGATCGGCGAGCGAGACGTACAGCACGTCGGCGTCGGTCGACGGCTTGAGGCCGATCACCGCACCCGGAGCGACCCACGAGTCGACGATCCTGAGATCGTCGAGCGCCAGCGCGGTGATCTGGTTGTCGACGGCGACGTAGAGGGTTGTCGCCGATGCGGCGGCGCGGGCCGTCGCTCCGATCGATCCGGTCGGGCCGGTCGCCGTGCGGGTCACCTTCAACGTGCCGGTGTCGAGCTCGGCGAGCGCGCCGTATCCGGGCGCTGCGACGTAGAGGTGGGTCCCCGACGGTGAGACGGCCAACGCACCGAGCGGACTCACTGCGAACTCGCCTGGGAGGTCCACGCAGGTCGCGCGCTGCTCCTCGAGGTCGAGGACGTGCACGAACGCCTCGGCCGGGTCGGTGGCGGTCGCGTCGCGCGTGTAGAGCGTGTAGAGGCGGCGACCGTCGGGGGCCATCACCTGGGCCCGGGCGGTGCCCCGCATCGGCTCCTGCAGCTCCTCCTCGTTGCTGCGGACATCACCGACCCGTCCACTTCCGAGGTCGAGGCGTGCGACCCGGTAGCGCCCGGGGGCGAGCGGCGGCACGAAGTCGATCACGAACAGCGCGTCCCCTTCGAGCGAGAACGCCTCCGGCTCCACGTTGCCCGGGACCGAGAAGACCTGCGGCTCCGCGGCACCCCGGCGGACGATCACGAGCGGGGTCGGGTCCTTGGGCGCCGGGTGGTACGTGTCGGAGCCGGGTGGCGGCGGGGGGCTCAACGCGACCGCGGCGCCGTCCTCCGAGACGGTGCGCACGACGAGGACGCCGGGGATCGTGCGGGACGCGAGCTCGGCGCCGGTGGTCGGATCCAGCGTGCGCAGGGTGGTGGAGGTGCCGTCGTTGGTCGCGCGATACAGCACCGACCAGTCGCGACTCGGGACCGCACCGACCTCCTGGAACCGGACGTGGCCGCTGCGCGGGGAGACGGCCGTGATCGCAGTGCGGCTGCCGAGGTACAAGAGCTCGGGACGACGGCGGTTGGTGTCGATCGACACGTCGCGGCCTCCGCCGCACGCACTCGCGAGGAGCGCGAAGGAGATCAGCGCGACCAGGATCACCGACGGCTTCCGCATGACGCATCCCCTCGTGGTCGACGTCCGGTGTCGGACGTGAAGTCGACGCAGGCGGGACGTCCGCGGTTGCCTCAGGGCACGGGGAGCTCGAACAGCTTGCCGTTCGCGACCGCGGTCACGGTGTGCGGCGCGGACCAGACCAACGTGGCCTGCGGCGCGTTGTCGAACACGACGGTGGCGTGCACGCTGGCGTCGTCGAGCAGGACGATCGCGGGTGCACCGTCGACGGTGCCGGTGGCCCACATCCTCGTCGCCGACGACTCGAGCCCGTCGGCGTGGAACCCTGCGGGCAACGTCGTGACGACGTGCACGGGGTCGCCTCCGAAGGCGTCCGCGACCCGGGCCCGGTCGGTGCCGCCCTGCTCGTTGCGCAACAGGACGCGACCGTCGAAGCCCCTCGCCGCCAGCCCCATGATCTCGGGGCCGAGGTCGATGCGGTCGGCGAGCCCCAACGCGGGGTCGAGCCGCCGGAGCACGCCACCGTCGGTCACGTACGCACCCTTGCCCGCCAACGCCACCCACCGGTGGGCGGCCGCCGGGAGCTCGAGGTGGCGCACGAGGTGACCGTCGGCGGCGTCGAACTGCACGACGCCGTCGCGCACCGGCACCCACACCGCGCCACCGACCGCCGCGATCGGGCCCACCGGGTCGGCGTCGATCGGCAGCTGGTGGGAGACCGGATCGCCGACCGGTCCGATGCGCTTGAGGAAGGTGTCGGGCAGGCTGCCCTCCGTGGCCCGGGGGTTGCGGGTCAGCGCCCAGCGCGCGCCCTCGCCCTCGGTGATCGAGATCACCTGGGCCTTGAAGTCGGAGACGTCGACCACCTGCGAGCCGTCGACGCGCACAACCCGCGAGCGCGGCACGCCGTTGGCGTCGAGGTCGTCGCTCGCCGCCGAGAGGGTTGCGGCCCCGACGTAGAGCGGTGCGCGCAACATGCCGGTCGGAGCATCGAGCACTACCGGTCGCGGCGCGCGCACGTGCCCGCTCGTGGCGCCGACCGCTCGGTCGCCGGTCACGACCCGCGCCGACACGCCCGCGGGAGGCACCGCGACGTGGGGCGACGAACCGTCGTGGCGGGCCACGAGGACGGCGGTCGCGCCGATCACCAGCACGACCCCGAGCACGGCCGCGACCGCGCCCACGCGGTGGGTCCGCCGCCGCCGGGTGCGCTTGCGCGCGACCAGGTCGAGCACGCCCGCGGTCTCGACGACCGGGGCGGCGTCGTGCAGCGCCCGTTCGAGACGCTGGTCATCCGCGGGCACCACGTACCTCCTCGGGCTCGTCGGTGGGGTCGGGGGGTTCATGCAGCAGTGCTGCCAGCGACTGGCGGGCGCGGAAGAGCATCGCCTTCACCGTGCCCTCGGCGATGCCGAGGTGCTCGGCGATCTCGCGGACGTCGAGACCCAGGTAGTACCGCAGCACCGTCACCTCCCGCTGACGGCGGGGGAGCGCGAGCAGCGCTTCCCGGACCGCGTGGGCGTCGCCGCTCGCCGCGGGGGCGTCCGAGAGGTCGTCGCGCAACGGGCCCAACCGGTCGCGGGCGCGGCGTTCGGACCGCCAGCGCCGCATCTGGCTGCGCGCCAGGTTGAGCGCCACCGTCGTGACCCATGCTGCGAGGCGGTCGATGCCGTCGCCCCGGTCCAGCCGCTCCCACGCGCGGGCGAGCGCCTCCTGCACCGAGTCCTCGGCGGTCGCGGTGCTCCCACACACCAGCGCCACGGTGGCGACGACCTGCGCGTACTCGCCGTCGAGGAAGGCTCGGATGGGTTCGTCGTCCACCTGACCGCCCAGGAGTCGGGGGCCGCGCGCGGTCGACGGTAGCCCGGTGGGCGCGACGGCGACCGCCGACAGTTCGGCCATGCCCGTTCGACGCACGGGCGGCGCGAGAGGTTTACGCGGGCTTCGCCTCGAAGATCTCGAACGGAGGTGTGTCGCCGAGCGGCGGATCGGTGGCGGTGACGAGGCGGTGAGCCTCGTCGACGTCGGCGGCGGTGAAGGCCCGTGTGGTGCAGCAGAACTCCACCAGGGTCCCGTTCGGATCGTTCGCGTAGATCGAGGTGCACCACCCGTGGTCGATCTCGATCACGTCGTGCCCGTGGTCGAGGAGCCGTTGGCGACGCCCGGCGAGGTCGTCGAGGCTCGCGGCCGCGAACGCGATGTGGTTCACCCAGGTGGGCAGGCCGAGGCCGCGGCTGAGCGCGGGATCGAAGTCGGGGATGGTGTCGTCGTGCAGGTCCCACACCGCGAACAGCTGGCCGTCGCCGGTGTCGAAGAACACGTGGCGGGCCCAGCCCGTCTGCTCGAGCGTGGGGGCGGCCTCCACCTTGACCAACGGGAAGCCCATCGCCTCGGTGTAGAACCGGCAGGTCGCGTCGAGGTCGCGTGTCGCCACGGCGACGTGGTGAAACGGCATGCGCGCAGGATAACCCGGGCCGTAGCCTCCTTCCCGTGCCCGTCGAAGCGCGCCCGCTGCACGAATCCGACGTGGATCCCGATCCGTTCGTGCAGTTCTCCCGCTGGTACGACGACGCGGTCGAGCACGACCAGCTCCAACCCGACGCGATGATCGTCGCCACCAGCACGCCGGACGGTCATCCCTCGGTGCGCCTGGTGCTCCTGCGCGGCGTCGACGAGCGCGGCTTTTGCTTCTTCACCAACTTCGAGAGCCGGAAGGGGCGTGAGCTCGACACCAACCCGCAGGCTGCGATCGCGTTTCACTGGCCCGAGGTGCTGCGTCAGGTGCGCGCCACGGGCGGGGTCGAACGCGTCTCCGACGCCGAGGCCGACGCGTACTGGTACTCGCGTCCCCGCCCGAGCCGGGTGAGCGCGTGGGCGTCGGCGCAGAGCGACGTGGCGGTCAGCCGCGAGGCGCTGGAGGCAGCCGTCGCCGACGTGGAGGCGCGTTTCGGCGACGACGACGTACCCCGCCCCGCCAACTGGGGCGGGTACCGACTGGTGCCGGCCGAGATCGAGTTCTGGCAGCACCGCGACGACCGGCTGCACGACCGCCTGCGCTACACGCGTATGCCGGGGCACCGGTGGCGCATCGACCGCCTTCAACCCTGACGGTCGGGCAGCGCGGGGACCTTCACCACCACCTCGTCGGTGCCGTGCGACCGCTCCCAGCCGTCGACCTCGAGCACGGTCACGAACACGACGAGACGACCGAGCACGAGCAGCCAGGCGAGGAGCGCGAACACGACTCCGATGGTGCCGTAGAGCGCCGACGAGCGCGACACGAGGAGCGGCACCACGTACCCGCCTGCGATCTTCAGGAGCTCGAGCCCGAACGCACCGAACACCGCGGCGGGGACCAGCGCCCGCCACGGCACGCGTCGGTTCGGCAGCACCCACGACGTCCAGAGCCAGAGCACGGTGTTCACGGCCAGGCTCACGACGACGACCAGCGGGGCCAGCGCGGCGGGCAGGGCGGCGAGGCCCGCGGTCACCACGCTGCCGGCGGCCAGCATCGCGGCGGCGCCGATGAGCCAGCCGAGTCCCTTCAGCCGCTCGTAGTTCACCCGGGTGGGAACGCGCCACGCCTCGTTGTACGCGTGCGCGATCGCTACCGCGAAGCTGCTCCCCACCCAGACCAGGCCCACGATGCCGATCACGCTCGCGACGCGCGCGCTCTCGCTCGCCGCCTTGACCGCGTCGGTCACCACCTTCGCGGCGGTGCCGGTCACCCCGAGCCAGTTGACGAGGTCCTCGGCGACGTGTTCGTTGCCCGACTCCACGAAGCCCACGATGGCGACCGCGAGCACGGCGAGGGCGAACAGCGCCAGGAAGCCGTAGAGCGTGATCGCGGCCGCCGTGGCGCGCCCGTTGAGCTCGTTGTAGCGCTGGTAGACGTCGCGCGCGCGAGACACGATCCGGTGCACGGCAGGCCCTCGCCCTCGTCGACTCGGGCTGCATGTATACCGTGTCGATCGCCGGCCGAGACGGGAGACTCGCATGCGACGTTCGATCGACGACGCCACCGACGATCATCCGACCGATGACGACGAGCGACCGCCGGTGTCGTGGGCGGTGGCGCTCAGCGACGACTGTGACGCCTGCGGGATGGGCGAGCCCCGCGTCGTGCTCACGGTCGAGGAGGTGGGGGCCGCCGGCCTCGGCCTGGTCGCGCACCTGGCGCCGGCGACCGCCCGCCGCCTCCGTACCGCGATCGCCGCGGCCCTGCGCGAGATCGGCGAGGACCCCGGCCCATAGGGTGGCGGCATGACCTCCGACGCCGGAAGCTCGCAGCCGGCCTCGGGTCTCCGCCCCGGTCAGGCGGCGGCGATCTGGGGGGTGGTGGCCGCGGGCTGGGCGGTGTTCCTGCTGCCGCTGTTCTTCGGGCCGGTCGGCATGGCCCTCGGCGGGTTTGCGTGGTGGCGGGGTGAGCGGCGCGGCCGGTGGGTGATCGTGGCCGCGTTCGCCGCCATGCTCGTCGGCCTCGCCATCGGCCTGCTGCCCGACTCGTTCGTCTCCAACTGATCTCGGGAGCAGTGGTAGCCAGTCTTCGCTGGTCAGATCGTTGCGGACGAGATCAGGTCGCCCCCTCGGTCCTCAGCAAGCGCGCGCGGCGCGAAACGCGCAAGGTGATGGCGCTCAAAGCGCACCATCCCGCCATGGAGATCCTCGCTGCCCACGACCCTGCGGCCGCAGGATGGTACTGCTACGAGAAGCCCCTCACCACCTGAAACGACGCCCTCCGGCGCCGCTCAGCGTCGTCTGGAACATCGGGTCGCCGCTCGGGCATGGCGGACTCGGTGGCCCTGCGAGCGTGTGGAGGACATCATGCCGGGGACCGACAACAGAGGCGGACCGTGTCCAGCGTGGAGTTGTACGACACCATCGGAGCCACCTACACCTCGACCCGGCGCACCGAGCCGCGCATCGCCGCGCAGCTCTGGGCCGCGCTCGGTGACGCGCAGACGGTACTGAACGTCGGGGCGGGTACGGGGTCCTACGAGCCCCCAGACCGCCAGGTCGTCGCAGTCGAACCGTCGATGCTCATGCGTTCGCAGCGCCCCCCGAACGCGGCGCCGTGCCTGGCTGCATCTGCTCTGCACCTGCCGTTCGCCGACCAGTCATTCGACGCCGCGATGGCGTTCTCCACCATTCATCATTGGCAGAACCCGATCGCCGGCCTGCGCGAGATGCGACGCGTGGCGCGCCGCGTGGTGGTGTTCGCGTTCGACACCAGTGAGCCAAGCCAGTTCTGGTTGACGCGTGACTACCTCCCCGAAGTCGCAACCCTGAGGGCGTTCCGAGCGTTGGCGTCGCTGGCCGACCTGGCCGGCGCGATCGGAGCCCGGATGGAATACGTGTCGATCCCGTGGGACTGCGTTGACGGCTTCTACGAGGCTTACTGGCGCCGACCCGCGGCATACCTGGACGAGAACGTCCGCCGCGGCATATCGGTCTGGTCCGCAGTCGGACCGGACGCCGAGAAGAGGGCAGTGCGCAACCTCCGTGACGACCTCGACTCAGGGCGGTGGGCCGAAC
>DATBBL010000315.1:0-34823 GCA_036271015.1 Acidimicrobiia bacterium
CGCGTCGCACGCGTTGCCCTCGCGACCGCATTGCGGTGGCGATCCGGCAGCACCTGGCGTCGTATGCGACGAAGCCAGGATCATGGGCATGATCGAGCAGGCCTCGCGCTTCGACGAGGCCCTGAACGCGGCGCAGCGCGAACGGCCACCGCGAGATCTGTGAGGTGGTCGCCAGCTCGATTGCGCGGCCGCGGGGGCACGGCTTGGCGGCCGCGATCGTCGACCGGCAGTGAACACGGCGGCCATCGGCGCGGTGCGTCGCGATTCGCCGATGTGGTTCGCGCAGGGCGCGTCGTCGACTGCGAACTCGATGCGGTGTCGACCAGCTCACCCAGCTCGTACCGAACGCCCTGCGAGTGCGCGCTCCACGAGCTTCACCCGGCCTTGAGCGCCACGGTACGCTCCGCCCCGACACCCCGGGAGCAGAAGGGGAGATCGATGGACCCGGTGCACGGCATCTACTCCTGCGACGACCACCTGGACCTGCGCGCGGTGCCGCCCGAGCTGTGGCGGTCACGCCTACCGCGTGCCGACGCCGAGCGTGGCCCCCACGTGGCCGAGCGAGACGGCGAGTCGGTCTGGGTCTGCGAGGACCGTGTCCTCGGCGGCAGCGGCAACCCGAAGGACAGCGCGCTCCTGAAGAGCCTCAACGCGATCGGGCGCGCCGGCATCGACGACGACGGCTACCGCGCCGGCAACCCGAAGCTCCGGTTGCAGGACATGGACCGAGACGGGCTGGCCGCTTCGGTGATCTACGGCCCGCTCGCGCTCGGCCTGCCGATCGCCGACCCCGCGTTGCAGACGGCGTGCTACGCGGCGTGGAACGACTGGGCCGTGGAGGAGTTCAACGCGGTCGCGCCCGAACGGTTGTGCGTCCTCGCGTTCCTGCCCGGCCATTCCCCGGACGCGGCCGCGGCCGAGCTCGAGCGCTGCGCCGACCTCGGACATCGCGGCGCGATCATCGACGTCTTCGCGATCGACGTCGGCGACCGGGCCTGGGACCGGTTGTGGACCGCGGCCGGCCGCACCGGCATCCCGATCAGCTTCCATCTCAAGGGCGGGACCTCCTCGGGGCTCAGCTATCAGATGGGCAAGTGGCAGTCCGCCGCGTTCGCCACCGTCCTGCCGCTCCAGCTCGACGAGCCGCTGGCGACGATGATGTTCTCGGGCGCGCTCGAACGGAACCCCGACCTCACGCTGGTGCTGGCGGAGTCGGGGGTCGGCTGGTTGCCGTACTTCCTCGCTCGCGCCGACCTCGAATGGGAGAGCCTCCGGGACAAGATCGACGACTTCACGACCATCCCCCCGAGCGAGCTGTTCCACCGCCAGGTGATGGCGACCTTCGAGGAGGACGCGCTGGTCACCGACCTCATCCCGCTGCTCGGCGCCGACTCCTGCATGTGGGCCTCGGACTACCCGCACACCGACAGCACCTTCCCCGAGTCCCAGCGTGTCATCGACGAGACGCTCGGCGCACTCCCCGCGGCCGACCGGCGCAAGATCATCGCGACCAACTGCGCCCAGCTGTACCGCCTGGCCGTCGCGTCGTGAGCTCGCAACCCGCCGTGCTCGGCTTCGACCACGTCGCACTCCCGATGCGCGACGCCGACGCGATGGTGGCGTTCTATCGCGCCCTCGGCCTCGACGTCGTCGAGACGCCGTACCTCGTGCAGGTCCACCTCGGCGATCAGATGATCAACTTCCATCGCGCCGAGATGTGGCAGCGCGCCGACTTCACCCTGCGCGCACCCGCGGCGGACCCGCCGTGCGGCGACCTCTGCTTCGTGTGGGGCGGATCGGCCGACTCGTTGCACGCCGCGCTCGACGCCGCCGCCGCCCCAGTCGTCGAGGGCCCGGTCCCGCGCCGCGGGGCGCGTGGCGTCGACGCGTTGAGCGTGTACGTGCGCGACCCTGACGGCAACCTCCTGGAATTCATGATCTACCCGTGACCAGCCACGTGAAGCCGAGCGCGCAGGAGCTGTTCGGACCGGCGGGGACGCCTCGCGCGGTGGTGGTGGGCGCCGGGTTCGGTGGCATCGCCGCTGGCGTCAAGATGAAGCGCGCCGGGATCCACACCTTCACGATCTACGAGTCCTCGCTCGGGATCGGTGGCACCTGGTGGGACAACACCTATCCGGGCGCCGAGGTCGACGTCGGCTCGCACCTCTACTCGTACTCGTTCAAGCCGCACGACTGGACCCGCACCCACGCCAAGCAGGCAGAGCTGCAGAAGTACCTCGAGGAGACCGTCGACGAGTACGGGCTCCGGCCGCACCTCCGCCTCGGGGTCGCGGTCGAGTCGGCGACGTGGGACGACGACCGCCACGTGTGGACCGTGCGCCTCGACGACGGCACCACCGACGAGGGGCACGTGCTCATCAGCGGCGTCGGGTTCCTGAACGTCCCCCGCTACCCGGACTGGCCGGGCCTCGACGACTTCGAGGGCCCGAAGTTCCACACCTCGCGCTGGGAGCACCAGCACGACCTCACCGACCAGGTGGTGGCGGTGGTCGGGACGGGATCGACGGCCACGCAGATCGTTCCCGCCGTCCAGCCCATCGTCCGACGGCTGTTCCTGTTCCAACGGGAACCGGGCTGGGTCATGCCCAAAGGCGACCGCGACTTCACTCCCGAGGAGCGCGCCCGGTTCGCGAACCCGTGGCGGCGCCGGCAGGAGCGCCTCCGGCTCAAGTGGTTGTTGGAGAAGAACATCTGGGGCGGGAAGATCTTCCGCGTCGACACGAAGCAGAACGCGGCGCGTCGGCAGTTCTGCCTCGACTACATCGAGCAGAGCTTCGCGGACCGCCCCGACCTGCGCGACGCGGTCACCCCCCGCTACCCCTATCCGGGCAAGCGGCCGATCTTCGCGTCGACCTTCTACCCCTCGCTCAAGGAGCCCAACGTCGAGCTCGTGCCGAAGGCCGTCGCGTCCATGACCCGCACCGGGATCGTCGACGTCGACGGGGTCGAACGCCCGATCGACGTGCTGGTGATGGCGACCGGCTTCCAACCCGCGAACTACCTCGCCCGGCTGCAGGTCGTGGGCCGGACCGGGAAGACGCTGCAGGAGTACTGGGCGGGCGAGCCGCACGCGTACCTCGGGATCACCGTCCCGGAGTTCCCCAACTTCTTCATCCTCTACGGGCCGGGCACCAATGGCGGCGAGATCGTGACGATGCTCGAGAGCCAGTCGGAGTACGTGGTGCGGGCGATGCGACGGATGCGCCGCGAGCGCGTGACCGCGATCGAGGTGAAGCCCCGCGCCGAGGCGCTCTGGAACCGCTGGCTCCAGCACAAGATGCACAACATGTCGTGGACGATGAGCAACAACTACTTCAAGGCGCCGACCGGCAAGGTCGTCACCCAGTGGCCGGTCGGCTGCATCGTGTACCGCGGGTTGACCAAGGTGCTCGGTCGGGTCAGCGAGACCACCCGCCGGCGGACGGTCCCGGAGCCCCGACCCTGACCCTCCGCTGACGCCTTCCGGAATTTGGTGTCATACTCGCGGCACCAATTCCCGGTGCCCGGCGACGGGCGCCCGAGGAGTCAGGAGCACGGATGGGGATGCTGGACGGCAAGGTCGCGGTCATCACCGGCGCGGGGTCCGGGATGGCGAAGGCGTCGGTGAAGGCGTTCGTCCGCGAAGGCGCCAACGTCGTCGCCGCCGACATCAGCGGCGCGGAGAAGGACACCGCGGCCGAGGTGGGCGACCACGTCCTCGCCGTGCACTGCGACGTCACGAGGGAAGCCGACGTCGAAGGGGCGGTCCGCGCCGCGGTCGACGAGTACGGCCGTCTCGACATCGTGTGCAACGTCGCCGGCATCGCCGCCGGCGTGATGCTCGCCGACGTCACCGACGAGCACTTCGACGCCACGATGAACGTCGACCTGCGCGGCGTGATCTACGGCATGAAGCACGGGATCCGGGCCATGCTCGAACACGGCGAGGGCGGCTCGATCGTCAACTGGTCGTCGATCGGCGGCCTCAACGCGTCACCGTTCACCACGGTGTACGCCGCCGCCAAGGCCGGGGTCATCTCGGTGACCAAGACCGGCGCCGTCGAGTACGGGCCCCAGGGCATCCGCGTGAACGCCATCTGCCCAGGTTTCATCCACACGGAGATCATGGGGGCACACCCCGAGTGGACGCCGGGCATCCTGGAGAAGGCGGCGCTGAACCGCGGCGGGCAACCGCACGAGGTCGCGGAGGTCGCGCTGTTCCTCGCGTCGGATCGCTCGTCGTTCGTGAGCGGCGCGATCATCCCGGTCGACGGCGGCTGGGCCGCGAAGATCGCGTGACCGACACCGCTCCCACCGGCGCGGCCCGGTACGCCGGGACGCGCATCGCGCGGATCGAGGACGCTCGGCTGCTCACCGGGCACGGCACGTATGTCGACGACATCGTCCTGCCCGGGATGCTGCACGCGTCGTTCGTACGCAGCCCGTTCGCGCGGGCGATCATCCGCGGGATCGACACCGCGGCGGCCGCGGCCCTCCCCGGGGTGCACGCCGTGTTCACCGCCGCCGACCTCAACCCCGACATCAAGGAGCAGTGGCACACCGCGGTCGGCCGGGCGAGCCCCGAGACGCCACGACCCCCACTGGCCGACGACGAGGTGCGCTTCGTCGGCGATCCGGTCGCGCTGGTCGTCGCCGACACGCTGTACCGCGCCGAGGACGCGGCCGAGCTGGTCGACGTCGACTACGAGCCGTTGCCGGGTGTCGTCGACTACCTCGGCGCTCAGGACGCCGACGCGCTCGTGCACGAGGCCCACGGCTCGAACCTCGTCGGCGAGCTGGCGGGGCTCCCGGCGTCGGCCCTCGACGACGTGTTCGACGCCGCCGTCCACGTGGCGAGCGAGACCGTCTCCCAGCAGGCCTACGCGCCGGTACCGATGGAAGGTCGCGGCCTGGTCGTCGACCACTCCCCCTCGACCGGCGAGCTGACCATCCACTCGGCCACGCAGTCGCCCCACGAAGTGCGGCTGTTCTGCTCGCGGCTGCTCGGCATCCCGGAGCAGCGCATCCGGGTGGTGATGCGCGACACCGGCGGCGGGTTCGGTCAGAAGATCATGGTCCAGCGCGACGAGATGTGCGTCATGCTGGCGGCGAGGAAGGTCGCGGGACCGCTCAAGTGGGTCGAGGACCGGCGGGAGAACCTGCTCGCCGCCGGGCAGTCGCGGCACGAGCACGCCGACGTGCGCATGGCGTTCGACGCCGACGGCGCGATCCAGGCCGCGGCCATCGACTTCGTCAGCGACTGCGGCGCCTACCCGACACCGTGGCCGGTCGGGACCGCCGCCGCGGTCGGCATGCTCTTCCCCGGCCCCTACCGCGTCCCCCGCGCCAGCTTCCGCGCCCGCGCCGTCTACACCAACACCGTCGGCCGCGCCGCCTATCGCGGACCCTGGCAGTTCGAGTCGCTCGCCCGCGAAGTGCTGCTCGACGTGGCCGCCCGGCAGATGGACATGGACCCGGTGGAGCTCCGGCGGCGGAACCTGCTCCGGCGCGACGAGCTGCCGTACGCCAACCCGAACGGCATGACCTACGACAGCATCTCGCCACTCGAGACGTTCGAGCAGGCGCTCGAGCTGCTCGGCTACGACGCCTTCCGTGCCGAGCAGGCCGAGGCGCGCAGGCGCGGCCGTCACCTCGGCGTGGGCGTCTCGAACTACGTCGAGCCGTCGACACCGGGCTTCGGTGCCTACGCGACCGAGGCGGCGACGATCCGGGTGGAGCCCTCGGGCGCGGTGAACGTGTACATCGCCGGCGGCTCGACGGGGAACAGCATCGAGACGACGGTCGTCCAGCTCACCGCCGATGCGCTCGGTGTCACGATCGACGACGTCGCCACCATCCAGGGCGACACCGCGGTCACCGGCTTCGGGGCCGGTGCGGCCGGGAGCCGGAGCGGTTCGATGACCGCCGGCGCGGTGCGCGAGACCGCGTCGATCCTGCGCGACCGCATCATCGCCATCGCCGCCCACAAGCTCGAAGCATCGCCGGACGACATCGAGCTCGGGGAGAGCCGGGCGAGCGTGCGCGGCGCCCCGTCGGCCGGCATCTCGTTCGCCGACCTCGCCGCCCTCGCCTACTTCAACCCGGCCAGGCTGCCGCCCGGCGTACCGGCCGGGTTGGAAGCGAGTGCGCGGTACACGAGCGAGACGGGCTCGATCTGGGTGAACGCGACCCACGTGTGCACCTGCGAGGTCGACGTCGTCACCGGTCAGGTCCGGTTGCTCCGCTACATCGTCAGCGAGGACTGCGGGCCGATGATCAACCCGAACGTGGTCGAGGGCCAGATCGCGGGCGGCGTCGTGCAGGGCATCGGGGGCGTCCTCTACGAACACCTGGCCTACGACGACCACGGCAACCCCGTCGCCACCACCTTCATGGACTACCTCCTCCCCACCGCGGCCGAGGTACCCACCGTCGAGTACGGGCACGTCGAGACGCCCAGCGCGGGACCGGGCGGGTACAAGGGCGTGGGTGAAGGGGGCGCCATCGGCGCGCCGCCTGCGGTGGTGAACGCGGTGGCCGACGCGCTCGCGCCGTTCGACGTGCGCGTGACCGATCTCCCATTGAGCCCGTCACGGCTCGTTGCGCTACTCCACGAGAGGACCGATCAGTGACCGATCCCGTGTGCTACGACCCGTACGACGTCGAGATCGACGCCGACCCCTACCCGGTGTTCCGCCGTCTCCGCGAGGAGGCACCGCTCTACTACAACGAGCAGTACGACTTCTACGCCCTCAGTCGCTACGACGACGTCGAGCGCGGGCTCGTCGACCGTGAGACCAACATCTCGGGACGCGGCGGGATCCTCGAGCTGATCAAGGCGGGCATCGAGATGCCGCCCGGCATCCTGATCTTCGAGGATCCGCCGACGCACACCATCCATCGGGCCCTGCTCTCGCGAGTGTTCACGCCCCGGCAGGTGAACGGGCTCGAGCCGAGGATCCGCCAGTTCTGCGTCGAGAGCCTCGACCGGCTCGAGGGCGCCGACCGGTTCGACTTCGTCGCCGACCTCGGCGCGCAGATGCCGATGCGGGTGATCGGCATGCTGCTCGGCATCCCCGAGCAGGACCAGGAGGCCGTCCGCGACCGCGCCGACGCCGAGCTCAGGACGAAACCCGGTCAACCGCAGAAGTTCTCCGGCAACTTCGTCGACGGCTCGATGTTCGGCGAGTACGTCGACTGGCGGGCCGAACATCCCTCCGACGACGTGATGACGCAGCTCCTGCAGGCGGAGTTCGAGGACGAGACCGGTACGACCCGCCGGCTCACGCGCGCCGAGATCCTCACCTATGTGAGCGTCGTGGCCGGCGCCGGCAACGAGACCACGACGCGCCTGATCGGTTGGGCGGGCAAGGTGCTGGCCGATCACCCGGATCAACGGCGTGAGCTCGTGGACGATCCGTCGCTGATCCCGAACGCGATCGACGAGCTCCTCCGCTACGAGCCACCCGCGCCGCACGTGGGCCGCTACGTGGCCCGCGAGTTCGAGGCCCACGGGGGGCGGGTGCCGGAGGGGAGCGCGGTGCTGTTCCTCGTGGGCTCGGCCAACCGCGACGACCGCCGCTTCCCCGACGGCGACCGGTTCGACATCCATCGCGAGATCGGCCAGCACCTGGCGTTCGGGTACGGCGCGCACTACTGCCTGGGCGCGGCGCTCGCTCGGCTCGAAGGACGGGTCGCATTGGAGGAGCTGCTGAAGCGGATCCCCGAATGGGACGTCGATGCCGAGGGTGCCCGGTTGGCGTCGACCTCGACCGTGCGCGGATGGGAGACCCTCCCGGTCGTGGTCCCGTGAGCGCCGCCGCCGACCCGACGCCACCGCGTCGCCGGTACGACAGTCCGTTGCGCCGCCAGCGCGCGGCCGAGACGCGCGAGCGGATCGTCGGCGCGGGCGCCGATCTCCTCCACGAGCTGCCGATCTGGGACTGGGGCGCGCTCACCGTGCGCGCGGTCGCGGCGCGGTCGGAGGTGAACGAGCGGACGGTGTACCGGTACTTCCCGAGCGAGCGCGCCCTGCGCGACGCGGTGCTCGTCCGGCTGGAGCAGGAATCAGGGGTCGAGCTGGACGGGATGCGGCTCGAGGACGTCGCCGACGTCACCGCCCGCATGTTCGAGTACGTGTCCTCGTTCCCACTCGCGCCCCGCACTCCACCGGACCCGACCGTGCTGGCCGCCAACCAACGCCAGCGCGACGCGCTGCTCTCGGCAGTGACGGCCGCGGCCCGGACGTCGTCACCGGCCGACCGGACCATCGCGGCCGCCATGCTCGACGTGCTGTGGAGCGTCGTGTCCTACGAGCGCCTGGTCGCCGAGTGGGAGCTGGATCCCGAGGACGCGATCCGCGGGCTCACCTGGGTCATCGGGTTGGTCGAGGACGCCGTCCGCGCCGGCCGCCACCCGGTGGCGCGCGACGGGTGAGATTCATTGACGGTGGGCGTCCGGAAACCGGACGTCACGCGACAGTGAATGGAGCCGCGTGAGCAGGCCGCGCTGTCGGTGTGCTTCCGCGGGTCGAGTCGTCGCCCTCGAGCGGAACCGGGAAGGCGAAGAACGGTCCGCTCAGCGTGTTGTTCGGATCGGTCAGCGTCGGCTCCGGGGGAGCCCGAGTCCGCGTTCGGCGATGATCCCGCGCTGCACCTCGCTGGTGCCGCCGTAGATCGTCGTCACCGCGGCGTGACGGTACAGGTGCTCGACCCACCCGTCGACGGGGGCGTCGTCCTCGCCGTGGGCGAGCACGCCCTCGGCTCCGAGCATGTCGACGAGCTCGGACGCGTCGGCGGTCATGGCCTCCGCGTACCAGAGCTTGTGCATCGAGCCCTCGACGCCCGGGAGGCCGCCGATCGCGGCGACGTACGAGCAGCGCAGCGCCAGCAGGCGAGCCACCTCGTTGTCGATGCGCATGTTCGCCAGGCGTTCGCGCACGAGCGGGTCGTCGATCACGCGCGTGCCATCGGCGCGCCGCGTCGTCGTGGCCCACTCGACCGTCTGCTGCCAGACCCGGTCGGCCTCGCTCAGCCCGAAACCGCCGCGCTCGAACGTGAGCGCGACGGTCATCACGTCCCACCCGCCATCGACCTCACCGACCCGGAACGCATCGGGCACCCGCACTCCGGTGTAGAAGGTCGCGTTCGTGCGCTCCCCACCCATGGTGTGGACGGGATGGATCTCGACCCCCGGCGCGTCGAGCGGCACCAGGAACATGGTGAGGCCGCGATGCTTCGGCACGTCAGGATTCGTGCGGGTGAGCAGGAACACGTACGCGGCCTCGTGCGCGAGCGTGGTGAACATCTTCTGCCCGTCGATGATCCAGTCGTCGCCGTCGCGCACCGCCCGTGTCTTCGCCGCGGCGACGTCGGAACCGGAGTCGGGCTCGGTGTACCCGAGGGCGAAGATGATCTCGCCGGCGAGGAAGGGCGGGAGGAACGTCCGCTTCTGCTCCTCGGAGCCGACGGCGCGGATGGTGCGGCCCACGATGACCGACTGCCCGAGCCCGTCGGTCGGGACACCAGCGAGGCGCAGCTCGTCGCGCATCGCCGTCATCTCGAACGGGTCCCGCCCCTGCCCGCCGTACTCCTCGGGCCAGGACGCCGCGATCCAGCCCTGCGCACCGAGCGCCCGGTAGAGGTCCCACACGTGCGCGGTCCCGGTGTCGTGCGCCCGTTCGACCATGTCGGGCCGGAAGTTCTCGCGCAGGAATTCCCGCACCTCCTGCCGGAAGGCGTCGCTCCGCTCGCCGAGCCGGAACTCCATCAGCGGCCCTCCACCGGTCCGAACAGCGCGTCGGCGAGGTGGAGCGCGCCCCGCCGGGGATCGCCGAGGAGGAGCGGCCACGCCTTGGCCCGCCGGTGGTAGAGCTGGATGTCGTACTCGAGCGTGAAGCCGTAGCCGCCGTGCACGTGCAGCGCGACCGCGGTCGCCTGCTGGGCCGATCGGGCCGCGAACAGGAACGCCATCCGGGCCAGCGCGGTGGCGTCGGTCTCGCCCTCGTCGGCCGCCCACGCCGCCTCGCGCACCAGCAGGCGGGCACCGTCGACCGCGGTGGCGGCGTCGGCGAGCCCGTGGGCGAGGGCCTGGAACGACCCGATCGGCACGCCGAATTGTTGGCGTTGCTTGGCGTACTCGACGCCGACCTCGAGCGCGGTCCCGGCCAGGCCCACCAGTGCGCCGGCGGTGAGCACCCGCCACTCGTCGACGGCGTGCTCGTGGAGCTCGCGGGCGGCGGCACCGCTCGCCACGACGCGGCGGGCGCCCTCCCGGAGCGACCGGTCGGCCACCGGGCCGTCACCGAGGTTGTGCACCGAACCGGGCCGCGCCTCGTGGGTCTCGACCGTCACCAGCTCGTCGTCGTCGTCGAGCCCGACCACGATGGTCGCGACCGCGCCCGCCGGCACGAGACGCGCGCGCCCGTCGGTCGCGGGCTGCAGCGCGAGGGTCGCGACGGGCGGTCGCTCGGCGCTCATGCGGTCGAACGCGGCGCGCGCCGGGGCGCCGGCGGTTGCGAGGAGGCGCGCCACGACGAACCCGTCGACGAGCGGGATGGGCGCGAGGACCGCGCCGTACCGCTCGGTGACGAGCTCCAGGTCGAGCAGCGACGCCCCGCCGCCACCGACCGCCGGATCGACGCCCATCGCCGGGCCACCGAGCGCGCCGAACGCCTCCCAGAGCGCGGCATCGAATCCGTCGGTCTCCTCGGACGCCCGCACCACGGCGGGTGGGCACTCCTTGACGAAGAAGGTGCCGAAGGCCTCGACGAGCTGCTCCTGCTCGTCGGTGAGCGAGAGGTCCACCGCCTAGGACGCGCCGGCCGTGGGCGTGCCGGCCGTGGGCGCGCTGGGTGTGGGCGCGCTGGGTGTGAAGGTGGCCGGGATGCGGGACCACCCGCCCACCATCGCCCAGTCGGGGTACTCCTCGACGCGGTCGAGCGCGATCTCGTAGTCGGGCATGCGCGCGAGCACCGCCGTGATCGTCTCCGAGAACACGATCCGCGCCAGGTGCGACCCGGGGCACCGGTGGATGCCGACACCGAAGGACACGTGACGGTTCGGGTTCCGGTCGATCACGAACTGTTCGGCGTCCGGGAACTCCGCGTCGTCGCGTCCGGCGGCCACTTCGCTCAGCAGCACGGCTTCCCCCCGCTTCATCTGGACGCCGGCGAACTCGGTGTCGGCGGCGACGATCCGCTTGTGCGCGCGCGCCGGCGGATAGAAGCGGAGGAACTCCTCGGTGGCCATGGGCAGGAGGTCGGGCTCGTCGATCAGTCGTTGCCGGTCGGCCGGGTGCTGCGCGAGGTGCAGCAGCGCGGCACCGGTGAGCGAGGTGGTCGTGTCGATGCCGCCGACCGTCGTGAGGAACGTGATCGACTGCGCGATGTCCTCGGGCAGCCGTTCGCCGTCGACTTCGTGGTGCGCGATCGCGGTGAGGGCGTCGTCGCGCGGCGACGCGATCCGGTCCCGCAGCTCTTCGGCGATCCGGCTCAGTACCGGGCCGTACGCTTCGGACGCCTTCCGGTGCTCCGGGGAGCCGGCCGGGTAGGCGGAGACGCCGTGGAAGGCGTCGGAGAACATCTGCCAGTCCTCGCGCGGGTAGCCGAGCCATTCCAGCGTGACCGCCGCGGGCACCGGGCAGGTCAGGTCGTGGACGAAGTCGCACTCGCCCTGCGCCACGACCCGGTCGAGGTAGTGCTCGGTCCAGAAGCGGGCGCGCCCGCGCAGTCGCTCCGACGCCTGCGGCGAGAGGATCACCGCCAGCGCCCGCCGATAGCCGTACCACCGGGGCGGGTCGCTCTCCTCCGGGAGGCACGGAGGGAGCTTGCTGTTGTTGAACGCGATCGCGTTCTGCTCGGGGTGGATCCGCTCCGACGAGAACCGCTCCCAGTCGCGGAACGCCGCCGCCACCAGCTCGTAGTTGCTGACGATCCAGTGGCCGCCGTTCTTCTCCGTCCAGACCACCGGGCAGCCGGTGTCGCGCACCGACTGCAACGCCACGTCGGACGCGTCGCGGGTCGCCGCGTCGAAGAGGTCGAAGTCCACCACCGGGCAGCTCCGCGGTGCGGTCTCGACCGAGCTCGCCCCACCTTGGTCAACGGTCACGGAGCCCCCATTCGCTGCGTTTCGAGGTCGTCTGTGGAGTGTCTCAAATCTAAGTCGGTTGACTCTGGCTGTCCAGCGTGGTGAGATCCCGGCCATGTCGGTGATCGCGCCGTCGACCAAGGAGCAGATCGTCCTCGCCGCGGAGCGCCTGTTCGCGGAGCGCGGCATCGACGGCGTCTCCCTGCGCCAGATCGGCGCCGCCGCCGGGAACGGCAACAACTCGGCGGTGCAGTACCACTTCGGCTCCAAGGAACGGCTGCTCCTGGCCGTGTTCGAGTACCGACTGCCGTGGCTCAACGAGCGCGGCGCGTTCCTCATCGCCGAACGCCATCCCGACGACCTGCGATCGTCGGTGGAGTGCGCGATCCGTCCGCTGCTCGAGCAGAGCGAGCTCGACGGCAGCAACTACATGAGCTTCGTCGCGATGGTGTACCAGTACGGGCGCCGCGACGTGTTCGAGCAGCTGCCCGACATCTTCCTCGCACCCATCAGGACCTACCACCACCGCTTGGCAGTCTTCCTGGAGCACATCCCCGAGCCGCTCCGCACCCATCGCATCGCGCAGGCGAACGTGCTGATCACGCACGCCGCCGCCGACCGCGAACGGGCGCGCTCGGCCGGCCAGGTGGTCCTCCCGTTCGCGGTCGCGCTCGGCGATCTCGTCGACGGCACCGTCGGCTTCCTGAAGGCGCCCGTCTCGGCCGCCTCGCGCCAGGCGCTCGAGCGCGCCGAGGCCGCGCAGGTGACCTGGCCCACGTGCCCCTGACCGCCTCCCCTGACCCTTGGAGCAGCCGATGGCGACCTACGTACTCGTGCACGGCGGTGGACACGGGGGCTGGTGCTACCAGCGGGTGGCGCGCCTCCTGCGATCGTCCGGCCACGAGGTGTACACCCCGACGCTGAGCGGACTCGGGGAGCGATCCAACCTGCTGAGCCCCGACATCGACCTCGATCTCCACGTCCGTGACGTCGTGGCGGTCCTCCACTACGAGGATCTCCGCGACGTGATCCTGGTCGGGCACAGCTACGGCGGGATGGTGATCACCGGCGCCGCCGACCGTGCGGCCGACCGCATCGGCCGCGTGGTGTACCTCGACGCCGCCAATCCCGGGAACGGGCAGTCGCTCCTCGACGTCGCCGGTCCGATCATGGAAGCGACCCGTCCTCTGGGTGCCGTCGTCGACGGTGTGGAGCTGGTGTTGCTGCCGTCGCCCGAAGCCGGGCTGTTCTTCGGCGTGACCGATCCCGGCGACGTGGCGTGGATGGCGGAGCGCCTGACCGGCCACCCGTGGAAGTGCTTCGAGCAGCCGCTGTGGTTGACCGACGAGGCCACCTTCGCGGCGTTGCCGAAGTACCACATCGTCTGCACGTCGACGCTGGCCACCCGCGACCCCGAGCTCATGGAGAAGGCTCGCGCCGACGGCCGCCTGTGGGAGATCGACACCGGTCACGACCTGATGATCACGGAGCCCGCGGCCGTCGCCGACGCGTTGCTGCAGATCGCGGTGGCGTGATGTCGTCGCACCCCGCGCCGCCGCCCGGCATCGACCCGCTCGACCTCGTCGATCCCGAGCGTTTCGCGCGCCGCGGCTATCCGCACGACGTGTGGACGTACCTGCGGGCCGAGGCGCCCGTGGCCTGGTTCGAGCCGCCCGGCTACCAACCCTTCTGGGCGATCACCAAGCACGCCGACATCACCGACATCACCACCGAACCGGTGCGCTTCTCGAACGAGCACGGCCTCATCCTCGGGCGGATCGGCGCGCCCGCGCAGCCCACGGAGATGGTCGTCACGCTCGATCCGCCCCGCCACGGCCCACTCCGACGGGTCGGGATGCGCCGCCTGACGCCGCGGGCGATCCGATCGCGACAGGAGGAGATCGACCGCATCGCCGCCGAGGTGCTCGACGAGGTGGCGGTGGCCGAGGGCACCGACGAATTCGACTTCGTGGAGCGCGTCGCCGCGCCGCTCCCGATCGCGGTGATCGCCTGGCTCCTCGGCGTGCCCGATTCCGACCGGGAGCTGCTGTTCCGGTGGACCAACGAGGTGATCGGCAAGGACGATCCCGAGTTCCGGCGACCCGGAGAGACGCCGGGTCAGACGATCCGCCGCGCGCGCGGCGAGCTGCACGCGTACCTGAGGGAGCTGATCGAGCGGCGGCGGCGCGAGCCGGGCGACGACCTGGTCAGCGAGCTGCTCGCCGCCGAGATCGACGGCCGGCCGCTCACCGAGGTGCAGCTGCTCTCGTACTGCGAGCTGGTCGTCGAGGCCGGCAACGAGACCACGCGGAACGCGATCAGCGGCGGGCTGCTCGCGTTCTCCGAGCACCGCGGTGAGTGGAAGCGGCTCCTGGACCAGCCCGAGCTGCTCCCCGACGCGGTCGAGGAGATCCTGCGCTTCGTGAGCCCGATCATCCACTTCACCCGCATGGCCACCGAGGACGCCGAGGTGCGCGGCGTGAAGATCCGGGAGGGGGAGCACGTGGCGTTGTTCTTCGCGTCCGCCAACCGCGACGAAGAGGTGTTCGAGGACCCGTTCGGGTTCCGCATCGACCGCCGTCCGAACCCGCAGCTGTCGTTCGGGTTCGCCGAGCACTTCTGCATGGGCGCACACCTCGCGCGCCTCGAGATGGAGACCGTGTTCCGACACCTGCTCGACCGACTGGAGTCGTTCGAGGTGGCGGGCCCCGCGGAACGACTCAACTCGGCCGTGAACGGCGGGATCAAGCACCTGCCCGTCCGCTGGCGTCTTGCGTAGTCGGCGACGCGGGATCTGGGGGTTGTGATGGAGCATCGACCGTTCGGAGCGACGGGGCTCGAGGTCTCGGCGATCGGCTTCGGCTGCCAGGAGATCGGCGGCGGCTACGGGAGCATCGAGGAGACCGACTTCGCCCGGGCGGTGGGCCGCGCGATCGACCTCGGCATCAACTGCTTCGACACCGCCGCCGCGTACGGCGGCGGCGCGTCGGAGCAGGCCCTGGGTCGGGCGCTCGGGGCCCGCCGCGACGACGTGATCCTGGTCACCAAGTTCGGCGTCGGGTACCCCGAGCGGCCCAACTTCCGCGATAGTCGCGCCGAGCGCGTCCGCGGCGCGATCGAAACCAGCCTGCAGAACCTCGGGACCGACCACGTCGACGTGTACCTCGTGCACTGGCCCGACCGTTCGGTGCCGTTCGAGGAGACGATGCTCGCCCTCGACGACGTCGTGCGCGACGGCAAGGCGCGCTTCGTCGGCGTCTCGAACTTCACCCGCAACGAGATCACAGCGTGCGAGAAGATCCGGCGGGTCGACGTGGTGCAGTACGGGTTGAGCCTGCTGGACCGGCGCATGGAGCACGACGTGCTGCCCTACTGCGAGGAGCAGGGCATCGGGTTCATGGTCTACGGCGCGCTCGCCTACGGCCTGCTGTCGGGCACGCTGCCGGCGGACGTCGAGTTCGCGCCCGACGATTGGCGGTCGAAGTCCGACAAGTGGGGTGTGATGGCGCCGCTGTTCCGGCACCTCTTCGGCCCGGGTGCCGTGCCCGGCAACGTCGCCGCCGCCGACGACCTGAAGGCCATCGCGGAGCGGTACGGCCGGAGCCTGCCGCAGCTCGCGCTCCGCTGGACCACGTCACGCCCGGGAGTGAGCACGTCGCTGGTGGGCTGCCGCACCGTCGCCGAGGTGGACGACGACGTCGGCGCCGTGGGCTGGACGATCGACGACACCGACCTCGCGGAGATCGACGCCGTCTTCGCTCGCCACGGGGTGAACACGTGCGTCGACGAGTGGATCGAGGAGAGCTGATCATGAGCCAGGAGCTGTCCGGCAAGGTGGCGATCGTCACCGGGGGTGCCAGTGGGATCGGCCGGGCGACCGCCGAGTTGTTCGTCGAGGAAGGCGCGCGGGTCGTCGTCGCCGACGTCGACACCGAGCAGGGCGAGGAGGTGGCCACCGACCTCGGCGGCGGGGCTGCGTTCCGGCGCACCGACGTCGCCGACGCCGACGACGTGCAGGCACTCGTCGACTTCACCGTCGGGCACTTCGGCGGTCTCGACGTCATGTTCAACAATGCGGGGATCCCGAGCTCCTTCAGTCGCATCCTCGACAACGACCTGCGCGATTTCGACCGGGTGATGGGCGTCAACCTGTTCGGCATCATGGTCGGCACGCGGCTCGCGGCCCGCCACATGGCGGAGCACGGCGGCGGTTCCATCATCAACACCTCGTCGATCGCCGCGCTCAGCGGAGGCGCCGGGCCGATCATGTACCGAGTGTCGAAGGCCGCGGTGGTGCAGTTCAGCCGATCCGCCGCCGTCGACCTCGCCGACCACGGGATCAGGGTCAACTGCATCGCGCCCGGTCACATCGCGACCGCGATCAGCAACTACGACATGGGGCCGGTGATCCAGTTGACCCAACCTTTGCAGCGGCACGGCGCCCCGATCGACGTCGCCCAAGCGGTGCTCTACCTGGCGAGCGACCGCGCCGCGCAGGTCACCGGCATCGTGCTGCCGGTCGACGGTGGGACCACGGCCGGTCCGCCCGTCAGCCAGCTGCGCGACCTCATGAAGCTGAAGGGAGACGATGATGGCTGACCTCGTCATCCGCGGCGGCACCGTCGTCGACGGGAGCGGCGCACCAGGCGTGGTGGCCGACGTCGCGGTCACCGACGGTGTGATCCGCGAGATCGGACCGCACCTGCGCGGCGACCACGACCTGGACGCATCGGGCTGCGTCGTCGCACCCGGGTTCATCGACATCCACACGCACTACGACGCCCAGGTGTTCTGGGACCCGCGGCTGCGGCCGTCGTCGTCGCACGGCGTCACCACGGTCGTCGCCGGGAACTGCGGCTTCACCATCGCGCCGACCCGCCCCGAGCATCACGACGTGATCATCGGCACGCTCGAGAACGTCGAGGACATGGACGCCGCGACGCTGGCCGCCGGCATCGTGTGGGACTTCCAGACCCACCCGGAGTACCTCGAGCTGGTCCGCCGACGCGGCACGGTGATCAACTTCACCGCGTACGTCGGGCACAGCTCGGTGCGGCTCTACGTGATGGGTGACGCGGCGTACGAGCGCGCCGCCACCGCCGAAGAGATCGACGAGATGGCCCGGCTCGTCCAGGAGGCGATCGAGTTCGGTGCAGCCGGGTTCTCGACCAGCTTCGCGTACACCCACCGCGGCGTCGACGGGAAGCCGGTCCCGAGCCGGTTCGCGGCGCGCGACGAGGTCGACGCGCTGTTCATGGCGGCCGGACGCACCGGCAAGGGCATGGTGCTGGCCACCGCGGGCGAGCAGTGCACCTACGCCGACATGTACCAATGGCAGCAGCGCATCGGCCGGCCGTTCACGTACCCCCTGTTCGCGCTCGCCGATCGGCGTCACGCGCCGCAACTCGCGTTGCACGAGGCGTCGCTCGCCCGGGACGCGCAGGTCTGGCCGCAGGTCACGCCCCGGCCGCTGACCATGCAGTTCACGATGGAGAGCCCGTTCAGCCTCAACGTGAGCTCCGTGTTCGGCGAGCTCATGAACCGCGACCGCGACGCCCGCATCGCCGCGTACCGGGACCCCGAGTGGCGGGCCCGGGCCGCGGCCGATCTCCAGGAGGTCCCCATGCGACCGCGCTGGGAGACCTGCGAGATCTCCGAATCGACGCGTTCCCCCGAGCTGGAGGGCCGGCGGGTCGACGAGCTGGCTCGTGAGCGCGGCGGCAGCCCGCTCGACGTCATCTGCGAGGTGGCACTCGCCGACGATCTCGCCACCCGCTTCCGCATCTACATCGCCAACGACGACGCGGACGAGGTGAGCGACCTCCTCACCCGCGAGCACGTCGCCCTGGGCCTCTCGGACGCGGGCGCGCACGTCGGGCAGTTGTGCGACGCACCTTTGCCGACCGACCTGCTCGGCACCTGGGTCCGCGAGCGCGGGGTCATGCCGATCGAGCGGGCGGTCCGCAAGCTGAGCGGCGAGCCGGCCGGCTTGTTCGGCTTCGTGCGCCGCGGCCACCTGCGGGAGGGCGCGTGGGCCGACGTGACCGTGTTCGACCCCGAGACGGTCGGCACCGGACCGCTGCGGCGGGTGCGCGACTTCCCGGCGGGAGGCGAACGTCTCACCGCGGAGGAGCCGACGGGAATGCGTCACGTGCTCGTCAACGGCACGCCCATCCGTCGCGACGGCGTGCAGCTCGACGCTCCCGATCTGCGTCCCGGGACGCGACCCGAGATGGCATGACCCGGTGACCCGGTGACCCGCCGCGGCTCAGCGCACGGTACGGAAGAACGTTCGCAGATCGTCGACGAACAGCTCGGGTTGCTCCATCGCCGCGAAGTGCCCTCCGCGCGGCATGACCGCCCAGCGCGTCACGTTGTAGCGCTGCTCGACCCACGAGCGGGGGAAGCGCAGCACCACTTCCTTGGGGTAGCGGGCCACGCCCGTCGGGACGGTCACGAACTCCGGCGGGTCCTTCAACGCCCCGCTGTGCATGGTCTCCCAGTAGAGCCGGGCCGACGACGCGAACGTCTCCGTCACCCAGTAGAGCATCACGTTCGTGATCAGCCGGTCACGGGTGAAGCAGTTCTCGGGTTCGCCGTCGCAATCGCTCCAGGTGCGGAACTTCTCGACGATCCACGACAACAAGCCGGCGGGCGAGTCGTTCAGCGCCATGCTCAAGGTGTCGGGCTTCGTCCCCTGCAGCTGTGCATACGCGCCTTCGTCGCGCTGGAACGCGGCCATCGCCGCGAGGCCGGCCTGTTCTTCCTCGGTGACCGGCAGCGGCTCCGCCGGCGGGGCGGCGATCGGCATGTTGAGGTGGAGCGCGGCGCAGTGCTCGGGGTCGAGGGCCGCGAGCCTGGTCGCGATCTGCGCGCCCCAGTCGCCGCCCTGCGCGCCGTAGCGCGGGTAGCCGAGGCGCTTCATCAACTCGACGAACGCGTGCGCGACGCGCCGGATGTCCCAACCCGGAACGCGCGGCGGCTCGGAGAACCCGTACCCGGGGAGCGACGGCGCGACCACGTGGAACGCGTCCTCCGCACGACCGCCGTGCGCTTCCGGATCCGTCAGTCGCGGGATGACGTCGAGGAACTCCACGACCGAGCCGGGCCAGCCGTGGACGATCAGCAGCGGGAGCGCGTCCGCGTGCCGGGATCGCGCGTGGACGAAGTGGATCTGCTGGCCGTCGATGCGGGTCCGGAAGTGGTCGAGCTCGTTGAGCTGCGCTTCCTGGGCACGCCAGTCGTACTCGTCGCGCCAGTACCGCACGAGCTCGCGCACGTAGGCGATGGGCGTGCCGTACTCCCAGCCGGTGCCGTCGATCTGGTCCGGGAAGCGCGTCATCGACAGTCGGAGCCGGAGGTCCTCGAGCGTCGAGTCGTCCACGCGGATGTGGAACCGCTCGATGTCCTCCGGCACGCGGTGAGACTATGCCGAGCAAGCAGCGAAGGAGCGACGAATGAGTCCGGTGTTCAACCACGTGGGTGTCTGCGTCACCGACCTGGCGCGGTCGCGTCGGTTCTACGAGGAGGTGCTCGGCTTCGAGTACTGGCGTGAGGTCGAACCGCCCGATGCGATGGTGGCGAAGCTGATCGACCTCGAGCCGCCGATCGGGGTCACCGCCGTCTACCTGCGCCAGGACGCGTTCGTGCTGGAGCTGATGCACTACGCCGACGCGGGTGCACACGCGCCCGCGTCACCGCGCGTCATGAACGAGATCGGGCTCACCCACGTCTCGGTGTCGGTCGACGACATCGACGCGACCGCGGCGAAGGCGGTCGAGTTCGGCGGCAGTGTGCTCGAGCAGACGAACGTCGGCGCCGCGGTCATGATCCGCGACCCCGACGGCCAACTGCTCGAGTTGCTGCCCATGACCTACCGCGACGGCCTCGCCGGTTGAGCGGGCGGCGGCGGTCAGGTCACCGTGATCGCGTGCGTCGGGCAGGCCTGCTCCGCCTGCCGCACGGCACGCTCCAGCTCCTCGGGCACGGTGTCGACGCGCACCACGGCGTAGCCCGCGTCCGTGAGCTCGAACACGTCGGGGCAGATGGTGACGCACTGCCCGAACCCGCCGCAGCAGTCGGCGTCGACCTCGACGTTCACGCGCTCATGGTACGCCGCACCGACGCCCGTGGTGTCAGAGGCGGTAGAGCTTGCGGGCGTTCTCGCCGTAGATCTTCTTCCGGACCTCCGGCGCGAGCGTGGCCATCTTCGCCTCCACCGACGCGAGCGGGTTCGGGTAGAGACACGTCGGGTGCGGGAAGTCGGTCTCGAAGAGGATGCTGTCCTCCCCGACCGCGTCGATGAGGTCGGGCAGCTTGTTGCGGTTGTTCTCGAACCAGAACGTCGCGTACAGGTTGCTCCGGAAGTACTCGGATGGCATCTTCTCCAGCTTCGCGAGCTCGGTCGGCGCGTTCTCGGACATCTCGTAGTCGAGCGTCTCGAGGATGAACGGCACCCAGCCGACCCCGCTCTCCACCGACACCATCTTCAAGTCGGGATGACGGTCGAACATCCCCGACAGGATGAGGTTGGTGACGACGCGCGCGTTGCCGATGAAGAGGAGCGAGCCGCAGATGGCGAGCTTCGTGTCCATGGCGTGCGAGTCCCACGGATACTTGCCGTAGAACGTCATCGCGGTGACGCTGGCGCCGATGTGGAAGTGCACGGGGAGCTGGTGCTCGGTGCACGTCTCCCAGAACGGGTCCCAGGCGCGGTCGCCGAGGTCGGGCGCACCGAGATCCTGCGGATCGGACGTCATGTTCACCCCGCGCGCTCCCAGCGCGGCGACCCGCTTGGCTTCGGCGATGCACGTGTCGATGTCCCAGGCGGGCATCAGCGGCATGGGCAGGAGCCGGTCGTTCGAGTCGGCCTGGATCTCGGCCATCTGGTCGTTGTAGAGCTCGATCACCAGGCGGCACAGGTCCTGGTCCTCCACCATGCCGAGGTCCTGGCCACCGAGGCCGATGGTGCTCGGGAAGATGATCTGCGCGTCGATGCCGCACTCGTCGAGGACCTCGAGCCGTACCTTCGGGTCGTACGCGCCGACGTGGATGTCGTCGATCGACCACTGGTTGAGCCCGATGTCGGCGCTCTCCTTCCTGCCGTCGCGGCCAATGACGGCGGCGGCGGTCGCCTGGCCGAGGACGTGGCCGTCGAACACCCAGGTGGGGATGCCTTCGACCTCCTCCACCCGCGGCACCCGGTCCCTGACCCGCGCCGGCGCGACCCTCGTGAACAGATCGTGCGGTTCCGTCCAGTGCGAGTCGGCGTCGATGACCAGCGTTCCGTTGTCGAGCATCGAGGCCGAGGTTAGGGTCGCCGAATGCCGCACGCAACTGTCAACGACCTCACCATCGCGTACGAGGTCATCGGCGAGGGCCGGCCATGGGCGATCACACCCGGCGGCCGGTTCAGCAAGGACTTCCCCGGGGTTCGGGAGCTGGCCGAGGCGTTGTCGGAGGCCGGGAACCAGGTCCTCATCTACGACCGACCGAACTGCGGTGCGTCCGACGTGTGCTTCACCGGAGCCTCGGAATCCGCCATGCAGGCCGACACCCTCGCCGCCTTGCTCCGGCACCTCGACCTGGGGCCCGCGGTCATCAGCGGCGGCTCGGGTGGCGCGCGGGTGTCGTTGCTCACCGCGTCCCGCCACCCCGACGTCGCCGCCGGGCTCGCCGTCTGGTGGATCAGCGGCGGCGCCTTCGGGCTCATGAGCCTGGGCATGCACTATTGCGGCCAGAACCTGCTGAAGGCGTGGCAGGACGGCATGGACGCCGTCGCCGCGCTTCCCGAATGGGACGAGGTGATCTCGCGCAACCCGTCGAACCGGCAGCGCATCCTCGATCAGGACCGCCGCGAGTTCGTCGCGACGATGGAGCGGTGGATGCTGGCGTACTGCCCCTGCGGCGGTGAGCTGGTGCCCGGACTCACGACCGAGGATGCCGCCGCCGTGGGCGTGCCCGCGCTGGTGTTCCGCAGCGGCGAGAGCGACGCCCACCACACCCGCGAGACGTCGGAGGCGGTGGCGTCGATGCTGCCGAACGCTCGGATCGTCGAGCCTCCGTGGGGCGATCGCGAATGGATCGAGCGGTCGGCCGACCACCAGGTGAGCGGGAAGCTGTTCGACCGGTGGCCGAAGCTGGCGCCACAGCTGGTCGAGTGGTCACGCGAGGTGTTCGCCTAACCCAGTCGCGGCCGTATCCTCGCTGCATGCGCCGTACGCAATTCACCGAGGAGCACGGCCTCTTCCGCACCAGCTTCCGCACCTTCGTCGAGCGCGAGATGGTGCCGCACCACCTCGAGTGGAACGAGCAGGGCCTCGTGCCGCGCGAGCTGTTCGCGACCGCCGGTGCGGCCGGGTTCCTGGGCATGGCCGTCCCCGAGGAGCTCGGCGGAGGCGGCGTCGACGACTTCCGGTACAACCAGGTGATCAGCGAGGAGCTCCAGTACGCCGGTGTCGCCGCCGCCGGCCTCGGGCTCACGCTGCACTCCGACATCTGCCTCCCCTACTTCCTCTCGTTGGCGACCGACGAGCAGCGGAGTCGCTGGCTGCCCGGGATCGCGTCGGGCGAGATGATCACCGCCATCGCCATGAGCGAACCGGGCATCGGCTCCGACCTCGCGTCGATGAGCACGTCCGCGGTCCGCGACGGCGACCACTACGTCGTGAACGGCGCCAAGACCTTCATCACCAACGGCATCAACGCCGATCTCGTGATCACCGCGGTCAAGACCGACCCGTCGCAACAGCACTCGGGCATGAGCCTCCTCGTGCTCGAACGCGGCATGGACGGCTTCGAGCGCGGACGCAACCTGGAGAAGGTCGGCCTCCACGCGCAGGACACGGCCGAGCTGTTCTTCACCGACGTCCCCGTGCCGGCCGACAACCTGCTCGGCGTCGAGGGCAAGGGGTTCGCGCACCTCGTCGACAACCTGCCGCAGGAACGACTCTCGATCGCCATCGCCGGTGTCGCCGCGGCCGAGGCCGCGCTGCGCTGGACGCTCGACTACGTGCAACAGCGCACCGCCTTCGGGTCCCCCATCGCGTCCTTCCAGAACACGCGCTTCGCCCTGGCCGAGATGCGCACCGAAGTCGACATCGCGCAGGTCTTCGTCGACCGGTGCGTCGACGCGCTCAACGACGGCGAGCTCACGGTCGAGGAAGCCGCCGAAGCCAAGTGGTGGTGCACGGAGCTGCAGAAGCGCACGGTCGACCGGTGCGTGCAGCTCCACGGCGGCTACGGCTACATGCTCGAGTACCCGATCGCCCGGGCCTACATCGACGCGCGGGTCACCACGATCTACGGAGGGACCACCGAGATCATGAAGGAGATCATCGGGCGCAAGATCACCCGGGGGTGACCGTGGACCGCACCGACGAGCACCTCGCCGACTGGTTCCGCGACCACCTGGGCGGGACCGTCGTCGGGATCCGCAAGCAGGCGCGGTGGCGGCCGGTGTGGTTCGTCGACGTCGAGCGGGGCGGGGAACAGTCGACGATCATGGTGCGGGGCGACCGCACCGACGCGGCACCTCTCTTCCCGCTCGAGCACGAGATGACCTTCCAGCAGCTGCTCGAGGCCGACGGCATCCCAGTCGCGCACGTCTACGGATGGTCCGACGATCCCCGCGCGTTCGTGATCGACGTGGTGCCCGGTGAGAACCACTTCGACGCCGCCACCGACGAGCAGCGGGCGGCGGTGATGGACGAGTACATGGGCATCCTCGCCCGCATCCACCAGCTCGACCCCGAGCCCTACGTGCGCGCCGGCATCACTCGCGCTCCGACACCGAGTCAGTCGGGACGGGTCGGCCTCGACGTGTACGTGGCCGGCTACCGCGCCACCAAGGTGCGGCCCGACCCGTTCCTCGAGTTCTGTCTGGGCTGGATCGACCGCAACCCGGTCGACACGCAGCGCCGCGAGACCCCGGTCGTGTGGGACTCGGGCCAGTTCCACCATCAGGACGGGCACGTCACCGCGATCCTCGACCTCGAGCTCGGTCATCTGGGTGATCCGATGATGGACCTCGCCGCGTTCCGCATGCGCGACACCGTGCTCGGCTTCGGCGACATGAATGCCCTCTACGACCAGTACGCGAAGCACTCGGGCGCGCCGGTCGACCTCGCCGCGATCATGCACCACCACTTCGTGTTCGCCTTGACGAACCAGATGGTCTTCCACGCCGCGTTGGCGGCACCGCCCGCCGCGTCCGACTACATGACGAACATGCAGTGGGCGAGCGAGACCAACCTGTTCGCGATCGAGGGACTCGCCGAGATCCTCGGTGTCGACGAGCTGGAGACGGTCGAGGTGCCCGAACCACGCCGGTCACCGGTGGCCGCCGCCCACGAACACCTCGTGCGATCGTTGCGCGCGCTCGACGTCGCCGACGAGTACGAGCGTCACCAGCTGCGGATCGCGTTCCGGCTCGCCCGCCACCTCCAGCGGTTCGACGAGATCGGCGACGAGTGCACCGCGGCCGACCTCGACGACCTGCAGGCGTTCCTCGGTCGGCGGCCGTCGACGTGGCAGGACGGCGACGCCGCACTCGAGGAGTTCGTGCTGGCCGACGCCGGGGCCCACGACGAGGAGCTGCTCCAGCTCTTCCACCGTCGTTACCTGCGCTACAAGCTGCTCGTGGGTCCGGCGGGTTCGGCGATGGCGACGCACCACCCGATCCAGAAGTTCGGCGGCTGAGCCGACGGGTCCGCGTTCTTGCCGAGTTCTCACCGACCGCACACCTCGATCTCACGCGGCCGGTGCAAGGTGAACCTCGACACCCCACCGAATCGAGGTCACCATGAGCATCACCCACGACACCGCCGCCCCCGACACCGGCGCGCCTCACCGCGTCCGTCGGTTCCGCCTCATCCGTGGCGGCGCCCGCGGGCAGGACCGAATCGTGGCGGAGCCGCCGCCCAAGCAGGTCCTGCTCTCCCCCCGCTCGGCCCGCTGGTTGCCGACCCTCGGCGAAGCGCTCGGACCCTCCTATCGCGTCGTCCTCGAGACCCACGACACGCCGGCGGCCGTCGTCATCGATTCCCGCGAGGACGACTTGGAGCAACTGGTGCAGCAACAGCGCGCCACCACGCGCATCATCGTCGTGCACACCGGCCATCCGTCGGAGCAGCCGATGACCCCCGCCGCCCTGCTCGACCTGGGCGCTGACACCTACCTCGCCCCGGCCGCGCTGCCGGCGCTGGCTGCGCACCTGAAGGCACTCACGCGCTCGTGGGGCGCGTTCCCACCGCGACCCGAGCCCGGCGCGCGCGCCGGGTGACGGTCAGTCCGTCGCCAACATCACCTCGGTCGCCTTGACAAGCACGGTGACCGGCTTGCCTGGCTCGAGCCCGAGGTCGGCGACGGCTTCGGCGGTGATGGCCGCGGTGATCGTCTCGCCCGAGCCGAGGCTGACCTTCACCGACGCCATGACCTCCCCGACGTGGACGTCGGCGACGGTGCCGCTGATCTGGTTGCGGGTGCTCAACTTCATCCGATGTCTCCTTGGTCGTCCGGCATCTTGCCTCAGGCGGCGTAGAGCTGGAGGTCCGTGGCCTTGACCGAGGTCCAGACGCCGACCCCCTCGTGGAGGCCGAGCTCGGCGACGGCAGCCGCGGTCACCTCGGCGACGAGCGGGACCTCACCGGCGACGTGGATGCGCACGCGGTCGCCGAGGAGGTCGGTCCCGGCGATCCGGCCCGGCCAGACGTTGCGCGCGCTCGCCGCGGGCTCCCGCAGGTGCACCGTCACCGAGTGTGGGTGGATCGCCACGTAGACATCTCCCGCGACGGGATCGGCGGTGGCGACCGTCCCGCCGCTCTCGAGCGCGACCTCGTGGTCGCGGCCGATCCCGCGCAACAGGTTGATCCCCACCAGGTCGGCGACGTAGCGCGACCGCGGTTGCGCCACGACGTCGGTGACGCTCCCTTGCTGCGCGACCCGTCCTCGCTCGAGCACGACCAGCCGATCGGCGAGCGCGACCGCATCGAGGAGCTCGTGGGTGACGATCACGCGCGCACCTTCGAACTGCGCGAGCTCGGCACGGAGCTCGCGCCGCAGCTCGGTCCGGGTTCCCACGTCGAGCGCGGCGAGCGGCTCGTCGAGGAGGAGCAGGCGAGGCTCGGTCACGAGCGCCCGAGCCAGGGCGACGCGTTGCTGTTGCCCACCGGACAGCGAGCTCGGCTTGGCGTCGCAATACCTGGCCAGGTCCATGCGCGCGAGCCACTCGCGTGCGCGTCGGCGGGCCTCACCGCGCGGCACCCCGCGACTGCGCAACCCGAACGCCACGTTCTCCAGCACCGAGAGGTGCGGGAACAGGAGGTAGTTCTGGAAGACGACCCCCACCGATCGGCGCTCCGGGACGACGTAGCGGCCGTCGGCAGGGTCGTCGACCACGGCGCGGTCGATCAGGATTCGGCCTCCGGCGAGTGGCGCGAGACCCGCGACCGCGCGGAGGAACGTGCTCTTCCCCGCGCCGTTCGGCCCGAGCACCGCCACCGTCTCGCCGTCGGCTGCCGTCAGGTGCACGTCGAGATCGAGCGATCCGAGCTGGAGCCGCACGGTGGCGTCAAGGGTCACGGAGACCGCCGAACCAGTGGTCGCGCAGGAGGACCAGCACGATGACCGACACCGCCAACAGCACCAGGCTCAGCGCGATCGCGGTGCCCTGGTCCGTCTCGAGCAGGTTGTAGACCGCGAGCGGGATGGTCTGGGTGCGGCCTCGGATGTTGCCCGCGAAGGTGATGGTGGCGCCGAACTCGCCGAGGGCCCGAGCCCACGCGAGCGCGGCGCCGGCGAACAGCGCCGGCCCGACGAGGGGGAGCGTCACCCGGCGGAAGACCGTCCACCGGTTGGCCCCCAGCGATGCGGCCGCGTCCTCGTAGCGCCGGTCCATCGATCGCAGGCCGGCTTCGACCGTGATGACCAGGAACGGCATCGCGACGAAGGTCTCGGCCAGGATCACACCCGTTTTGCTGAACGTGAACTGCAGCCCGAACGTGTCGTAGAGCCACCCACCGATCAGTCCGTTGTTGCGCTGGAACGCGAACAGCAACGCGATGCCACCGACGACCGGCGGCAGCACCATCGGCAGCACCACCAGCGCGCGCACGAGCGAGCGACCAGGGAACCGGGAGCGGGCGAGCACGTAGGCCAGCGGCACGCCGAACAGGATCGACAACCCGGTCGACCAGAGTGAGCACTCCAGCGAGAGACGGATCGCGTCCCGGGCCGCCGGGTTGCTGAGATCGTCCCAGACCTCACCCCACGGCGCCCGCTGGACGAGTCCGACGAGTGGGAGAACGAAGAACGCGACTGCCACGAGGGCGAGGAGCACCGCCACGAGCGGTACCCCCCGCCCCCGACGGCTCACTCGCTCGGCGGCGGCGGCAGGAACCCGAAGCTCTGCAGCGTTCGCTGGCCCGCGGGCGACACCGTGTACTTGACCCACGCGTTCGCGAGATCCTGGTTCTTGGACGCCGCGATCGGGGCGATCGGATAGATCGCATAAGCGTTCTGCCACGTCGGGATCGGCACGGCGGTCACGCTACTGCCGGCCGCTATGGCGTCGCTCACGTACACGATCGCCGCATCCGCGTCTCCAGTTGTCACCGCGGCGAGCGTCGCCTTCACGTCGGCGCCGCGCGTGACCTTCGACGAGTCGACGGTCACCCCGGCGCCCGAGAGGATCTGGTCGGCGTACTTGCCGCACGGCACCGTCTCGCCACAGAGCGACACCACGTCGAGCCCGGGCAGGTCGCTGATCGACTTGACCTTCTTCGGGTTGCCCGGCTTCACCACGATGGTGAGCAGGTTCGACGCGAACACGGTCGGCTCGGCCGTGACCTGCCCGCCGGTCACCAACTTCTGCATGTTGGCGCCGTCGGCCGATGCGAAGACGTCGGCCGGCGCACCACCCTGGATCTGTGTCGCGAGGGTTCCGGACGAACCGAAGTTGAACGTGACGGTCGTCCCGGAGTTCCGCTTCTGGAAGTCCGTGCCCATCTTCTGGAATGCCTCGGTCAGCGACGCGGCCGCGGACACCGTGATCGTCCCGGTGACCTTGGCCTTCGCCGCGTGCGTGCTCCGCGCCGCGACCGCCGTTCCGCCCATGAAGGTCGCGGTCGACGCGACCACCACCACCATGATTCCTACCCAACGCAGGTGCCTTCGCACGGCCCGCTCCCCTTCGTGGTGACGGTTCATTCCGGTCGTGGCACTTCCACGACCACGTTCGTCGACTTGACGACGCCGACGGCCAGGTCTCCCGGCTCTATTCCCAGCTCGTCGGCGGCCTCGCGCGTCATCAGCGAGGTGACCCGGTGCGGTCCGGCCTGGATGTGCACGACCGCCACCAGGCCGTCCTTCTGGACCTGGGTGACGATGCCGGGGAAGCGGTTCCGTGCCGACTCGATCACCGGCGACTCGTCGCTCGCCGGTGCGGTCTCGGTGAGCAAGCGGGCGAGGTCGGCGCCGTCGATGACCCGCTCGCCGTGGTCGCGACGGGCCGTGAGGCGACCGCTGTCGGTCCACCGGCGCACGGTGTCGGGGCTCACGCCCAGCAGCTCGGCGGCCTGGCCCACCCGGTAGGTCGTCATGCGGGACGCGAGCATACCGGGTGAAAGTCTCGCAGCTGCAAGTTGCGTCGCCAGATCAGCCCCGCATCTACGAAGGCGAAGGCGGGAACGGCTTCGCGTACGCTGTGCGCCGATGGAAGGTCGCGAGCCGGTGGACCCGGTGCTCCGCCCGATCGGCGTGGTGCACGCCGATCCGGAGGCGGATGTCGTCATCCAGGCGCGCTACGCGCCGGTGACGCGTGGCGTCGTCGAGATCGATCCGGCGCTCTCCCCCGCCCTCGACGGTCTCGACGGCTTCGACTGGGCCTGGCTCGTGACCTTCCTCGACCGCGCCGTCGACCCGCGTGACGCCGACGACCCCGCCGGCGCGCTGCAGCCCGTCCCGTTCCTGCTCGCCGACCACGGCACGCGCACCGGGATCTTCGCCAGCCGCTACCCGGCCCGTCCCAACCGCGTCGGCCTGAGCCTGGTGCGCATCGAGCGCGTCGGCGCGGCCGAGCTCGAGTTCTCGGGCGTCGACCTGTTCGACGGCACTCCGGTCCTCGACATCAAGCCGTGGGTCTCCGACTTCGATCTGCCCGCCGGCTCGCACGCGCCGACGGCCACGCGCTGCGGCTGGTTCGACACGCTCGAGGTCCGGCCGATGACGCTCGACGACCCGGCCGCGCTCGTGCTCGTGGCGCGAGAGCTCGCCGGCCGCGCCGCGATGGTGGTCCGAACGTTCGCGCTCGAGGGGTTCGGCTCGACCAACACCGGGGAGCTGGCGATCTACGACCGACGCGGATGCCGCGCCGGTCGCCTGCTCCACGGCGCGATCGATGCCGAGCTCTCGTCGTTCGTGCAACGCGCGCTCGCCGATCCCGCCGACGCCTCACGCCCGCATCTCCTCGAGTTCGACGTCTCCGACGAGCAAGCGCGCGCGGCGGGGCTGACGTGCAGCGGCCACGCCCGAGTCGTCGTGCAACCGGTCGACCACGTGCCCACGGCCTGGTGGGACGCGGTCGCCACCCGCCGTCCCGTTGCGCTCCTGACCGAGCTCGACGCCGTCGGGCAGGGTGCCGTGGTCGACCTCGCGCATCCGTTGCTCGAACGGGGCCGCTCGGGCGGGCAGATCGAAGACGCCGTGGCCGGTTGCACGCTGGTCGAGGCGACGATCCCGGTCACCAAGCTCGTCGTCGTCGGTGCCGCCGCGCTCGCCGGCGACCTCCTGACCCTGGCGTCGTGGCTCGGCTGGGAGGGTGTCGGCCTGTCGGCCGAGGACGCCCGCGCCGAGCTGGCGGTCCTCGGTCCCCGCGACGCCCTCGTCGTGCTCGACCACGGCCTCGCGGCCACCGGCCCGCTACTCGCCGAGGCCTTGGGCGGCACCGTCGGCTACATCGGCGCGCTCGGCTCCCGCCGGACCCAACAGCGCCGCGCCGAGCAGCTCCGGGGGCTCGGCGTCGACCCGGCTGCGCTCACCCGACTCCGGGGCCCCGCCGGCCTCGACGTCGGCCCGGTCGGCGCAGCGAGATCGCGCTGTCGATCCTGGCCGAGGTCGCCGCGGTGCGCAGCGGTCGCGACGGCCGGCCCCTGAAGGACGGCACCTTGCCGATCATGCGCTGACCCGAGCCTCGCGGCCCGGCGTCGCCGTGCGGTTCGGCGCTAGCTTTTCAACGACGCCCAATTCACCGCACCCCTCGACCAAGTCTCACGATCGGAGCATCACATGGCCACCATCGAAACCGACCGCCCCGGCACCGTGCAGGGCGAGGTCCGCATGCTCATCGACGGCGAGCTCGTCGAAGCCGCCTCGGGCAAGCGCTTCGACAACGTCAACCCCGCCACCGAGGAGGTGCTCGGCGAGGTCGCCGACGCGTCGGCGGAAGACATGCAGCGCGCCATCGCCGCGGCACGGCGCGCGTTCGACGAGACCGACTGGTCGACGAACCACGCCTTCCGCAAGGAGTGTTTGCTTCAGCTCCACGAGGCCATCGTGAGCGAGCAGGAGGAGCTGCGGCACGAGCTGGTCGCCGAGGTGGGTTGTCCGATCGCGCTGACGTACGGGCCGCAGCTCGATGCCCCGCTCGGCGACGCGCTGACCTGGCCGGCCGAGTTCATCGATCAGTTCGAGTGGCGGCGCGAGCTTCCCGACGGCCACGCGTTCGGCGGTCACTCGAAGCGCTGGGTCGTGCGCGAGGCCGCGGGCGTGGTCGGCGCCATCGTGCCCTGGAACTACCCGTTCGAGGTGTCGTCGCAGAAGGTGGGCCAGGCGCTCGCCACCGGCAACACCGTCATCCTGAAGCCGGCGCCGGACACGCCGTGGAACGCCACCCGGCTCGGTCGCCTCGTGGCCGAGAAGACCGACATCCCCGCCGGGGTGTTCAACGTGGTGACGTCCTCCGACCACCTCGTCGGGGAGGAGCTGACCACGAGCCCGCTCGTCGACCTCATCTCCTTCACCGGCTCCACCGCCACTGGCAAGCGGATCTTCGAGAAGGGCGGTGCCACCATGAAGCGCCTCTTCCTCGAGCTCGGCGGGAAGTCGGCCGACATCGTGCTCGACGACGCCGACCTCGAGGCGAAGATGGGCATGGCCTGCATGGTCGCCGTGCACGGTGGCCAGGGCTGCGTGATGGCGACCCGCATGCTCGTCGACCGCAAGATCTACGACCAGGCGATCGAGATCGCGACGCCCGGCTTCCAGAGCTTCCCCTACGGCGACCCCAACGACATGGGCAACCTGATGGGCCCGCTCGTCAGCGCCAAGCAGCGCGAGCGCGTGCTCGGGTACATCGAGAAGGGCAAGGCCGAAGGTGCGCGCGTCGTCGCCGGCGGCGGCCGGCCCGAGCAGTTCGACAAGGGCTGGTTCGTGCAGCCCACGCTGTTCGCCGACGTCACCAACGACATGACGATCGCCCGGGAGGAGATCTTCGGGCCGGTGCTCATCGTCATCCCGTTCGACGGCGACGACGACGCGGTGCGGCTCGCCAACGACAACCAGTACGGTCTCGGCGGCTACGTCACGTCGGGATCGTTCGAGCGGGCCGAGGCCGTCGGCAAGCGGCTGCGTGCCGGCACGATCAGCCTCAACGGTGGCGGCCAGTACGGCGCCGACGCACCGTTCGGTGGCTACAAAGCCAGCGGCGTGGGGCGCCAGAACGGGATCGAGGGCTTCCAGCAGTACACGGAGGTCAAGACCTACGCCGTCGGCGTACCCCCCACCGAGTAAGCGTGCGGGTCAGCTTCGTCGGCGCCGGCCAGATCGGCGCCCCCATGTCGGAGCGGCTGCTCGCGGCCGGACACGACGTCACCGTGTACGCCCGCCGGCCCGAGGTGCGCGAGCACTTCGACCGGGCGGGCGCGCACGTGACCGACTCGTTGGCAGAGGCTGCCCGGGACGCCGAGGCCGTGCACGTCGCGGTGTACTCCGATGAGCAGTTCGAGGAGGTCGCGCTCGCCGACGACGGCCTGGTCGCGAACCTCGGTGACGACGCGCTCCTCGTCTCCCACACGACCGGCAGCCCGGCGACGATCCAGCGGATCGCCGCCGCCGGTAACGGGCACATGGTCGACGCACCGTTCAGCGGTGGTGCCGACGACGTGCTCGCGGGCACGCTCACGGTGATGATGGGCGGCGCGCCTGTCGACATCGAGCGCGCCCGCACGACCGTTGCCGCGTACGCGGATCCGATCTTCACGATCGGCGCGCTGGGGACGGCGCTCGCGGTGAAGCTGGTGAACAACGCGCTGTTCGCCGCCACCATCCAGCTCGTCGCCCAGGCGGAACAGATCGCCAACGAGCTCGGCGTCGACACCGCGACGCTCGCGAGCGTGATCCAGCAGTCGAGTGGCTCCAGCTTCGTCATGGGGCTCGTCGCCAACATGGGCTCGTCGACCGCGCTCGTCGACGCCGCCGGTCACTACATGCGCAAGGACATCGACGTGGTACGCCAGGTCGCGGACGGCCTGGGCATCGACCTGGGGGTGCTCGGCGAGGCCGTCGACGGGGGTCCCGCCGACTTCCGCCCCCGATGAGCGGGCTCCAGGGCGGCACCGCGGTCGTCACCGGCGCCGGTTCCGGGCTGGGGGCGGCCATGGCGGGCGCCTTCGCCGCCGAAGGCATGGCCGTCGCGGTCCTGGACATCAACCGCGAAGCGGCCGAATCGGTCGCGGCCGGCCTGGAGGCCGGCGGCGCCTCGGCCCTCGGACGCGCGGTCGACGTGGCCGACCGGGAGACCCTCGACGCGGCGGCCGCCGAGGTGGCCGCGCGCTTCGGCGCGTGCAACGTGGTCGCCGCCAACGTCGGCGTCATGCAGTTCGGGCCGCTCGAGCGCATCACCGCCGACGACTGGCAGTGGCTCCTCTCGCTCAACGTCGTGGGCACCGCCAACACCGTGAACGCGTTCCTCCCCTCGTTGCGCGCCGCCGACGGTCCGCGCCACGTCGTGCTCACGTCGTCGATGGCCGCGCTCGTTTCCGACGCCGCGCCAGGGCGCGTACATCACGACCAAGTTCGCGATCACGGGATATGGCGACGTGCTCCGGCAGGAGCTCGCCGACGACGGCATCGGCGTGACGGTCGTGTTCCCGAGCGGGATGATCACGACGCACCTCGAGAGCAGTCGCGCGGCGCGACCGTCGGCGCTCGGTGAGTCGGTGATGCGCGACGAAGACCTCGCGGTCGTCGTCGCGACTGCGGGCACCGGCGACGACGTCGTGACCACACCGGGCGACGCGATCGCCGACCTCGTCACCGACATGCTCGCGGGGGAGCCCTACGTCGTGACGCACGGATCGCGGGCCGCCGAGATCCGCGCCCGGCACCGGGCGATCGAGGACGCCCACGCCCGCATGCGGGACGCTCGGGACCGCCGGGCCGCCCGAGAAGCCCGCTGACCAGCCAAATTCGGGCGTCGGGCAGGGGATTCGCCCCTGCCCGGTAGCATGTGGGCCTCGGCGCGCAGGGCGGTGCGCCGGCCATGGTGGCCGTAGCTCAGTTGGCTAGAGCGCCGGGTTGTGGTCCCGGAGGTCGGGGGTTCGAAACCCCTCGGTCACCCCACGCTCGGTTCCGGCTGCGGCGTCACTCACGCCGCAGCCGGAGCTGCGATGACGCTCCGCAACGCGCCCTCGATGTTGGTGGCGCCGAACGTGTAGCCGCTCGCCTCGAGCACGCGCGGCAGCACGCGCTGCCCATGCACAAGCAACGTGTCGACGAGCTCGCCGCCATACAGCGCCTTCAAGGCGAACAGCGGGGTCGGGAGCGCCGTCGGCCGGTGCAACACCGCGCCGAGCGCGCGCGTGAACTCGGCGTTGGTCGTCGGCTCCGGCGCGGTGAGGTTCACCGGGCCGGACACCGAGGGCGCGGACAACAGGTGGAGGACCGCACCCACGTGGTCGTCGAGCGTGATCCAGCTCAGGTACTGCTCGCCGGAGCCGATCCGTCCTCCCAGCCCGAGCTTGAACGGGAGCAGCATGCGCTGGAGAGCACCGCCGTGGGCGGCCAGCACGATGCCGGTCCGGATGGTCACCACCCGGATCCCCGCTTCGCCCGCCGGCGCCGCCGCTGCCTCCCACGCCACGCAGGCCTGCGCCGGGAAGTCGTGACCGGGTGTCGAGGCCTCGGTGAGCAGCTCGGCTCCCCGGTCGCCGTAGTACCCCACCGCCGACCCCGACACGAGCGTCTGGGGTGGGCGCTGGAGCCCGGCCAGCGTGCGGGCGAGCAGGCCCGTTCCCCGCGTGCGGCTCTCGAGGATGAGCTGTTTGCGCGCCGGCGTCCACCGCTTGTCGCCGATGCCGGCGCCGGCGAGATGGACCACCGCGTCGACGCCCTCGAGCCCGGCGCCGTCGATGGTGCCGGCATCGGGATTCCACCGCACGTCGTCGGCGCCTTCCGTCGCGCCCCGCACGAGCCGCACGACGCGATGGCCACCGGCGCGCAGACGCGGGATGAGCGCGGACCCGATGAGTCCATGGGAGCCGGTCACGAGCACATCCACGACGCCACGGTAACGGCTACGAAGGCGCCGCGCCCGGTTCGGTAGGCTTCCGACCCGAGCGCCCCTAGCTCAATTGGTCAGAGCAAATGACTCTTAATCATTAGGTTCCGGGTTCGAGTCCCGGGGGGCGTACACCTCCACCAATTCCCGGACCTTCCCCTCACACCTCGCGCTTTCTTCAAGCG
>DATBBL010000316.1:0-3425 GCA_036271015.1 Acidimicrobiia bacterium
GTACACGCCGCGGACGACGGTTGGGGGAGCATGGACCGGTACGGCTTCGAGGGGCGCGTGGCGGTGGTCACCGGTGCGGGGCGCGGGATCGGCCGGGCCTACGCCCGGCTGCTCGCCGAGCGGGGTGCGAGCGTCGTGGTCAACGATCTCGGTGGCTCCATCGAGTGTGAAGGCACCGATGCCGGCCCGGCTGCGACCGCGGCCGGCGAGATCGTCGCCGCGGGAGGGACCGCGGTCGCCGACGCCAGCGACGTGGCCGACGGCGCCGGCGCCCAGGCCCTCGTCGACACCGCGATCGAGCAGTTCGGGCGCCTCGACATCCTGGTCAACAACGCCGGCATCATCCGCTGGGCGGGTCTCCCCGAGGCCGACGAGGACAACCTCTCGAGCCACCTCGCGGTCCACGTCCTCGGATCGTTCAACACCACCCGGGCCGCGTGGACCGGGATGGTCGAGCAGGGCTACGGCCGCATCGTCATGACCACCTCGTCGGGCATGTTCGGGCTGCCCACCAACCTGGCCTACGCCACCGCCAAGGCCGGGGTCGTCGGGCTCACCCGCAGCCTGGCGACGGCTGGCGCGTACCATGGCATCAAGATCAACGCCATCGCGCCGGCGGCGCTGACCCGCATGGCCGGCCGCGAGCCGGCCGACGACGCCGGCACGACGCCCATGGCGCCGGACCGCGTCGCACCGATGGTCGCCTACCTCGCCCACGAGCACTGTCCGGTGAGCGGCGAGGTGTACGCCGCCGGTGCCGGCCGCTTCGCCCGCATCTTCATCGCGCAGACCGAGGGGTACGTCGACGCGACGGGGACCCCGACGGTCGAGGACGTGGCGGACCACTGGACGGAGATCAACGACGAGCGCGGGTACTCGGTCCCGGCCGACCTGATGGACTGGTCGGCCACCTTCCTGGCGCACCAGTCCGGTTGAGCGCCCCCCGCCCCCCTACCGAGCATCCGTCACTTGGCTGTCGTATGCGGACGTGTACTGACGGATGTTCGAGAGAGCGGGGACGGCGGCGCGTCACGCCGTCCGGTCGCGCAGCTCCCGCTTCAGGACCTTGCCCGACGGGTTCCGCGGGAGCGCGTCGATGAAGAGGACGTCCTTCGGGACCTTGAACCTGGCGAGCTGCCCCCGGCAGTGCTCGATCAGCTCGGCCGACGTCACCGTCGCACCCGGCGCCACCACCACGTAGCCGACAGGCACCTCGCCCCACCGCTCGTCCGGGTGGCCGACGACCGCGGCCTCGACGACGGCCTCGTGCTCGTAGAGCACGCGCTCCACCTCGGAGCTGGCGATGTTCTCGCCGCCGGACACGATCATGTCCTTGAGCCGGTCGACGATGTAGAGGTACCCGTCGTCGTCCTTCACCCCGACGTCGCCGGTGTGGAACCAGCCGCCGGCGAACGCCACGCCGGTCGCGTCGGGGTCGCGCCAGTAGCCCTTGAACACCTTCGGTCCGCGGAGCACGACCTCACCGCGTTCGCCGGAGGGGACCGGCGCGCCGCGCTCGTCCCAGAGGTCGAGCTCGAGGTACTGACACGGCCGGCCGACGCTGCCGAGCTTGGACACCGTGCTCTCCCGGTCGAGGAAGGTGTCGCCGGAGACCGTCTCGGTCAGGCCGTACGCGTCGGCGAACCACGCGGCCGGGAAGGCCTGGCGCAGGCGTTCGATGTACGGGATCGGCATCTTCTCGCCGCCGGCGATGATCACGCGCACCGACGAGAGGTCCCGCTGCTCGACGCCCGGGACGTCGAGGACCGCCCGCACCATGGCCGGCGCGGCCCACACCGTGGTCACCCGGGACCGCTCGATCTCGTCGACGACCTGCTCGGCGTCGAACACGCGGTGGATGATGGTGGTCGCGCCCACCGCGATCATCGAGGTGGTGACGAGGTCGAGCGCGCCGACGTGGTACAGCGGACCACAAGCGAGGCCGACGTCGGACGCGGTGAACCCGAACTCGGCGATGTGCGCGTAGTTCTTCCACGCCAGGTTGGCGTGCGTGATCATGACGCCCTTCGGTCGCCCGGTCGTGCCCGACGTGTACATCAGTCGGTGGACGTCGTCGCCCGCGACCCGGGCCCGCACGCGCGGAGCAGCCTCGAGCTCGGCGAACCGCTCCCACCCCGCGATCGCGTCGGTCGAAGTGCACACCCGGACGAGCTCGCCGGCCAGGTCGCGCGTCGCGTCGTTCGCGAGCTCGACGAGCGCGGGGTCGCACACGAGCGCGCGAGCGTCGGAGTGCTCGAGGATGAACCGGAGCTCGGGTGCCGCCAGCCGCCAGTTGATCGGCATCACGGCCGCGCCGACGTAGGTGGCGGCGAAGATCGTGGCCAGGAACTCGATGCTGTTGTACGACAGCAGCCCGACGACGTCGCCGACGCCGACGCCCCGTGCGTCGAGCCCGCCGGCCAGTGCCGCGGCCCACTCCTCCATCCTGCGATAGGTGACGACGTCGTCACCGAACACCGCGAGGGGCGTGCTCGGGGTGCGGCGCGCGTGGTGCTCCAACACGCCGAACCAGCTCATGTCCGGGCGCACGGTGTCGGACCCCTACGGCGCGGCGTAGCCGCCGTCGACCACGATCGCCGACCCGGTCGTCCACCGCGAGGCGTCGCCGGCGAGGTACGAGTACGCGCCCGCGAGGTCGGCGGCCTCGCCGAGCCCGAGCGGGTGCTTCGCCGCGATCGCGTCGATGGCCTCGGCGGGCAGGCCCTCGTGGATGCCCGAGAGGAACGTGCCGGGACACACGCAGTTGACCCGGATCCCGTCGCGGGCGTACTCGACCGCCGCGACCTTCGCCAGTTGGATGACGGCCGCCTTCGTCGCGCAGTACGGCGCCGCGTGCGACCACGCGGTGAGCCCTGCGACCGACGCGGTGAGGATGATCGACCCCGAGTGCTGCGCCCGCATGACCGGCACCGCCGCCCGGATGCCGTTGACCGCCCCCATCACGTTGACCCGGAACGCCCGTTCCCAGTCGTCGGTGGCCAGGTTGTGGATCCGGCCGTTCGGCGCGAGCACGCCCGCGTTGCTGACCAGGACGTCGAGGCGCCCGAACCGCTCGACCGCCAGCCCGACCACGGCCTCGACGTCGGCGATCTCGCTCACGTCGGCCGGCAACGTCTCGACCGCACCCCGTGGCTCCGGCAGGCCCTTCACCGTGACCTCGAGCGCGGCGGCACTCACGTCGCTGAGCACGACGTCGGTGTCCGGTTCGCCCGCGAGCTGACGCGACAGCACCGCGCCGAGCGTTCCCCCCGCCCCGGTGATGGCGATCACGCGACGCTCGCTCATGCTTCCCGCTCCTGGCGCCTTCCTGGCTCGCTCACTGCGGCCCCGGATACCCGGGCCGCGGACGTTCGCTCACCTGGGCGCCGGGCCGCAGTGAGCGAGCCAGGAAGGCGCCAGGAGCG
>DATBBL010000317.1:0-3100 GCA_036271015.1 Acidimicrobiia bacterium
CGACGAGCTCAGCCGCGACACGCTCTCGCGGGTGCTCCACGGCGGTCAGATCTCGTTGACGGTCGCGCTCGGGGTCGCGCTGCTCTCGACCCTGATCGGGGTGGTGATCGGCGCGCTAGCCGGGTTCTACCGCGGGTGGCTCGACGGTCTTCTCATGCGCTTCACCGACCTCTGGCTGGCGTTGCCGGCCCTGCCGTTCCTGGCCGTGGCGGTGTCGATCGGGACCGTCGATCTCGGTCCCCTGGGCAGCCTCGACCTCGGCGGCCCACTCGGCATCACGCTGTTGCTCTCGTGCCTGTTGTGGGGATCGATCGCGCGGGTCGTGCGGGGCGCGACCCTCGCGTTGCGCGAGCGCGAGTTTGTCGACGCCGCGAGAGCCATCGGTGCGTCGAACACCCGGATCATCACCCGACACGTCCTGCCGAACTGCCTGGGGCCGATCATCGTGAACGCCACGTTGGTGGTCGCCGAGGCGATCCTGATCGAGAGCACGCTGTCGTTCCTCGGGTTCGGCATCCAGCCGCCCACCCCCAGCTGGGGCAACCTGTTGTCGGATTCGATCGGCACCGTGCAGGACTGGTGGTGGCTCACCGTGTTCCCGGGGCTTGCCATCTTCCTCACCGTGCTGGCGATCAACTTCGTGGGTGACGGCCTGCGCGACGCGTTCGACCCCCGCCGGCGGTTGCGCGCGTGAGATGGTCACGATGAGTGGCGCGGCGGCGCTCTCGGTGGAGGGCCTGTGGGTGCAGTTCGCGGGCGACGGCCGCGTCGTGCAGGCTGTGCGCGGCGTTTCGTTCCGCGTGAACCCGGGCGAGACGATCGCGGTCGTCGGCGAGTCGGGCTCGGGCAAGACGGTGACGGCACTGGCGGTGATGGGCCTGATCGAACCGCCCGGGATGATCACCGACGGCGAGGTCCGGCTGGCGGGACGGTCGCTGGTCGGGCTTCCCGAGCGCGGATATCGCGAGCTGCGCGGGCGCGAGCTGGCGATGGTGTTCCAGGACCCGATGAGCGCGCTCAATCCGGTGCAGCGCGTCGGGAAGCAGCTCGCGGAGGCGCTGGCGGTGCACGGCGCGACGCGCTCGCGCCGGCAGGCCGCCCCACAGGTGCATGAGCTACTCGAGCGCGTCGGCCTGGTCCCCGCGGCTCGGCTGGCGCGGGCCTATCCGCACCAGCTCTCGGGTGGGATGCGGCAACGCGTGATGCTCGCGATGGCACTGGCCAACCGCCCGCAGGTGCTCATCGCCGACGAGCCCACCACCGCCCTCGACGTGACGACGCAGGCCCAGGTCCTCGAGCTCCTCGCCGAGCTGCAACACGAGATGGGCCTTGCACTCGTGCTGGTCACGCATGACCTCGGCGTCGTCGCCGGGCTCGCCGAGCGGGTCGTGGTGATGTACGCGGGCCGTGTGGTGGAGGAGGCGCCGGTCGACCAGCTGTTCGGCCGATCCGGCCATCCCTACACACGCGGTCTTCTCGCGTCGGTACCGCGCGGCACCGACGACGGGCGCGCCCTCGCCGCCATTCCCGGCAGCCCACCCGACCCCGCCGCGATCCCGCAAGGGTGCGCGTTCCACCCCCGGTGCCCGATCGCGGAGGACCGCTGTCGCACGACGGTGCCGGAGCTGAGGGGACTCGGTGACGGCCACTGGGCCGCGTGCTTCTTCGCCGACGAGGTGTCGTCCGGGGCACGGCCGGTATGAGCGCATGGCGATGAGCCCTCTGCTCGAGGTCGAAGGGCTGGTCAAGCACTTCCCTGCCCGCGGTGGCGCGGTGCGGGCGGTCGACGACGTCTCGTTCACGCTCGACGCGGGTGAGACCCTCGGACTGGTGGGGGAGTCGGGGAGCGGCAAGTCGACGGTGGCCCGCCTGGTGGTCCGGCTGCTCGAACCCACCGCGGGCGTCATCAGAGTCGACGGTACCGACGTCGCCAACCTCTCGCGCCGGCGGTTGCGAGCGCTGCGACGCCGGGTGCAGATCGTGTTCCAAGATCCTTACTCGTCGCTCGACCCGCGGATGACGACGCGTGCGATCGTCTCCGAGCCGCTCCGCATCGCCGGGCGCAGCGACGAGATCGGCACCCGGGTCTCCGAAGTGCTGGCCATGGTCGGGCTGGGTCGTGAGCACGAGCGGCGCTACCCACACGAGCTGTCTGGTGGTCAGCGGCAGCGCGTCGGCATCGCCCGCGCGCTCGCGGTCGAGCCCGAGCTGCTCGTGCTCGACGAGCCGGTCACCGCGCTCGACGGGTCGATCCAGGCCCAGATCGTCAACCTGCTGGCGGACCTGCAGGCGCGCCTCGGGCTCGCCTACCTGTTCATCGCGCACGACCTCGCGGTGGTTCGTCACCTGGCGGATCGCGTCGCGGTGATGCACCTGGGCCGCATCGTCGAGTCGGCTGACGGCGCTGCGCTGTTCGCCGCGCCCGCGCACCCGTACACCGAAGCGTTGCTCTCTGCGTCACCGGTGCCGGATCCGGAGCAGGAACGCACCCGGCGGCGCATTGTCCTGAGCGGCGAGCTGCCCGACGCACAGTCACCGCCGTCGGGATGCCGGTTCCGCACGCGTTGTTGGAAGGCGACGACCGCCTGCGCCGAGGACCCCGGCCCGGAGCTCGTCGACCGGGGTCAGGGCCATCCGGTTGCCTGCCTGTTCCCCGACTCCCCGCCCGAACCGCGCGAGGTGGAGGGCGCGGGCTGAGGGTGAGTGCCGAGATGCTCGTCGGGCAGGCCTGTGGACGGGGCGGCTCCGCGAAACCAGATCGACCTGTGGACAGGTCCCGCGGGACCGCTTCGCTACACTGCAGCCCCTCGTCGGAGTGGCGGAATCGGCAGACGCGCTAGCTTGAGGGGCTAGTGCCCTTAGGGGCGTGGGGGTTCAAGTCCCCCCTCCGACACCATCCTTCAGTACATGCGCCCCTGCGGCGACGTGAACCCGACCGTCTCGGTGGTACGTGAGACTGACGCCGAGTTCGTCGTAGATGGCTCGCTTGTCCTCGGGATCGGCGTTGGCGAGCGCGCCGACGATGTCCTTGAGCTGCCGCACCAGGGCTTTGATCTCGCTTTTCGTGTGCTTGCGCGAGGTCGGCTTTCGACCCAGGTCG
>DATBBL010000318.1:0-4643 GCA_036271015.1 Acidimicrobiia bacterium
GCTCCAGGATCCCGAGCGTCGCGCGCAGCGCCGACTCCGGCACCACTGGAAAGCGGTCCTTCATGTCGTCGCCGACCTTCGACCAGTCGTAATAGGCGGTGACGTTCGTGACACCATCCTCGCCCGGTTCGAGGCGGTACCCGTAGAAGTGGGCGACCGGGACGTCGGGCCCGAGGTCCCAAGCGATCTCCCGGTCGCGGTCGAACGTGACGATGTGGACCGTCACGTCGTACTTGCCGAGCGGGAAGTCGTTGAGTGACTCGCGGTCCATGTGGATGACGAACGTGTCGCCGACCTGCTCGGCGGGCTCGCCGGTGTAGTCCTGCAACATCCCGGACCCATCGATGGCGACGTGGCCGGCCGGGCTGCGCACGACGTCGAAGATCGCGGATGGTGGCGCCGCAATCGGCCGGGTCACCTCGATGCGGTCCTTCAGGAAGACGGTGTCAGGCACGTCAACGGCTCCTCGTGAATGCGTGGTCGCGCAGCTTCCTCGACCGGCTTCCGCTCCCGCAAGACAGGGTCAGCGCCGCCGGCTGGTCACTGGGGTCCCTGGCCGCCGACCGTGAGGTCGAGCTTGCGGGTGATGACGTACTTGGGGTTGCAGTCGAAGGTGCCCGGCTTGGTGGGTTGGACGCGGACGAAGCGTCCGTTCCTGACCTGCATGAGCACCTCGCAGTCGGAGATCTTCCGACCGGCGAAGTCGTGGGGCGCGATCATGCCGCCGGCATCGAAGTTGTGAATGCCGTTCAACGCGGCGAGGAGGTTGGCGCGGGTGAGGCCGTTGACGCCATGGGCCTTCACGTCGGCGTTCACCGCGTCGCGGAAGGCCACCGCGGCCGCCCAGGCGAAGACACCGGCGCCGTCGATCTTGTCCTGGCCGGTGAAGCGAATGAAGTTGGCGAGCATCGGGTTGGCCTTCTGCTCCCGCGGGTCGTAGAAGGGGAGAGAGCCTGCCTCGACGTACTCGTGTTCGACGTCGGCGCCGCCGGCCTGGAGGAACTTCTTGTCGTAGCAATTGGCGCAGTCCCAGACCATCACCTGGTCGGTGGCACTTTGCAGGACGGCCTCCTTGCGCAGTTCCACGGTGCAGTCCTCGGGCTGCGCACACTGGGCGTAGTTCGAGCCCTTGGTCTTCATCGCCTGCACGAACGGGGTGAACGCGCTCTGGATGGCGCCGGCGGATACCGGGAAGTCGCCGTCCGAGCGGATCCCGCGTCCGACGCCGCCGATGTCCCGCAGGCCGCCGTCGCCGACGAACTCGTCGTCGTACCCGTCCTTCGAATCGCTGCTGAACAGGTAGATCCCATGGAGCGCGCCGTACTTCTTGAGGAAGTAGAAGCCCCGGGCGACGTTGGAGTCATAGGTCTGGGGGTGCTGGTCCTTGGTGGCGCAGCGGATCCCGATCGGGATCATCGGGAACGACTCGTCGGAGCACTGCTGGACGAGCGGACCGGCGAGGAACGGAATGTCAGGGATGCCCGTCGTCGCCCCCGCCTGGTCCTTGCAGTTGCGCATGTCGACGACGCTCTCCAATATGGCCGCGCTTGTGCCGACCATGGCGAGATCGTTGGCACAGGCGAGGATCTCGTCGGTGCGAGTCGTGGTCGGGTTCAGCTGTGAGTCGTAGAAGTCGACCACGAGCTTGCGACCGGCCAGACACTTGTTCTTGGTCGCGCAGCTCCCGTTGATGTACTTGGCGAAGCCCAACACCGCGTCGCGGGAGCCGGCGAAGACGCCAGGGACGAGCGGATTGTCGACGTCCGCGATCACCGCGATGTGGATCTCGCTGGGAGTGACGCCGATCTCGGTCGCGTTCGGTTGCGTCTTGGTCACCTGACCTACCGCGGGAGTCGCGAGCACGCCGACCGTCGCTGCAATCGCCGCCAACAGCGCGACCAGCTGCATCTTCCTGCCGGTGACGGGGTCGTTCCCTCGAGTTCGCATGTCCTCCCCCTCCGCAGTCGCTTGGCTGGTACCAGAAGACGGATGATCGGGTGCGTCAGGTTCGCCGGTTCCACATGTGACCGTTCTGACGCATTCAGGAACGGATGTCCAGTCTTGGTGAATCAGGTCAGGGACCGACGCCGCGCCAGATCTTCGGGAGGTCTGACGCAGCGTCTTTTCCCGGGCCCCCGTGCTCAACGGCTCGCCGCGGCGACGGCGATGCTCTCGGTCGTGGCCCGTAGCCGGGCACGCACCACGGGGTCGAGCGCGGCGGCGATGTTGTCACGCTCGCGCGGCGGGAGGGCGGAGAGCTGGTCCCAGAGGGCCCGGACGTCGACGTTCTTCGCCGGCGCGGCCGCCGGCTTGACCTGACTGCTGGGCCCGTCGGACGAGGTCAGGCGCCCAGCGGCGGCGCCTCCTCCGACCGCAAGCGCGGCCGCGACCACGACCGAGAGCAGCGCTCGGCGGTGGGGGTGGTGGATGGACGGCTGGGTGGCGACGGTGGTGCTCATGGCTCCTCCTTGGGTGGTTGTGCGAGGATTGGTTTGCAACCGCAGCGTGGCGGAGGGGCCTCGCAGCGCCGTCGCTGGTCGGTCGCAGCTTCCTCGCAGCGATGCCGGGGGATGGGTCCGGCGGTTGGGGGTCTGGTGGCCGGTCGTTCCGGGATGTCGCTGTCGGTGCTCGGACCCATCGCGGTGGTGCGCGGAGGTGCCCGGGTTCAGGTGGGCAGCCCGCAACAGCGTCGGGTGCTGGCGGTGCTGGCGATGCACGCGAACACGGTGGTGTCGTCCGACGGGTTGATCGAAGCGCTCTGGGCCGACGTGCCACCGGCAAGCGCTTCACACACGCTCCAGACGCTGGTGTCCCGGCTACGCGGCGGATTGGGCGGGGACCGGGTCGAGACGGTGGCGCCGGGCTATCGGCTCCGAGTCGATGCAGGCGAACTGGACAGCCTGCAGTTCGAGGAGCTGGTGAGGACCGGGCTGGGGTTGGTGGATCGGCCCGAAGCTGCGGCGGCGAGGTTCGAGGAGGCGTTGGCGTTGTGGCGCGGGCGTCCCTACGAGGAGTTCGCCGATGAGGAGTTCGCGACCGCGGAGGTGGCGCGGCTCGGCGAGTTGCGATTGTGCGCCGTCGAGGAGCACGCGCGCGCGCTGGTGGAGCTGGGACGGCCCGGGGAGGTCATCGCGGCGCTCGAACCTCAGATCGCCGCGGAACCGTTCCGCGAGCGGCTGCGCGCGGTGTTGATGTTGGCACTGGCGCGTGCGGGTCGGCCGGTCGAGGCGCTCCGCGCGTTCGACGCCTACCGTCGGTTGCTCGGCGACGAGGTGGGAGTCGTGCCGTCGCCGGTGCTCCAGGAGCTCAACGACGACATCCTGCGGCAGCATCCGAGCCTCGATTGGCAACGCCCGGCGCGCGTCGGCTCGCCGATGGAGGACCTCCCGCGTGGCACGGTGACGTTCCTGTTCACCGACGTCGAGGGCTCGACACGTCTGTGGCAGGAACATCCCGATGCCATGGCCGGCGCGTTGGCCCGACACGACGCGATGGTGCGCGAGGCGGTCGTGTCCCACGACGGACGGATCGTCAAGACCACGGGCGACGGCGTCCACGCCGTGTTCGCGAACGCGGGCGACGCGATCGACGCCGCGCTCTCGGCCCAGCGCGGGTTGGAGGCGGAGCCGTGGGGTGACACCGGGTCGCTGCGAGTGCGGATGGGGGTGCACACCGGCTCGGCCGAGCAGCGCGACGGCGACTACTACGGCCCGGTCGTCAACCAGGCCGCCCGGTTGATGGGCATCGCGCACGGTGGGCAGATCGTCTGTAGCGGGGCGGTGGCCGAGCTGGTGCGAGACCACGTCGAGCTGGCGGACTTGGGGACGCACCGGTTGCGTGATGTCGAAGCTTCGGTGCGGGTGTTCCAGGTGCTCGCGCCGGACCTGGAGTCACAGTTCCCGCCGCTCGCTTCGCTGGATGCCTATCGTTCGAACCTGCCCCATGAGCTGAGCGAGTTCGTGGGCCGGGTCGACGATGTCACCGCCGTGGTCAAGGCGCTGGCCGAGGCCCGGGCGGTGTCGATCGTCGGGACGGGTGGCGTGGGCAAGACCCGCTTGGCGTTGCGGGTCGGGTTGCAGTTGCTCCCGGCGTTCGCCGACGGGGTGTGGTGGTGCGAGCTGGCCGGAGTGCGTGACCCCGACGCCGTCCCCGAAGCCGTCGCCGCCGCGTTGGGATATGCGCCGTCCCAAGGCGTCTCGCTCGCCGACGGTCTGGCCGGTTTCTTCCGGCACAAGCAGCTCCTGCTCGTGCTCGACAACTGTGAGCACCTCCTGGGAGCCGCGGCCGGCTTCGCGCGGGCCATGGGCGAGGCAGCGCCGCAGCTCTCCGTGCTGGCGACGAGCCGCGAGGCGCTCGGACTCGACGGCGAGCGGACCTACCCGCTGCCGGCACTGGAGTTGCCCGCCGATGCGTCACCGTTCGAGGTCGAGGCATCCGAGGCGGGCGCACTGTTCACGGCACGAGCACGCGATGCGCGCGGGTCCTTCGCGGTCACCGACGAGAACGCGGCCGCGATCGCCGAACTCTGCGCGCACCTCGATGGCAACGCCCTCGCGATCGAGCTCGCCGCCGCGCGCACGGCGATGAGGTCGCCCTCGGAGATACTCGCCCGACTCGACCAACGGTTCCGGTTGCTGAAGAGC
>DATBBL010000319.1:0-2027 GCA_036271015.1 Acidimicrobiia bacterium
TACGTCGAGCCGCTCGACGTGCAGAGCCTCACCCGCATCATCGAACGTGAACGGCCCGACGCGCTGCTCCCGACCCTCGGCGGGCAGACCGCGCTGAACCTCTCGATCGAGCTGTTCGAGGCCGGCGTGCTCCAGGAGTACGGCGTGGAGCTCATCGGTGCCAGCGTCGACGCCATCCGCACCGCCGAGAACCGCCACGAGTTCAAAGCCGCGATGCAGGAGATCGGGCTCACCGTGCCCGCGTCGGGGTTCGCGTACACGCTCGACGAGGCGATGGAGGTCGCCGAGCAGGTCGGCTACCCGTTGATCGTGCGCCCCTCGTTCATCCTCGGCGGCGGCGGCACCGGGTTCGCCACCGACACCGAGGAGATGCGGGCGGTCGCCGCGCACGGCCTCGCCACCAGCCCGGTCTCGGAGATCCTCATCGAGCAGTCGATCGCGGGATGGAAGGAGTACGAGCTCGAGGTCATGCGCGACCACGCCGACAACGTGGTCGTCATCTGCTCGATCGAGAACTTCGACGCCATGGGCGTGCACACCGGCGACTCCATCACCGTGGCGCCCGCGCAGACCCTTACCGACGTCGAGTACCAGCGCCTGCGCGACGAGGCGTTCGCGTGCATCCGCCGCATCGGCGTCGACACCGGCGGCTCGAACATCCAGTTCGCGGTGAACCCCGCCAACGGCGACGTCGTCGTCATCGAGATGAACCCGCGCGTGTCGCGCAGCAGCGCGCTGGCGAGCAAGGCGACCGGATTCCCGATCGCGAAGATCGCGGCGCGCCTGGCCGTCGGCTACCGCCTCGACGAGATCCTCAACGACATCACCGGCGAGACGCCGGCGTCGTTCGAGCCGACCATCGACTACGTGGTCACCAAGGTGCCGCGCTGGGCGTTCGAGAAGCTGCCCGGCGCGTCGCCGGTGCTGGGCACGATGATGCAGTCGGTCGGCGAGGTGATGGCGATCGGGCGCACGTTCCCCGAGAGCCTGCAGAAGGCGCTCCGTTCGCTCGAGACCGGGAGATGGGGGCTCAACTGCGACCCCACCGAGCGCGAGTACGACGCGCACTCCGATGACGAGCTCGTGCGCATGGTCGCCCGGGCCACACCCGAGCGGCCCTTCCTCCTCGACGCCGCCCTGCGCCGCGGTGTGTCGGTCGAGCGCCTCCATGCCAGCACCGGCATCGACCCCTGGTTCCTGGAGCACCTGGCCTCCGTGTCGCAGCTGCGAGCCTGGTTGAGCGGAAGGGCGCCGACCGGGTTGACGCGGCGCGAGTGGAAGCGGGTGAAGCGCGCAGGGTTCTCGGACGCGCAGCTCGCGTACCTGTGGGGAGTCGACGAGCACGAGGTGCTCGCGGCGCGGAACGCGGCCGGCGTGGAGGTCACGTACAAGACCGTCGATACGTGCGCGGCGGAGTTCGCGGCGCGCACGCCCTACCACTACGGGACCTACGAGGACGAGGACGAGGTCGCACCCCTCACCCGTCCCGCCGTCGTCATCCTCGGCAGCGGACCGAATCGCATCGGCCAGGGCGTCGAGTTCGACTACTGCTGCGTGCACGCCGCGTTCGCGCTGTCGGACGCCGGCTTCGAGACGGTCATGCTCAACTGCAACCCCGAGACGGTCTCCACCGACTACGACACCAGCGACCGCCTCTTCTTCGAGCCGCTGTTCCCGGAAGACGTCCTGGCCGTGTGCCGGCGACTCCAGGAACGCGCGACGGACGGGAGCGGGAGCCTGGTCGGTGTCGTGGTGGCACTCGGTGGCCAGACCCCGCTGAAGTTGGCGCGGACGCTGGCGCACGCGGGCATCCCGGTGCTCGGGACGAGCCCCGACTCCATCGACCTCGCCGAGGACCGCGAGCGCTTCCACCAGCTCTGCACCCGCCTCGGCATCGCGCAGCCGCCCGGCGGAACGGCGACCACCAAGGAGCAGGCGCGCGGCATCGCCGCCGAGCTCGGCTTCCCCGTCCTCGTGCGTCCCTCGTACGTGCTCGGCGGTCGGGCCATGCAGATCGTGTACGACGT
>DATBBL010000320.1:0-11874 GCA_036271015.1 Acidimicrobiia bacterium
GGTCGCGCGCAGCTTCGCCACCCACTTCGCCGGCTCCCAGTACTGCACCCGGGGATCGTTCAGCCCGCCGGTCACGAGCAGGGCGGGGTAGTCCTTGGCGGTCACGTTGTCGTACGGCGAATACGACTTCATGAGCGCGTAGACGGCGGGGTCGTGGACCGGATCCCCCCATTCCTCCCATTCGGTGATCGTGAGGGGGAGCGTCTCGTCGAGGATGGTGGTGAGGCAGTCGACGAAGGGCACCTCGGCCACGATGGCGTGGAAGAGTTCGGGTCGGAGGTTGGCCACCGCGCCCATGAGCAGCCCGCCGGCGCTCCCGCCGCGGGCGGCCAGGCGGTCCGGGCCGGTCCAACCCTCGGCCACCAGGTGGTCGGCGCAGGCGACGAAGTCGGTGAACGTGTTCATCTTGCGCAGGAGCTTCCCGTCGTCGTACCAGCGACGGCCCAGCTCGCCGCCGCCGCGCACGTGGGCGATCGCGAACGCGACGCCGCGGTCGAGGAGGCTGACCCGCGACGCCGAGAACGTCGGGTCGATCGACACCTCGTACGAGCCGTAGCCATAGAGCAGCATCGGTCCGGGGCCGTCGGTCCGGGCGTCGCGCCGGTACACGATCGAGATCGGGATCTGGGTGCCGTCGGGCGCGGTGGCCCAGGCCCGACGGCTCTCGTACCGCTCGGGGTCGTAGCCCGGGACCGGCTGGCGCTTCACCAGGGTCGGGGTACGGGTCGCCGGGTCGTAGTCGTAGGCCGAGGCCGGCATCACCAGCGACGTGTACTGGTAGCGGACGGTCTCCACGTCGTACTCCGGGTTGCCGCCCAGCCACGCGGAGTACACCTCGTCGGGCATCGCGATCACGTGGTCGTCGGTGACCGCGCCGTCGTCACCGAGGGTCAGCACGTGGAGGCGTTCCACGGCGTCGGCGCGCTCCGACACCACCAGGAACCCGGCGAAGGCGTCGACGTCGTCGAGACGGGTGTCGTCCCGCCCGGGGAGGACGGTCGTCCACGAGGCGCGGCCCGGTGAGGCGACCGGCGCGACCGCCAGCGCGAAGTTCTCCGCCCCGTCGGCGTTGGTGAGGACGTAGAGACGGTCGCCGGCCGGGCCGGCGTGGTGCTCGACGTGGTACTCGTGTCCCTGTTCGCGCGGCTCGACGATCGCCGGCGGCGCGTCGGGGACGTCGGCGTCGACCAGCCAGATCTCCGTCGTGACCTTCGAGGCGGACGTGATCACGAGGAAGCGTCCGCTGCGTGTGCGAGCGACGCTCACGTAGAAGCGGTCGTCGTCCTCCTGGAACACGAGTTGGTCGTCGTCGACCGACGTCCCGAGCGTGTGTCGCCAGATCTGCCACGGGCGCATGGCCTCGTCGGGACGCGTGTAGAGGATGGTGACGCCGTCGTTCGCCCACGCGACGCCGTAGTAGACATCGGGCACGAGGTCGTCGAGCGCGCGGTCCGCGTGGCCCTCCCCATCGGGCAAGGCGCGGAAGCGCAGGTCGTACCGCTCGCCGCCGTTCGTGTCGGTGCTGTACGCGGCGACCGCCTGCGCCGGGTCGACCGCGAGATCGCCCACCGCGAAGTAGTCGTGCCCCGCGGCCAGCGCGTTCTCGTCGAGGACAACGACCTCGTCGTCGGGCGTTCCCGGCGTGGCGAGCGGATCGGGGAGCGGACCGCCGATCGCCGGGCGTCGGCAGTGCACGCCGTACTGGAGGCCGGCGATCGTGCGGGTGAAGTACTCGTAGCCACCGCGACGGATCGGCGCAGTCGTGTCGGTCTCCTGGACCCGTCCCACGATCTCGTCGTAGAGCTCGCCGCGCAGCGATGCGAGGTGTGCGAGCGCGTCCCGCGTGTAGGCGTTCTCCTGTTCGAGGTACGCGATCACCTCGGGGTCGTCGCGCTCGCGCAGCCAGAACCACGGGTCGATGCGCTCGTCGCCCCCGTGTAACAGCCGCGTCGGCCGGGCGGGCGCGACGGGTGGTCGGGGCTCGGACACTGCGGGATTCTGGCAGAATTGCGCGCGGCCCCCGAAACCGGCAGGGTCGCCGGGGAGCCGACGGGTACGCTCGAACGCCGATGGAACCCGCCACCGAGACCGACGCCCGACCCGCACCGACGCCCGTGATCACCCCGATCGTCGCGTCCGAGGCGGAGCTGGCGGGCGTGCAGTACAACGCCGACGGTCTCGTGGGCGCGATCGTCCAGGAAGCGGGCACCGGCGAGGTGCTCATGTTCGCGTGGATGAACGACGCCGCGTTGCGGCGGACGCTCGAGACCGGGCGCATGTGGTACTGGAGCCGGAGCCGCCAGGAGTACTGGTGCAAGGGCGAGACCTCGGGGGACCGCCAGTACCTGCGGGAGGCCCGCTACGACTGCGACGTCGACGCGTTGCTCTTCGTGGTCGAGCAGGAGGGCCGGGGCGCGTGCCACACCGGCGAGCGCAGCTGCTTCTTCCGGGCGTTCGGCGGTGGCGCCACGCCCGGCCCCGTCTGAGCCCGGGTCGTGGCCACCGCGGGGCTCTCGCGTGACGAGTTCGTGGCGCTGGCCCGCGACCACACGGTCGTCCCCGTCTGGCGGGAGGTGCTCGCCGACCTGGAGACGCCGGTCTCGGCGTTCGTGAAGCTGGCCGGCGCCGCCGAGGACGACCCCGCCGCGTTCCTCCTCGAGTCGGTGGAGCACGCGGAACGGTGGGGCCGCTTCTCCTTCCTTGGCCGCGACCCGGCGTTGACGCTCGTCGCACGCGGGCGCACGGTCCGGTTCGACCGTCCTCCCCCGGTCGGTGTGCCCACCGACCGCGGTGCGCTCGCGGCGCTCGAAGCGCTCCTCCACACCTACCGGGCGCCCACGATCCCGGAGCTGCCCCCGTTCCACGGCGGGGTGGTCGGTTACCTCGGGTACGACGTCGTCCGCGAGATCGAGCGCCTCCCGAACGTCCCGCCGGATCACCTGGGCATGCCCGACGCGGTGTTGTCGGTCACCGGTCACGTGACCGCCTTCGACCACTTCCGCCAGCGGCTCTACCTGATCGAGAACGTGTTCCTCGACGCCTCCGGTGGCGACCTCGCCGCGTCCGACGCCTACGACGCCGCGTGCGCGCGTCTGGACGCGCGGGTCGACGAGTTGGCGCGCCCGCTGGCCTACGTGCCGTCACCACCGCCCGCGGGCGACCTCACGGAGCTGCCCACGTACACGTCGACCATGCCCGCGGACTCGTACCACGCGGCGGTGGAGGCGGCCCGGGAGTCCATCCTCGCCGGCGACATCTTCCAGGTCGTGCTGGCCCAGCGCTTCGACCTCGACGGCCACTTCGACCCGTTCGACGTGTACCGGGTGCTCCGCCAGGTCAACCCGTCGCCGTACATGTACTACGTGCGGCACCCCGAGGCGACACTGGTCGGCTCGTCGCCGGAGCCGATGGTCCAGCTGCTCGACGGCCGGGTCATCAGTCGTCCCATCGCCGGGACCCGCCGCCGGGGCCGCACCGAGGCCGACGACCGCCGCATGGCCGCCGAGCTGGCCGAGCACCCGAAGGAGCGGGCCGAGCACGTGATGCTCGTCGACCTCGCCCGCAACGACGTGGGTCGGGTGGTGAAGTTCGGTACCGAGCGGATGGAAGAGCTGATGGTGCTCGAGCGTTATTCGCACGTGATGCACCTCACCAGCCAGGTCGCCGGCGACCTCCGCGACGACGCCAACGCGGTCGACGTGCTGCGGGCGACGTTCCCGGCCGGCACGGTGAGCGGGGCGCCCAAGGTGCGGGCCATGGAGATCATCGACCGGCTCGAACCGTCGAAGCGCGGCGCGTACGCGGGTGTGGTCGGCTACGTCGACTTCTCGGGCAACCTCGACACCGCGATCGCCATCCGCACGATGGTGTGGCGCGACGGCCATGCCAGCGTGCAGGCCGGGGCCGGCATCGTCGCCGATTCCGTGCCGGCCGACGAGGACCTCGAGTGTCACAACAAGGCCCGGGCGCTGCTCACGGCCGCGGCCGCGGCGCGCCGCCTCGCGCCGCTCGGTGACCGGGAGGTGGGCGCATGAGTCGGACCCTGACCGAGGACCTCGCCGCGCTGCGCGCCGGAAGTGCGTGGGCCGACCGCTCCGACCGCGGCTTTGTGGTGGTCAGCGGTCCCGACGCGTTCTCCTTCCTCCAGGCGCTGGTGTCGGCCGACCTCGACGGTGTGGCCGACGGCGACGCGGTGCACAGCCTCCTGCTGTCGCCGCAGGGGAAGCTCGACGTCGACTTCCGCCTGCTGCGGGTTGGTGACGACGCCTGGCTCGACTGCGATCCCGGTCTGGGCGCGCAACTGGCCGCGTCGCTCAACCGGTTCAAGATCCGGGTCGACGCCCAGGTCGTCGACCGCACCGCCGAGCTCGGCATGCTCACCCGGGTCGGCGGCGCCGGCGCGCCGGTTCCGGACGCCCCCGACGGCGTCCACGTGGTCCCCACCCGGTGGGGTCACGACCTCATCGGGCCGACCGATCGGCTGCCCCGGCACGACGTCGTCGACCCGGTGGCGTTCGAGGCGTGGCGCATCGAGCAGGGCATCCCACGCCAGCCGGTCGACGTCGACGAGACGACGATCCCGCAGGAAGCGTTCCTGGAGGTGGACGCGGTGTCGTTCACCAAGGGCTGCTTCCTCGGCCAGGAGCTCGTGTGCCGGATCGACACCCGAGGGCACGTCAACCGGTTCCTCCGCCGGTTCACCGAGATCGACGGCGACTGGCCGCTTCCCGGTGCTGAGGTGGTGGCCGGGGGCAAGGTGGTCGGCTCGCTCACCAGCGTGGCGGCGGCGGCGCTCCCTACCGGTGCGCTCGGCTACGTGCGGCGCGAGGTCGAACCGCCGGCGACGGTCGAGCTGCGCTGGGAGGGCGGCACCGCCAGCGCGGTGCTCGCCGACGCGCTCAACTGACCGCGCGGGGGAACGTCACCACGAAGCGGGTGCCGACGCTGTCGAGCGGCTCGACGCGGGCGTCGCCGCCCATCGCCGCCGCGAGCTCGTGCACGATCGCGAGGCCGATGCCGGTTCCCAAGGTCCGGCCGGGCACGGTCCGCGACGTGTAGAGGCGTTCGAACACGCGGGGGAGATCGGCCGGCGCGATGCCGGCGCCGTCGTCGTCGACGTGCAGCACGACGCGACCGTCGTCGGCAGCCACGCCGACCGCGACCCGCGTGGTCGCGAACTTGAGCGCGTTCTCCACCAGATTGGCGACGATCTGCGCCAGCCGTTGCGCGTCGGCGACGACGGGCACGACGTCGCCGGTGTCGACGTCGAGGGCGAGGCCGAGCTCGGCGGCCGCGGGACCGAACGCCTCGACCGCGTCGCGTACGACCACCCGGGCGTCGACGGGCGCGGGGTGCAGCGAGAATTGGTGGGCGTCGAGCCGCGCGAGGTCGAGCAGGTCGGCGACGAGGCGTTCCAACCGACGGGACTCCGACGAGATCACGTCGGCGGCCCGGATGCGGGCGTCCTTGCCCTCGACGGTGCCGTCGGCGATCGCTTCCGCGTAGCCGCGGATCGAGGTCAACGGAGTCCGCAGATCGTGGGACACGCTGAGGAGGAAGGCGCGTTCATGCCCGCGTGCGACGTCGAGGTCGGTGGCCATGGCGTTGATCGCGTGCGCCAGCGTGGCCAGCTCGTCGTCGTGGACGTCGGCGGTGTCGACGCGCGCCGACAGGTCACCCCCGGCGATGGAGCGGGCGGTGGTCTCCATGGCCGCGAGGGGGCGGGTCATGCGGCGCGCGAGGTAGGCGGCCACGAACGCGGCGATCCCGAGGGCGATGGCGGCGGCCGCGAGCACCGCCAGGCCGCTGCCGCCGAAGGGATGGGTGTTCACGTCCTCGGCGAGCACCAGCACCGGCGTGACCACGCCGACCGGCGCCAGCGGCTCGGCGACGAACACCGTGTTGCCGTCGCGCCCGGTCTGGGTGGAGCCGTCGAGCAGCGCCTTCGTGTCGAGGTCGTCGACGGTCACGCCCGCGGGCAGGGTCGGGGTGGCGCCCGCGGTGCCGAGGAGGCGGCCGAGCACCTCCTGCACGCCGCCGTTCGCGTCGACGGCGACGACCGCGCCGTTCGAGGCCCGCAGCGTCGTGTTGACGAGGTCGCGGATCCGCCGCACCTGGCGCCGGCCCGCGACGGTGCCCGTCGCCGCCTGGGCCTTCGGCAACTGCCGGATGAGCTGGTCGAACTCGGGCGCGACGACCTCGGCGCGGTCCCGGACGTCGTGGCGCGCGGTGTCGGCCTCGGACCGGCGTGCCAGCCCCGCGGTGACGAGCGCGGTCAGCACGAGCACGCCCAGCGCGATCGCCATCATCGCGACGAGCAGCCGCGTCCGCAGTCGCCGCCGGGGACGGGTCACGACGCGGGGGCCGGCCTCGGTGACTCCAGGCGGTAGCCGACGCCGCGCACGGTCTTGATCACGATGGCGTCCCCGAGCTTCTTGCGGACCTGCGCGATGTGCACGTCGACGGTGCGCGCGTCACCGAACCAGTCGAAGCCCCACACCCCGTCGAGGATCTGCTGGCGGGAGAGGGCGAGGCCGGGGCGCTCGGCGAGGAAGCGCAACAGGTCGAACTCCTTGGTGGTGAACTCGACCGGCGCGTCGTGGATGAGCACCTCGCGGCGACCGGTGTCAATGGTCACCGGCCCGGCCTGCACCACCTCGGGCGCGGCGGCGCCGTCGACCCGGCGCAGGACCGCCTTCACCCTCGCCACCAGCTCGGCGGGGGAGAAGGGCTTGGTGACGTAGTCGTCGCCGCCGAGCTCGAGCCCCAGCACCCGGTCGACCTCGCCGTCGCGTGCGGTGAGGAAGATCACCGGCACCTGCGACGTCTGCCGCAGCCGCCGGCACACCTCGAGCCCGTCGATGTCGGGGAGGCCGACGTCGAGGACGACGAGGCGGGGCCGATGGGTCCGGATGGCGTCGAGGCCGCTCTCGCCGGTGCCCGCCTTCAAGACCCGGAAGCCGTCGCGCGCCAGGTAGAGGTCGACGAGGTCGGCGATGTTGGGCTCGTCGTCGACCACCACGATGGTGCCGCGTTCCATGGCGGCCATGGTCGCACGTCACGCGGCGCGAACGTGTGAGGGGACTGTGATCGGGACGTGAAGCCGTACCATTGCGGGCGATGACGGTGCTCGACGAGATCCTCGCGACCAAGCGCGACGAGGTCACGATGCTGCACCGTCCCCAGGTGCGCGATCTGCTCCGGGCCCGCGCCCTCGACGCCCCTACGCCGCGCAACTTCGCCGGTGCGCTCCGGCCGGCCTCGGGCGCGCTGGGCGTGGTCGCCGAGATCAAGCGTCGGTCGCCGTCGAAGGGCGACCTCGCGCCCGACCTCGATCCCGCGCTCACGGCCAAGGCGTACGCGGCCGGTGGGGCGGCGTGCCTCTCGGTGCTCACCGACCGGCCGTGGTTCGGCGGCACCGTCGACGACCTGGGCGCCGCGCGCGCGGCCTGCGACCTGCCGGTGCTGCGCAAGGACTTCACCATCGACGAGGTGCAGGTCTACGAGGGCCGCGCCATCGGCGCCGACGCGTTGCTGCTGATCGTCGCCGCGTTGCCCGACGACTCGCTCCTGCGCGACCTGCACGAGCTCGCGATCGGCATCGGGCTCGCCGTGCTGGTCGAGACCCATGACGACGCCGAGCTGGAACGCGCGCTCGGGATCGGTGCGCGCATCGTCGGCGTGAACGCCCGCAACCTCGGTACCTTCGCCGAGGACCTCACGGTCGGGGAACGCCTCGCGAGCCGCGTGCCGCCCGACGTGGTCGCGATCGCCGAGAGCGCGATCCGGTCGGTCGACGACGCGACGCGCATGGCGGCGGCCGGGTTCGACGCGGTGCTGGTGGGCGAGATGCTGGTGCGCGCCCCCGACCCGACCGCCACCGTGCGCGACCTGGCCGCGGTCGTCCGCATCCCCCGCTGACCCGCCGCCGCGGGCCCGCCGGGCGCCGCCGGGAGAGGGACGTGGGTGCTCAGCGCCCGGGCGGCCCGATGGTCGCGGCCTCGGGGCCGAAGCGGGCGACGTAGCCGTCGTGCACCGCACTCCAGCGCTCACCCCACGACCACGGTGGCTCGCGGTCGTCGAGCGCGACGCCGAGCCGGTCGAGGCACTCGTGCCAACCGGCGCCGTCGCGCGCGCCCTTCCCGACCTCGGTGAAGGTGTCGGTGAAGGTGAGGCGGGTGCCGTCGGCGGTCGGGGTGAGCTCGAAGCGCAGGCGGTCGTCCCCCCAGAGGAACTCCAGCACCCGAGGCGGGTCGACGGTCACCATCTCGCCGGCGAACTCCGAGCCGTCGTCGCGCGAGACGAACCGGAGCGCGGCGCCCGCCGCGCGCGGACCGACGATGTCCTGCGGGAACCAGGTGCTGAGGTGCTCCGGTTCGGTGAGCGCCCGCCACACCTTCTCCGGTGGGTGGGGGAGATCGCGGACGAACCGCAGCCGGTACCGGCCGTCCGCCGCTTCGAGCGTTCCGTCGATGGTCGTCATGTCGCCTCCTCGTCGTCCATCGTGTCCAGGTGGGTCGCGAGCGCGTCGAGGGCCTCCGGCCAGCGCGCCCGGTACGGCGCCAGCCAGGCGTCGATGGCGCGCAGGGGTTCGGCGCGCACGCGGTACACGCGACGCTGCGCCTCGGCCCGCACCTCGACCAGCCCCGCCTCGCGCAGCACGCGGAGGTGACGCGACACCGCCGGCTGGCTCACCGCCAGCTCGTCGACCAGCTCGCCGACCGCGCGCTCGCGCTCGAGCAGGAGGTCGAGGATGCGCCGCCGACCGGGTTCGGCGACGACGGCGAAGGCCTCGGTGTGCGTCACCCGTCAAGCATAACAGTCAGCGTATATAAGCACAAGCACATAGACGTCAGGAGCCGGCTGCAGGCGAACGGATAGGTTCGACACCGTTGCCGTGAGAGGAGCCCGGTGGATCTCGACCTGTCCGACGATCAGGAGCTGTTCCGGGAGACGACCGCCCGGTTCATCGACGCGCGGTGCCCGCTGCCCGAGGTCCGTCGCCTGGCCGACCAGGCGGTCGCCCACGACCCCGCCGTCATCCGCGACGCCGGTGAGCTCGGTTGGTTCGCGTTGTTCGTGCCCGAGGAGTTCGGCGGCGGCACCGTGTCGGGTTCGCCGCTCCGCGACGCGGTGATCGTCGCCGAAGAGCGCGGTCGCTTCGTGCAGCCCGGGCCCTTCGTCGCGACCAACGTGGTCGCGTACGCGCTGGCCGAGCGCGGCACCCGCGAGCAGCAGGAGCGGTACCTGCCCGCGCTCGCCTCCGCCGAGCTCACCGGGTCGTGGGCGATCAGCAACCGGAGGGGGATCCCGGAGGCGGGTGCGGTGCGCGCCTCGGCGCGCGAGGGCGGGTTCGTGCTCGAGGGCACCGCGGGGCTCGTCTCCGAGGGCGGAGCAGCCGGCGTCTTCCTGGTGACCGCCGCCGACGGCGAGGGCGCGGGCGTGACGCAGTTCGTCGTGCCCCGTGACGCGGCCGGGGTCGACGTCGTCCCGCTCGGCGGGCTCGACCTCACCCGCCGGTTCGTCGACGTGCGCTTCGACGGCGTCGGGGTCGGCGCCGACACGGTGGTCGGCACGGCCGGTGGCGCACAGCCCGACGTGGAACGTCAGCTCGACGTCGCCGCCACTCTGAACCTCGCCGAATCGGTCGGCGCGATGCGCCGGCTGGTGGAGATCACGGTCGACTACGCCAAGGCCCGCACCGCGTTCGGCCGACCCATCGGATCCTTCCAGGCGTTGAAGCACATCCTGGCCGACGCCAGCCTCTGGACCGAGCTCAGCACCGCCGCGCTCGATGCCGCCACCGAGGCGGTCGCCGACGGCCGGCCCACCGCGTCGGAGATCGTCAGCATCGCCAAGGCCTACGCCGGCGACGCGGGCGCGAACGTCGCCCAGATGTGCCTCCAGGCCCACGGCGGCATCGGCTTCACGTGGGAGCACGACCTGCACTTCTACCTCCGGCGCCTGGAAGCCGACCGTGCTCTCTACGGCGACCCGGTCTGGCACCGGGAGCGGATCTGCCGCATCCACGGGCTCGGCGCGCACGGAGGGAACGCCTGATGACGACGACCAGCACGATCAGCGTCGAGGAGTTCCGAGCGCGCGCCCGGGCCTGGTTGTCCGACCACGTCGAGCGCAAGCCGCCGGGCGCGGTGGCCGCGATCACCTCGCTGCGCGGGATGCACGAGTTCACCAAAGAGCAGATCGACGCCGAGCGGCCGAAGCAGAAGCGCCTGTTCGAAGCCGGGTTCGCCGGCATCACGTGGCCGGTGGAGTTCGGTGGCCAGGGGCTGTCCGTCGCGCACGAGCGCGCCTTCATCGAGGAAGGCGCGCCGTACGCGCTCCCCAACTTCGGCATCGCCGGCGGTACCACGTTCGGGGTGTGCGCCCAGGTGATGCTCGCCCACGCGTCGGACGACTTCAACCGTCGACACCTGCCGCGGATGCTCGCCGGTGACGAGCTGTGGTGTCAGTTCTTCTCCGAGCCGGTCGCCGGGTCCGACCTCGCCGGGGTGCAGACCCGGGCCACGCGCGACGGTGACATGTGGGTGCTGAACGGCGCCAAGGTGTGGAGCTCGTGGGCGCACCTCGCCGACGTCGGCCTCTGCCTCGCCCGCACGAACTGGAGCGTGCCCAAGCACCGCGGCCTCACCTGGTTCGGTGTACCCGTGCACGCCGAAGGCGTCGATCTCCGCGTCATCCGCCAGATCAACGGCGGCGCCGACTTCTGCGAAGAGTTCTTCGACGACGTCGTGATCCCTGACGACGAGCGCATCGGCGACGTCGACCAGGGGTGGACCGTCGCCCGGACGATGCTCGTGTTCGAGCGCGGCGGGTCGGCGGTGGCGCCCCCCAAGACCCCACCCGACCCGGGACCGCTCGCGCCCGACCTGGTCGCGATCGCCGAGGCGGCGGGCCGGGCCGACGACCCGGGAGCACGGCAGCTCGTCGCGCGCGGGCACAGCCTCGACTTCCTGCGGCGGGTGCTGGACCGGCGGCTGGCCAAGAGCATGAGCAGATCGGGTGGCGACGCCGGCGTCGCCGCCTACGGCAAGCTCACCCACGGCACCTTCGACTCGGAGCGTGCGCTGATCGGCATGGAGCTCGCGCAGGGCGAGGGCATCGCGTGGGACGAGCCCGAGGGCACCGGCGCGTCGGCCGCGCTCACGTTCCTCAACGGACGGATCAACTCGATCGCCGGTGGTTCCGACCAGATGCAGCGCAACGGCATCAGCGAGCAGGTGCTCGGTCTGCCGCGCGAGCCGAGCTGGGACCGCGACAAGCCGTTCGACCAGGTGCTGCGCGACGCGCAGAATTGGGATGGTCGGGTCTGAGCCAGGCCACCGTGGAGGGAGACCCACATGAGTCGCTTCCTGTTGCCCGACGACGGAATCCCGAGCGCGTGGTTCAACGTGCTGCCGGTGATGCCCGAACCGCTGCAGCCACCGCTGCACCCGGGCACCAAGGAGCCCATCGGTCCCGACGACCTCGCGCCCCTCTTCCCGATGGGACTCATCGCGCAGGAGGTGTCGACCGAGCCGTGGATCGACATCCCCGGCGACGTGGTCGACATCCTGCGCCTGTGGCGGCCGACCCCGCTGGTGCGCGCCGAGCGGCTCGAGCGCGCGCTCGACACCCCGGCGCGCATCTACTTCAAGGACGAGTCGGTGTCGCCGGCCGGGTCGCACAAGACGAACACCTCCGTGCCGCAGGCGTACTACAACCGCGCCGAAGGCACCGCGCGCCTGAGCACCGAGACCGGCGCGGGCCAGTGGGGCACCGCGCTGTCGTTCGCGTGCCGGCAGTTCGACATCGACTGCAAGGTGTACATGGTGCGGTCGAGCTTCGAGCAGAAGCCCTACCGGCGGATCGTGA
>DATBBL010000321.1:0-10322 GCA_036271015.1 Acidimicrobiia bacterium
CCGCGACGGTCGGGTGGCAGGGCCGGCGGCGCGCATCGGGCGCGAGCGCGCCACGCGGATTCTCGAGCGGGCCGGGGGCGAGCGGGTGCTCGTGTGCGACGTCGAGAACGTCGAGGGCACGCCGATCTACGTGCACGCCAAGGTCTGCATCGTCGACGACGTGTGGATGATGGTCGGCTCCGACAACATGAACCGCCGGTCGTGGACCCACGACTCCGAGTTGTCGTGCGCAGTCCTCGACGCCACGCTCGACGAGCGTGAGCCGCGCGACCCGGCCGGCCTCGGGGACGGCGCCCGGAAGCTGGCGCGTGACACCCGGCTCGAGCTCTGGCGCGAGCACCTGGGCCGCACCGAGCGCACCGACGACGACGACCTCCTCGAGCCCGAGGGCGCGTTCGGCCAGTTCCGGCGCACCGCGCGGGCGCTCGACGACTGGTACGAGCGCGGCCGGCAGGGGGAGCGGCCCCCCGGGCACGTGCGCGTGCACGAACCCGAGCGGATCCCGGCCCGTCACCGCTGGTGGGCGCACGCCGTCTCCCGCGTCGTGAACGATCCCGACGGCCGTCCGCGTGCGGACCGGCGCGCCGACCGGTACTGACCGGACCGGCAGGGAACGCGAAGGCCCCGTATAGGCTCGCCCGCGTGACCGAGTCGCCGCTTCCCACCTTCGCGCCGGGCCTCGATCCCGGCTCGTCCTTCGTCGACCTCCTGCGTCGTGTCGCGCCGCACGATCTCCCCGGTGCCGGCTTGGAGGGCTCGGGGGGTGCTGCGCCGCTCGACGTCACCCACGGCACCACCGTCCTCGCCATCCGCTTCGCCGGGGGCGTGGTGATGGCGGGCGACCGGCGCGCCACCGCCGGGTACACGATCGCCAGCCGGCGGATCGAGAAGGTCTTCCCGGCCGACGACTTCTCCGGCGTCGCCATCGCCGGGGCCGCCGGCCCCGCGGTGGAGATGGTGCGCCTCTTCCAGGTGCAGCTCGAGCACTACGAGAAGATCGAGGGGGAGACGCTCTCGCTCGAGGGCAAGGCCAACCAGCTCGGGCAGATGGTGCGCGGGAACCTCCCCGCGGCGATGCAGGGCTTCGCGGTGGTGCCGCTGTTCGCCGGGTACGACCACCGTCGCGACCGCGGCCGGGTGTTCAGCTACGACGTCACCGGCGGCAAGTACGAGGAGTCCGACTTCCAGACCAACGGTTCCGGCGGCGTCCACGCCCGCAACTGGATCAAGGCCACCTGGCGGGAGGACCTGACCCGCGACGACACCGTCGACCTCGCGCTCCGGTCGCTGTTCGCGGCGGCCGACGAGGACACCGCCACCGGCGGTCCCGACCTCGTCCGGCGGATCTTCCCGACGGTGGCGGTGATCTCCGCCGACGGCTTCTCGAGCGTGCCCGACGACGAGGTCGCCCGACGCGCCGAATCGCTCTACGGCGGCCGCGAAGAGGGGAGCGGGCTGTGAGCATGCCCTTCTACGTCCCGCCGGAACAGATGATGAAGGACCGCGCGGACTACGCGCGGAAAGGCATCGCCCGCGGCCGCAGCCTCGTCGCCTTCAGCGTCGTCGACGGCATCGTGCTCGTCGCCGAGAACGCGTTCCGCACCCTCTACAAGATCTCCGAGATCTACGACCGCATCGCGTTCGCCGGCGTCGGCAAGTACAACGAGTTCGAGATGCTGCGTGTCGCCGGGGTGCGCCAGGCCGACCTCAAGGGCTACTCGTTCGCTCGCGAGGACGTGAACGCGCGCGCGCTCGCCAACGCCTACGGCCAGACCCTCGGCCAGGTGTTCACCCACGAGATGAAGCCGTACGAGGTCGAGATCCTCGTCGCGCAGGTGGGGGAGTCGGTCGAGGACGACGAGCTGTACCACATTCTCTACGACGGCACCGTCATGGACGAGGAGGGCAGCACCGTCCTCGGCGGCCAGGCCGAGGAGATCGCCCAGGCCCTCGAGTCGCGCTTCAACGCCGAGATGGACGCCGGCGCGGCAATCCGTCTCGGCGCGTCGGTGCTGGCGGGCCCGGACACCGTGCTCAGCGCCGACCAGCTCGAGGTCGCCATCCTCGACCGCACGCGCCCCCGGCGGGCGTTCCGCCGCATCAACGGGGCCGAGCTGGTCGCGATCCTCGAGGCGGGCTGAGCCGACCCGCCCTCCGGCGCGTACCAGGCGCCTACCAGTGGTGCACCGCGCCGAGGAACGTGCCGAGCACCGCGATCGCCAGCAGCGCCCCCGCCATCCAGCGCAGGTGGCGCCGGTGGCGGACGACCGGCGGCTCGGCGCCGGCGTCCCACCAGTCGCTGGGCGCGGCGAGGGTGGCGTCGATCTCGTCGGCCAGGAGCACGTAGCGGGCGTCGGCGAGCTGATCCTCGGGGACGTAGACGTCGACCCGAGCCATGTCGCCCATCGTGAGGCCGTACGGGCTCTCCAACGCGCCGCGCAGCTGCGCGTCGATCCCCTCGGACTCGAGCCGCGCGGCCAGGACGCGGGCCCGGAACGCGCCGGCGACCCAGGTCAGGGGCGCCATCCGTACACGGCCGTCCATGCACGAATGTTAGGACGGTGCGCCCCTAGCCTGCGGGGTCGAATGCGTGCGCCCGCCCGTCTCCTGGTCGCCGCGATGGTCCTCGTCACCGGGTCGGTGCTGCCGGCCACCGCCGACGCCGGCGCGGCCACCGTCGAGGCCCCGCCGGTACCGCTGGACCAGTGGGTGGCGACGTTCTGCCAGACGTTCGCCACCTACGAGACCGACGCCCTGGCCGCCGCCGCGCAGCTCCGGACCGCCGTCGTCGGCGTGACCGACTCGACCGCGGGCGGCTCGACGGTCGTCGCCGTCACCGACTCGCTCCGCAAGGCCGGGAACTCGGCCGAACGGGCGGCGCGGGCGGCCACCGCCAACGGGGTACCCGATGTCGAGAACGGCCCGGCGCTCACCCGGGAGCTGCGGGCGGTGCTCATCCAGGCGAGCAAGACCTACGCCGCGCAATCACAGCGGGCCGGGTCGAAGCTGCCGGCCGAGCCGAAGCGGCTGAGCGCGGCGGCCAAGAAGATCGGGACCGACCTCGGCAAGGGCCTGAAGGCGGGCGGGCACGCGAAGCGGTTGCAGCAGCTCGACCGCTCGGACGCGATGGGCGGTGCGGTCGCCGCCGACCCCACGTGCGCGGCGGCGGCGAACGCCGGTGGCACCACGGTGCCGGCCCAACCCGGGTCGCCGGGCGCCGGCACACCCTGATCCGGCGCGTGACCCCCCGGGCCCGGCACTAGCCTCGCGGCGGTGGAGCGACGCATCTTCGGACTCGAGAACGAGTACGGCGTCACCTGCACCCTGCGCGGCCAGCGCCGGCTCAGCCCCGACGAGGTCGCCCGCTACCTGTTCCGCCGGGTGGTGAGCTGGGGGCGCTCGAGCAACGTCTTCCTCGAGAACGGCGCCCGGCTGTACCTCGACGTGGGCAGTCACCCCGAGTACGCGACACCCGAGTGCGATTCCATCGCCGACCTGGTCGTCCACGACAAGGCGGGGGAGCGGATCCTCGAGGGCCTGGTGCGCAGCGCCGAGCAGCGGCTGCGCGAAGAGGGCATTCGCGGCGAGGTGTACCTCTTCAAGAACAACACCGACTCCGCCGGCAACTCGTACGGCTGCCACGAGAACTACCTGGTCGAGCGGGAGGGCGACTTCACCAAGTTCACCGACGTGCTCATCCCGTTCCTCGTGACCCGCCAGGTGTACGCGGGCGCGGGCAAGGTGCTGCAGACCGCGCGGGGCGCGATGTACTGCGTGAGTCAGCGTGCCGAGCACATCTGGGAGGGCGTGTCGAGCGCGACCACCCGCTCGCGACCGATCATCAACACCCGTGACGAGCCGCACGCCGACGCCGAGCGGTTCCGCCGGCTGCACGTGATCGTCGGCGACTCGAACATGAGCGAGTACACGACGTTCCTGAAGATCGGGGCGACGTCGATCGTGCTGCGCATGTTGGAGGAGGACTCGCGCCCGTGGCGCGACCTCACGCTCGAGAACCCGATCCGCGCCATCCGCGAGATCAGCCACGACATCACGTGCCGGCGACGCGTGCGCCTCGCCAACGGCCGCGAGCTGTCGGCGGTGGAGATGCAGTCGGAGTACCTGCAACGCGCGCTGCAGTTCGCGAAGCGGCGTGGTCTCTCGCCGCTCGAGGAGCAGGCGCTCGGGATGTGGGAGCACGTCATGACCCACCTCGAGAACGACCCGCTCAAGCTGTCGACCGAGGTCGACTGGGTGATCAAGTACCACATGATCGAGGCGTACCGCGAGCGGCACGAGCTCGCGCTCACCAATCCCCGCGTCGCGCTCCTCGACCTCGCCTACCACGACGTCACCCGGGCCCGGTCGCTCTACTACCTCCTCGAGCGGCGCGGTGCGGTCGAGCGGACCGCCACCGACGACGCCATCGAAGAGGCGACGGTCACACCGCCGCAGACGACGCGCGCGCGACTGCGCGGCGCGTTCATCAAGCGGGCGAAGGAACGCAAGCGCGACTACACCGTCGACTGGGTGCACCTGAAGCTCAACGACCAGGCGCAGCGCACGGTCCTGTGCAAGGACCCGTTCAAGTCGCGCGACGACCGCGTCGAGCGCCTCATCGCCAGCTTGTAGCCCCGTAGCGTTCCAGGATGCCGTCGTACCGGACCGGCGAGGTCGTGAAGCTGCTCGAAGCGCGGCGCGGGTTGCAGCGCGTCGAGGTCGATCTCGGTCAGGGACCGGAGCGCGCCTACGCGCTGCCACAGCTCACCGGCCCGGTCGAGCTCGGTGACCGGGTCGTGGTGAACACCACCGCGGTCGAGCTCGGTCTCGGCACCGGGGGGTGGCACGTCGTGCACTGGAACCTCGAGCGCGACCACTGGAGCGAGGCCGGGCCGGGCCACATCATCAAGGGCCGGTACACCAGCATCCAGTCCGACGTCGGCAGCGCCGAGGAGCACCTCGAAGCGCTCGCCGAGGTGGAGTCGATCGAAGGGATGCCGGTGGTGGTGGCGGCCCTCCACAGCCAGCTCCCCGCGGTGGCGGCGGCCTTCCGCGCCGCCCGGCCGGATGGACGCTTGGCGTACGTGATGACCGACGGCGCGGGACTGCCGATAGCGCTCTCCGACCTCGTGGCCACGCTCGGCGCGAAGGGGCTCGTCGACGCCACCATCACGTGCGGTCACGCCTTCGGCGGCGACTACGAGGCAGTCTCGATCTACTCCGCGCTGGCGGTGGCGCGCCATGTCGCCGGCGCCGACGCGGCCGTGGTCGTGATGGGACCGGGCATCGTCGGCACCAACACCCGGCTCGGGTTCAGCGGCATGGAGGTCGGTCCGATCCTCGACGCTGCGCACGCGTTGGGCGGGGTGGCCATCGCCTGCCTGCGGGTGTCGTTCGCCGACGGGCGCGACCGTCACGTCGGGTTGTCGCACCACAGCGCCACCGCACTGCGCCTGGCCACCCGCGAGCGGGTGCTGGTCGCGGTGCCGCAGCTCCCGGCCGAGCAGGCCGTCCGCCTGCGCGACGACCTCGTGGCCGCGGGGATCGACCGGCGCCACGACCTGTGTGAGGTCGCCGCCCCCGAGGTGCTGGAGCTCTTCGTGCGGTTCGGCCTGGCGATCACGTCGATGGGCCGGCCCGCGGCTGCCGATCCCGCGCTGTTCCAGGCCGCGGCCGCGGCCGGGACGCTCGCCGCCGAGCGGGTCGACGGTGGCTGACCGCCTCGAGCGCCTGGTCAACCTGACCGCCACGCTCCTCGACACCCGCCGCCCGCTCACCCTCGACGAGCTGTCGGAGCGGGTCGAGCCCCGCTACCCCGAGGAGAAGGCGTCCCGCCGGCGCCAGTTCGAGCGCGACAAGGAGACGTTGCGCGAGCTGGGCGTGCCCATACGGGTCGAGACGGTCGACGGATTCGGCGCCGAGCAGGCCTACCGGATCCACCCCGACGACTACTACCTGCCCGAGCTTTCGCTCACCGAGCCCGAGCTGGCCGCGTTGCACGTCGCGGTCACCGCGGTGCGACTGGAGGGCGACGCCGGCCGGGAAGGGCTGGCGAAGCTCGGCGGGCTCACGGGCGAGGGTGCCGACACCGCCCTCGCCGAGCTCGACGTGAGCCCCGGCCTCGCGGTGCTGTTCGACGCGGTCAGCCGGCGGGCCACCGTGACGTTCTCCTACCGCGGCCGCGAGCGCCACCTCGATCCCTACGGCGTCGTGCTGCGCTTCGGGCACTGGTACGTGGTCGGCCACGACCGCGACCGCGACGCCCCCCGCGCCTTCCGGGTCGACCGCCTCGACGCCGAACCCGCGCTGGGGCCCGACGGGGGCTTCGAGCCCCCCGATGCGGTCGATCCGGCCGAGTATGTCCGCGCCGACCCGCTCACCTACGGCGAGGACCAGCCCGTCGACGCCCACGTCCTGGTCGACGCCCCGCGCGCCGGCTGGGTGGTCGACCAGCTGGGCGAGGAGGCGGTGGTGGAGCGCCGGCCGGACGGCGGGATCGTCGTCTCACTCCCGGTGGTCAACCGCGCCGCGTTCCGGTCGTGGGTCGTCGACCTGCTCGACCACACGGAGGTCCTGTCGCCGCCCGAGCTGCGCGGCGACATGGTCGCATGGCTCGACACCGTCGCGGGGGGGCGGACATGAGCCGTCCCCTGGTCGGACCGCGCCTCCAACGGGTCCTCGCGCTGGTGCCGTGGATCCTCGCCCATCCCGGCGTGACCATCGCCGAGCTCGCGGCACGCTTCGAGGTGTCCGAGCGCGAGCTGGAACGCGATCTCGAGCTGCTCCCGATGTGCGGCCTGCCGCCGTACACCGCGGACCGGTTGATCGACGTGTCGGTGATCGACGGCGAGGTGGAGATCCGCCTCGCCGAGTACTTCGAACGACCGTTGCGCCTCACGCCCGCCGAGGGCCTGGCGCTGCTCGCCGCCGGACGCGCGCTGCTCGCCGTCCCCGGTTCCGACGACGACGGTCCGCTGGCCACCGCGCTGGCGAAGCTCGACGACGCCCTCGGCGCGCCGGGCAGCCTCGCGGTCGACGTCGGCGCCAGCGACCAACTGCAGCGACTACAGGACGCGGAAGCCGACGACGAGCGCGTCGAGATCGACTACTACTCCTTCGCGCGCGACGAAATGACCACCCGCGTCATCGACCCGTGGCGGGTGTTCCACGCGTTCGGCGCCTGGTACGTGGCCGCCTGGTGTCATCGAGCGCAGGCGGAGCGGCTGTTCCGCGTCGACCGCGTGCGGGCGGTGCGCGCGACGGGGGAGCGGTTCGACCCCGCGTCACGCGCCGACGACGACGCCCGCGACCTCGTGTACCGGCCCCGGCCCGAGGATCCCCGGGTGACGCTGCGGCTCGCGCCGGCGGCCGAGTGGGTGGTCGAGAGCCATCCCCACGAGTCGGCGACGCGCGCCGATGACGGGACGTGGCAGGTGGTGCTGGCCATCAGCGAGCCGGCCTGGCTCGAACGGTTGCTCGTGGCCCTCGGACCCGACGCCACAGTCGTAGCGCCCGCCGACCTCAAGGAGCTCGGCGCGGAGGCGGCGGGGCGCCTCCGGCGCCGGTACGGCACGACGTGAGCGCGCGAGCGTCCCCCGCGTCCGATTCGGCACGACGGATCTGCGAGGATGGGGCCGTGGAGCAACCTCGGTGACCGACGACGTCGAAGCCCCCACCGTCGTCGGAACCCCATCGGGCACCGCGCCGCCCCCCTCCGGCAACGGGTACGGGGGGACCGACGGGCCCGGTCCGGGGGGCGGCGATCCCGACGCGGCCGCGGCCGGCGACGCGCCGGCGCCCCGGACGAAGCGCAACTCGAAGCGCGCCTTCATCGAATGGGGGATCCTGATCGTCGTCGCGATCGTCATCGCGATCGTCATCAAGACCTTCCTGTTCCAGGCGTTCTACATCCCGTCGGAGTCGATGGTGCCGACGCTGGAGGTGGGGGACCGGGTCCTGGTCAACAAGCTCAGCTACGACCTCCACGACCTCCACCGCGGCGACATCGTCGTGTTCGCGGCCGAGCCCAACCGGGAGTGGCACCGCGCCGGCATCGACGACCTGGTGAAGCGCGTCATCGCGCTGCCGGGCGAGACCATCACCCAGTGCGAGACCAACCGCATCTGCATCGACGGCAAGCTGCTCGACGAGAGCTACCTGCCCAAGGGCACCATCACCACGATGCCGACCGAGCTGCCCTACATCACCGACGCCAGCGGCACGAAGGTGCTCGTCTGCGACCGCGACAGCCCCGACGGTGGCTGCAAGGTGCCCGCGGGCAAGGTGTTCGTGATGGGCGACAACCGGACCAACTCGCAGGACGCGCGTGCGAACGGGCCGGTCAAGGAGTCGAGCATCGTCGGCCGCGTGTTCCTCCGCATCTGGCCGCCGGGCCGCATCGGCTTCATGTAGCCGCGGGTGCTCGTTCCCCGCACCCTGCTCGTCACACCTTGAACTCGCCGATGGTGGCCACCATGCGGGCGACGTGGTCGGAGTAGACGGCGTCGATCCCCATGGCCAGGAGCTCGCGCAGGTGGCGCACCTCCTGCGCGTCCCATCCGAAGGCCTTCACCTCGAAGCGGTGGAACAGTCCCACCAGGCCCGCGGTCCAGTCGGACCGGTGCATGTTGACCACGTCGATGCCCGATTCGGCCAGCCAGGCCGCGTGGCGCTCCAACGGCACCTGCACGTTGCGGCGCCGGATCGAGTGCACGAGGTGCGCGTCGGGCGCCAGCGCCCCGAGCGTCTCGAGCAACGCCGGCCTCGACGAGCAGAGCCACAAGCGGTGCGTGGCGTTGACCGCCGCGGCCACGTCGACGGCGCGCTTCCCCGCGGCCGGGTCGTACACGTCGAGCGACAGCTCGTACTCGCTGCCCAGCTCCGCGTAGAGGTCGGCGAGGCGGGGCACGTCGAGCTCGGCGAGCTCGGCGGCGGTCGTCTGCGCCACCCGCTTGCGCCGCCAACCCTGGCGGGCCACGGCACCGTGCACGAGCACCACCTCGCCGTCGGACGACAGCCGGGCGTCGGACTCCAGGCCCCGTGCGCCGAGCTCGAGCGCCAGGCGGAACGCCGGGAGGGTGTTCTCCGGCTCGTCGGCGCTGGCGCCGCGGTGGGCGAACGTGATGGGGGCGGTGGCCATTCCCGATTGTTACCCACGTCGCACACGGGCCGGGATTCTCAAGTGCCCCAGCCCACATGCCGATGGCTGCTGGCAAGTGGGCCACGAGTTTTCCTGGGAGGTGGGCCCGACATGACGACGGTCCGAGCCCAATGCCCGGCGTGCGGGGACGTGCAACTCCAGATCGACGACCTCACCGTCCGGGTGTGCAGTGACGAGGAGATGCCGAGCGCGTACCGCTTCCGGTGCCCGGGATGCGACCAGACGGTGCACCGCGAGGCCAGTCCGCGCATCGTCGACCTGCTCGTGTCGGCCGGCGCGCCGCACGAGCGGTGGAACTGGCCCGCCGAGCTCGCCGAGGTGCACTCCGGTCCGCCACTCACGCCGGACGACCTGCTGGACCTGCACGTGCTCCTCGAGGACGACACCTGGTTCGAGCAGCTCGTGGCCTTGGTGCGCAGAACGACCCCGGAGTAGCATCCGTCCATGGTGGCCGTCTGGGTGGTGGTGGTGATCCTCGGGATCGGTGCGGCAGCTGTCGCGTACGCCTCCCGCCGCCACGTCGACGACGTCGAGCCTTCGGTCCGTGAGTTCACCGAGTTCCGCGACGCGATCTCCCGTCAGGTCGCCGGGGTGCACACCGACACGCGCACCACGCGGCGTCACCTCGACCGCCAGACCTCGTCCGCCGACCTCCGCGGCGACGAACACCCGTCGAAGAGCTAGACCGCGGCGGGGTTAGGCTGTCCGTCGGGTCAGCCCGGCGGAAAGGAAGCCCCGATGCCCTCGCTCGGCCCGGCCGAGATCCTCGTGGTCCTCGTGGTCGCGTTGCTCGTCTTCGGCCCCGAAAAGATGCCCGAGATCGCCCGGCAGGTTGCGAAGGGCTTCCGCGAGTTCAAGCGGGTGCAGCAGCACCTGAAGAGCGAGCTGCGCGACGTCGTGGCCGAGTTCGACGCGCCGTCGTCGCCACCCTCCGGCGACCCCCTCCCGATGCTGCCGCCCAAGGAGGAGCCGGCCGAGACCCTCGCGGGCCCGGCCGCAGACGGTCCGGCCATCCCGCCGGTCGAGCCGGCAACCGCTGAGCCCGGCACGCCCGCACCCGGTGGCCCGGCCGATCCTGCCTGACCCGCCCCGTGCCCCTCCGCAAAGCGCGCAATCCCGAAGGCCGGATGACGGTCTTCGAGCACCTCGGCGAACTGCGCCG